>JAICNY010000001.1 GCA_025930955.1 Thermoleophilia bacterium
AGCCGACGGCGCTCGGCATCCGCCCTAGGAGCGCGGAGACCTCGGAGCCCGCCTGAACGAAGCGAAAGATGTTGTCGATGAAGAGCAGGGTGTCCTGGCCCTGCTCGCGGAAGTACTCCGCCATCGTGAGCCCGGAGAGCGCGACGCGCAGGCGCGCGCCGGGCGGCTCGTTCATCTGGCCGAAGACGAGCGCGGTCTTCTCGATCACGCCCGACTCGGTCATCTCGATCCAGAGGTCGTTGCCCTCGCGCGTCCGCTCGCCGACGCCGCTGAAGACCGAGAGGCCCTCGTGCTCCTCCGCGATGTTGCGGATGAGCTCCTGGATGAGCACGGTCTTGCCGACGCCCGCGCCGCCGAAGAGACCGACCTTGCCGCCCTTCACGTAGGGCGCGAGCAGGTCGATGACCTTGATGCCGGTCTCGAAGATCTCGATCGTCGGCTGCAGCTCCTCGAAGTCGGGCGCGTCGCGGTGGATCGGCCAGCGCTCGTCCGTCTCCGGCTGGTCGGTCTTCTCGTCGATCGGCTCGCCGAGCACGTTGAAGATCCGCCCGAGGGTGCCCTGGCCGACGGGGACGGAGATCGGGGCGCCCGTGTCGGTCACCTCGACCCCGCGCGCGAGACCGTCCGTCGAGTCCATCGCCACGGCTCGCACCCGGTCGTTCCCGAGGTGCTGCTGCACCTCGGCGATCAGCTCGCGCGCCCCGCCGCCGTCGAGATCGGGGATCTCGATCGAGAGGGCGTTGTTGATCTCCGGGAGGTGGCCGTGGAAGACGGCGTCGACGACGACGCCGCGGATCTCGACGATGGTTCCCTTCGTTCCGTCAGCTTCGGGCATGCGTTGCTCCTGGCTCGGTTTCCGGCTCGGCGGCGAGTCTATCCGAGCCGTAGAGCGGCCCGTGCGCCCGTCCGCGCGCGCTTCGGACGGAGCCTGCGCGCCCGGTCGGGAAGCCGTCCGGCTTCGTGCCGCTGCCGCGTCGATCGGGAGGAGCCCGCCGCCACCCGGGCGGCGTGATCCATGTGTCAGACGTACGAGGCGATAAGGCCGGGCTGGAACACGACCGCGCTAGACGCCGCCGAGCCGCGGGCCCGGGAGCACGGGCTGCGGAGGCTCCTGGAGCTCGCGCGGCGGGCGCATGTCGCGGACGTCGTCAGGGGTGAGGAAGACGAGCTCCGGCTCCTCCTGCTCGGGCGCGCCCGGGCCGCCGCCGAGCGAGCCGGCGAGGACGCCCATGCCGCCCGCGGCGAGGGCGAGCGCGGCCGCGACGGCGACCTTCGCGGCGAGCGTGCTCGCCCGCCCGTGGCGCGGGGAGGCGACGAAGACCGGCTCGGAGAGCGCCTCGAGCGGCGCCGTCCTGAGCGTCGCCGCGAGCGCGCGCATCTCGCCCACGTGCGCGGCGCAGCCCGCGCAGCGCTCGAGGTGGCGCTCGAGCAGCACGGACTCGAGCTGCGAGAGCTCTCCGTCGAGCTCGAGCGACGCCCACGCAAGCGCGCGCGAGCATCCACGGTCCGAAATCGTCCTCACACCTCTTTCGACGCTAGCACGCCCGTTCGGTTAGGGCTTCCTCCGCGCCGCGCGCGCGTCAGCGGTGCGCGGCCTGGCGCAGCTCCTCGCCGGCCTTCAGCGGGTACCAGCACGCCGCCAGGTGGCGCGGCTCGACCTCGCCGAGCGGCGGGAACTCGGTGCGGCAGTTCTCCGGCACCTCGTC
Organism: Thermoleophilia bacterium; assembly: GCA_025930955.1. Taxonomy (GTDB): domain Bacteria; phylum Actinomycetota; class Thermoleophilia; order Gaiellales; family Gaiellaceae; genus JAICNY01. The sequence goes on from JAICNY010000001.1 coordinate 1,707, forward strand.
CGGGCTGCCGCTCACCATGCGCGCCTTCGGGCAGCGCGTGTGGAAGACGCAGCCGGGGGGCGGGTCGATCGGCGACGGAACGTCGCCGGCGAGGACGACCCGGTGATGCCCGCCCCCGGTTCCCTGAGGCACGGCGGAGAGAAGTGACGCGGTGTACGGGTGCTTCGGGTTTTCGTACAGCTCCTCCGCGCTGCCGACCTCGACGACATGCCCGAGGTACATGACCGCGATCCGGTCGGAGATGTGGCGTACGACGCTCAGGTCGTGCGAGATGAAGAGATAGGTGAGATTGAAGTCCTGCTGCAGCCCCTCGAGCAGGTTGAGGATCTGCGCCTGGATCGAGACGTCGAGAGCCGAGACCGGCTCGTCGCAGATGATCAGCTTCGGCGAGAGCGCGAGCGCGCGGGCGACCCCGATCCGCTGGCGCTGCCCGCCGGAGAACTCGTGCGGGTAGCGGTTGAAGTGCTCGGGATTCAGGCCGACACGGTTCATGAGCTCCTGGACGCGGCGGCGCACGTTCCGCTCCCCGCCCTGGATCGCATACGGCGAGCCGATGATCTGCCCGACCGTCTGCCGCGGGTTCAGGGACGAGTAGGGATCCTGGAAGATCATCTGCATCTCGCGGCGCAGCGGACGCATCTGGCGCCGGCTGTACCCGGTGATCTCCTGGCCGTCGAAGACGACCGAGCCCGAGGTCGCGTCGATCAGCTTCGTGATCAGGCGCGCCGTCGTCGACTTGCCCGAGCCGGACTCGCCGACGAGCCCGAGCGTCTCGCCCGGGAAGATGTCGAAGCTCACGTCCTCGACCGCGTGGACGCGCGCGATCTCACGCTGGAAGATGATCCCGCGCGTGATCGGGAAGCGCTTCGTCAGGTTGCGGACGCTGACGAGCGCGTCGCCGCCGGGCCGCTCGGCCGTCATCGTCCTCGGCTCGGCGAGCTGGCTCACACGGCCACCTTCGTCCGGCGGGCCTCCCGCTCGGACCACAGCCTGCGCTTGTCCTCGGCCGAGAGGTGACAGGCCTCGGGATGACCGCCGCCGCGGTCCTTGAAATCGGGACGCTGGTCGTCGCACGGGCTGAACCGGTGCGGGCAGCGCGGGTGGAAGGGGCACCCGGGCGGCACGTTGATGAGCGAGGGCGGCGCCCCCTCGATCGGGACCAGCAGCTCGCCCTTGCTCGCGACGCGGGGGATCGACTCGAGCAGGCCCCACGTGTATGGGTGAAGCGGCTTGTCGAACACGGCGTCGCGCGCGCCGAGCTCCATCGAACGGCCGGCGTACATGACCATGACCGTCTGGGCCACGTCCGCGATCACGGCGAGATCGTGCGTGATCAGGATGACGCCGATCTGGAACTCCTCCTTGATCCGCTCGATCAGCTCGAGGATCTGCGCCTGAACGGTCACGTCGAGCGCCGTCGTCGGCTCGTCGGCGATGAGGATGTCGGGGTTGTGAAGGAGCGCCATCGCGATCATCGCGCGCTGGCGCATCCCGCCCGAGTACTGGTGCGGGTAGTCGCGGACGCGCTCGCGCGGGCGCGGGATGCCGACCGCGGCGAGCAGCTCGACGACGCGCTCCCGCGCCGCCTTTCGCGACATGTCGTCGTGGATCTGGACCGCTTCGACGAGCTGGTCTCCGACCCGGTACATCGGGTGGAGGCAGGCGAACGGATCCTGGAAGATCATCGCGAGCTCCTTGCCGCGAATCTTCTGGAGCTCCTCGTTCGAGAGCTTCAGGAGGTCGCGACCCTTGAAGAACACCTCGCCCTCGACGAGCGCGCTCTTGCGGTTGATGAGGCCGAGTGCGGTCAAGCAGGTGACGCTCTTCCCGGAGCCGGACTCGCCGACGATCCCGAAGGTCTCGCCCCGGCGCACGGAGAAGGAGAGCCCGTCCACCGCCTTGACGACGCCGTCCGGCGTCGGGAAGTGCACCCTGAGGTCGCGGACTTCGAGAAGGGGCTCGCCGCGGGGCGAGGCGTGGACCTGGCTCACGAGTAGCGCACCCGCGGGTCGAGGTACGCGTAGACGATGTCCACCACGAGGTTCATGAAGGCGACGGCGAACGCGACGATGACCACGACGCCGGTCATCGCCGGTAGGTCGGCGCTGACCGCGGACTGGACGGCGTAGTTCCCGAGGCCCTGGATGTTGAAGACGGTCTCCGTGATCACGGCGCCGCCGACGAGGAGCGCAACGTCGAGGCCGAACATCGTCACGATCGGCGTGAGGCTCGCGCGGAGCCCGTGCTTGAAGATGACGCGCCGCTCGGGCAGGCCCTTGGCGCGCGCGGTGCGGATGTAGTCCTCGCCCATCGTGTCGATCAGGTTTCCCCGCGTCATGCGGGCGTAGAACGCCGCGTAGAGGAGGGCGAGGACGGTCCACGGGAGAATGAGGTGCGTGAACCAGCCCACCGGATCATTGCCGAACTCGACGTATCCCGTCCCGAGCGAGTCGGAGAAGGGCAGCTTCACGGTGAAGATCCAGAGCGCGACCAGGCCGAGCCAGAAGACGGGCGCGGAGATCCCGAAGAGCGCGAAGCCCATGGCGAGGCGGTCCCAGATCGTCCGTCGCTTGAGGGCCGAGATGACGCCGATCGAGACACCGACGACGAGCCAGATCACCGCGGCGCCGAAGATGAGCGAAAGGGTGCGCGGCGTTCGTTCGATCAGCTCCTGTCGAACGGCGGTACGGCTGTCGAATGACATCCCGAGGCCCGGCCAGCCGCAGCCGGACACGCCCGTGGCGCAGCCCCCCGTATCCAGGACGACGAAGTTCTCGACCGACTCGATCGAGCAGAGCGGTCGGTAGACGAGCGGGCACTCCGTCCCGTCGCCGAGGAACAGGCGCCGCAGGAAGTGCGCGTACTGCTCGGGCAGCGAGCGATCGAGGCCCAGCTGCTTCTCGACCTGCGCGATCAGCTCCGGCGTGGGCTGCTTCCCGGCAAACCGGACGGACGGATTGCCGGGCGGCATGACGTAGAAGACGACGAACGTCAGGAGCGTGACGACCAGGACGACGAGAACCGTCCAGAGAAGCCGCCTGATGACGTAGCGCCCCATCTGCCCTCTTCGCTCGCTCTAGGTCGTTACACGATAGTCGAGCCGGAGGGCCGCCCCAAGCATCCGGGACGGCCCTCCGAGCTCGCTGGATCGCTCCTTACTGCTGGAGGTCCTGGTCGATGGCCAGGTGCGCCCAGGCCGGGTCGCCCGAAGCCTGGTCGAACACGTACTTCGAGACCGCGTCGCTGATCACGAAGTCGGCGTTGCCCTGGAGGTACGGGACCCACGGCACGATCTCCTCCATGAGCTGCTGGTCGAGCTCCTGCCAACAGTCCAGGCGCTCCTCGTCCATCAGCTCGTTGCACGAGTCGATCGCGTCGTCCACGCTCGTGATCCCCTCGACCGTGCCGGTGGCGCCGAGCTCCTGCGCGGTCTCCGGCGTCAGGCCGACGAGGGAGTAGTTCACGTTGCCCTCCGGCAGGATGCTGCGACTGTCGAAGAGCACCATGAACGTGGAGGCGTCCGCGTAGTCCTTGCCCCAGCCCGGGGTGGACGAGACGGGCACCTGCCGCTTCACGGTCTGGATGATCGTGTACGAGTCCTCGAACTGACGCGTGTTCAGCTCGATGCCGATCTTCGCGAACGACTCCTCGATGATCGGGGCCATGTTCGCCCAGACATCGGTCGTCCGAGTCACGTGGAGCACGCCCTTGCACTGCGGCGCGTCGCACATGCCGTCCTGATCGGTGTCGTACTTCGACTGGCGCATCTCGTTCTGCGCCTCCTCGAGGTTGCCCGCATCGCCTTCGGTGGCGTACGGCGCGTAGTCCTCGAGGTTGTTGTTGAACATCGTGTCCGGGACGATGTGATTCGCGATCAAGCCCTTGGGCTCGCCGCCCCACGCGCGCCGGAGTCCTTCCTTGTCCATGATCCAGTTCGCTGCCTTGCGGACGTGGATGTCGTCGAAGGGCGGCTGGGTCAGGTTCATCGTGATGTACCACGTGCGGTCGCCCGAGTTGATCTGGTAGCGATCCTCGAGGTCCGCGTTCGTCGAGTACTCACGCACGACCTCGGACGGCTCGGACGCGTACGCGAGCTCGAGCTGACCCTGGCGCACCCGGTCGAAGATGTCCTGGGCGTTCGTGTTCAGGGTCATCTCGAACCGGTCGAAGAAGTTCTCGCGCGCCTCCGGCGTGTCGGTCTCGGGGTCGTAGTTCGGGTTGCGCTCCAGGATGAGGCGCTGGTTCGGGTTGAAGCCCGAGATAGCCTGCATCGTGTCGCAGCTCGTGATGTCGAGCTGGTCGGAGCCCTCGATCATGTACGGGCCGCTCGAGATCACGAAGCGGCCGTACTCACCGGCGGTGAGGAAGCACTTCGCGACCTCCTCCGGGATCGGGCCGGCTGCCGGCATGGCGATCCGGTAGAGGAAGTCGCCGGTCGGTGCCTCGAGGTCGAACTGGATCGTGCGCTCGTCCTGCACCGTGATGCCCTCGATGGGCGTCTCGCCCTCGGGATCCTCGGTGAGGCCGCCGGCGTCGCTGTACTCCTGGAGACCCTTGATGACGCCCAGGTAGTAGAAGCCGTACTGCGCCACGAGCGCGGGCGTCGCGATCCGCCGGAAGGCGTACTCGACGTCCTGCGCGGTGACGGCCCGGTCGAGCGGCGGACCCCACATCACGCCCTCGCGGAGCGTGAACGTGTACGTCAGGCCGTCCTCGGAGATCTCCGGCTCCGCCTCGGCGAGATCCGGGATGAGCTCGTTGCCCTCGGCGTCGGGCACGTGGTTGTAGCCCATGAGCGTGCGGCCGAGGAGGTTTTGGTAGAGCCCGAGGAACGTGGCGAGGTACTCGCCGGTCGGGTCGAAGTTCCCGGTCCACTCGAACGCGTCCGTCTGCGTCCGGAACGTTCCGCCCGGCTCGGCGCCCTCGTCAACGCCTTCGCTCGCCTCGGTGCCGGCCTCGTCGCCGCCGTCGTCACCGCCACAACCGGCGGCGCCGAGCGCGAGGAGGAGGCTCAACGCGAGCAAGAGTGCTGCGATCGTCGAACGTCGCAAAGTTCGCTCCTCTCTTCTGTGTGCTGGTTTCGGGTATCTCTTCGTTCGCTGGTCGTAGCGACAGCCCTTGTGAACGTTGACGACGAGCCTCGAACGAAGTTAGGCGCGCGGGCGCCCGTGTCACCGGTTGCTGCGCGGGTCGAGCGCGTCGCGGAGCCCGTCCCCGAGCAGGTTGAACGAGAGCGTGGTGAGGATGAGGAAGATGCCCGGGAAGAACATCAGCCACCACGCGAAGCGAAAATACTGGGTGGCGTCGGACAGCATCCCGCCCCAGGACGGCGTGCGCTGCGGCACGCCGAGCCCGAGGAACGAGAGCGCGGCCTCGAAGAGGATGTTCGTCGGGATGAGGAGCGTCGAGTAGACGACGATCGGCGCGACGAGGTTCGGCAGGACCTCGCGGAACATGATCCGCGTGTTGCCCGCCCCGAGCGACCGTGAGGCCTCGATGAACTCCTTCTCCCGGATCGAGAGGGTGTTGCCGCGGACGATGCGCGCGATGTAGGGCCAGGAGAAGAGCGCGATCACGAAGATGACGAGCGTGAGCCCCGGCTCGATCAGGCCGTTCAGGCAGCCGGTCGTTCCGCAGGCCGCGACGATCCCGATCGCGAAGAGGAGGATCGGCATCGAGAGGACGACGTCGATCGTGCGCGAGATCGCCGTGTCGATCTTGCCGCCGAAGTAGCCGGCGAGGATGCCGACGATCGTCCCGAAGAAGACGGCGATGCCGGTGGCGACGAGCCCGACGATGAGCGACGTGCGCGCCCCGTAGATCGCGCGGACGAACACGTCGCGCCCGGCCTGGTCGGCGCCGAACCAGAAGTCGGCGTTCGGGCCCTTCGGGACGCCGAACGAGTCGGTCATCTCGCGCTGGAAGAGGTCGTTCGGCCCGTGCCCGACGAGCTTCGCGATGAGCGGTGCCGCCAGTGCGAGCACGATCAGCACGATGATGATCACGAGCCCGGCGACCGCCGCCTTGTCCTGCTTGAAGCGCGCCCAGAAGAGCTGCCGGGGCGAGAGGCCGACGACATCGGTCTCCGGCTCGGCCGGCGGGCCTGCCTCGTGGATCTCGGGTGCGACGGTTGCCATTCCGCGTTTCCGCTCGCCGGGCAGCGAGTGTAACCGAGACGCCGGGCGAGCGGCCCGGCGCCGTGTGGTTCCTCTTCCGACGAGCGCGCGCGGCGGTGGTTAGTCGAGCGCGACCGCCGACAGATCGATCTGCCCGAGGGGATTCACCGCGAACGTGTCCTGCACCTGCAAGGACTCGAGCGTCGTGTACGTCGGGCGGTAGACCGGGACGAGCGGGAGCGCGCCTCCCTCGCCCGTGAGGAGCTCCTCCGCCCGCGCGTAGAGGTGGCTCCGGACGAGCGTGCTCTCCGCCGCGCGCGCCTCGGCGAGGACGCCGTCGTAGGCGGCGCTGCAGAAGTTCGCCTTGTTCGAGGCCGCGCCGCACGACCAGAGCGCGAGCGTCGGCCACGGATCGGGGATCCAGGGGTCGAGATCCTGCTGGTAGAGGTCGACGGAGTCGCGCGAGAGCGGCCCCTCGAAGTCGAGGAAGCTCTCCGCCGGCTGCGAGTTGACGACCGTCTCGAGCCCGAGCTCCTCCCAGACCGCGGCGAGGGCGAGCGCGACGGCGCGGCTGTCCGGATCGTCCACGTGGAGGAGCGTCACGCGCCGCTTCACGGCGCCCGCCGCCTCGAGCTCCGCGCGCGCGGCCGCGAGGTCGCCGTCCTCCGGCGCCCACGGCGAGTCGGGCGCGTTGCGGCCCTCGTACGGCATTCCCTCGGGCAGGAAGCGCGTCGCGGGCGCCTCGCCGCCGCCCGTCACGTTCTCGACGAGCGCCTCCCGGTCGACGGCGAGCGACATCGCGCGGCGCTGGCGCACGTCGGCAATTCCGACGAGGTTGAACGCGAACGTCGTCGCCTGGAGGCTCGGGTACGCCTCGAACTCGCGCCGCTCGCGGAGCTCCGGCAGCTCGGGCTCGGGGAGCGGCGAGCCGTCGAGGGCGAGCACCGTCCCCTCGTCGAACGCCTGCACGCGGGCGCGCGCGTCGCCGATCACGACAGCCTCGACGCGCGCGAGCGAGACCCGCGCCGCCGCCCGGAAGCGAGGGTTGCGGACGAGCGAGATCGCGCTCTCGGTGCGGCCCCCGAGGACGAACGGCCCGTTCGTGACGATCGTCCCCGGCGCGGCCCAGTCCTCGCCGTGCCGGCTCACCGTCCGCGCGTGGACGGGCAGGAACGGCGGGAGCGCGGTGAGGCGCACGAACCACGGCTGCGGGACGGTCAGCCGGACGACGAGCCGGTGGTCGCCGCGGGCGCGGACGCCGACGGCCTCCTCGAGCTCGTCGCAGCGCTCCGTGCACCGGTTGTACGCGGCGGCGCCGCGGATCCCGTACAGGCGCGAGGCGAGCGGCGACTCGAGCTCGGGCGAGAGGACCCGGAGCCACGCGGCGACGAAGTCCGAGGCGACGACGGGCTCGCCGTTCGACCAGCGCGCCTCCGGCCGGAGGAGGAACGTGACCGTGAGCCCGTCCTCCGAGACGCGCCACTCGCTGGCGAGCGCAGGCTCCGGCTCGAGATCCGGCCCGAGCCGGACGAGGGGGTCGAAGAGGTTCCCGACGACGTTCGCGGCCGCGCGGTCGACGGCGAACGCAGGGTCGAGCGAGGCCGGCTCCTCGGAGAGCGCGAGCGTCAGCGTTTCGCCCTCGAGCTCGCCCTCCGCCTCGGGCGGCGCAGGCGTCTCGCGCGGGACGGGATCGGCGCTCTCGAGCGTCGAGCCGGCCGCCGCGAGGAGCCCGATCAGGACGAGCACCCCGATCATCGCGACGTAGTGGGGGCGTTCGCCGGAGGCGCGCTGGCGTCGCCGGAGCATCGGTGGGAACGGTAGCCCGCCGCGCGGGCGTGCTACTGCGTCAGTGCGTCCGCGCCCGCGACGACCTCGAGCAGCTCCTGCGTGATCGCGGCCTGCCGCGCTCGGTTCATGTCGAGCGTCAGGCGGTCGATCAGATCCTCGGCGTTGCTGGAGGCGTTACGCATCGCGGTCATCCGGGCGCCGTGCTCGGACGCCGCGGACTCGAGGAGCGCGCGGTAGATCGAGGTCTCGAGGTACGTCGGGAGCAGCCGGCCGAGGATGACGTCCGGCTCGGGCTCGTAGATGAAGTCGCCCTCGAGCGCGATCTCGTAGGCGCTCCTGTCCTCGTCCTCCTCGAGCGCCTTGCGCGGGATCGGGAGCACCTCCTCCACCTCGACCCGCTGCGTGAGCGCGGAGAGGTAGCGGTTGTAGACCATGACGACCCGGTCGACCTCGCGCTCGGTGTAGAGCTCGGCGACCGCGTTCGCGACCGCGGCGGCGTCGGCGTACGTGGGCCGGTCGGTCAGGTCGACCCAGGCGTGCGCGACGTCGTAGCGGCGGAAGCGGAGCGTCGAGCGACCCTTCTTCCCGACGACGAGCCAGCGCACGTCGGCCCCGTCGCCGCGGATCTCCCGCTCGAGCGCGAGCGAGCGGCGGATGATCTGCGCGTTGAAGCCGCCGGCGAGCCCGCGATCGCCGGTGAGCGAGAGGATGGTGACCGAGCCCACCGTCTCGCGCTCCTCGAGGAGCGGGAAGCCGCGCGACGGCGTCGCCCGCGCGGTCCCGATCATGAGCTCGCGCATCCGGTCGGCGTACGGGCGAAGCGCCTCGATCCGCGCCTCGGCCTTGCGGAGCTTCGCCGCGGCGACGAGCTCCATCGCCTTGGTGATCTTGCTCGTGTTCTTGACCGAGTTGACCCGGCGCTTGATGTCCTGGACGGTCGCCATCTACGTTCCCGGGACCGTGCTCTCCTCGCGGACTGCGAAGTTCCCCTTGAACTTCTCGATCTCGGCCTTGAGCCGGTCGGCGAGCTCGTCGGGGAGCTCCTTGCCCTCGCGGATGTCCTTGTAGACCGACTCCTCGGTGCGCAGGTGCTCGCGCAGCTCCTCCTGGAAGCGCGGGACCTGGCCCGGCGGGACGTCGTCGAGATAGCCGTTGATCCCCGCGAAGATCGCGGCGACCTGCTCCTCGAGCGGCCAGGGCGCGTACTGCGGCTGGTTCAGCGTCGCGACCATCCGCTCGCCGCGCGCGAGGGTCTTCTGCGTCTGCGGGTCGAGCTCCGACCCGAACTGCGCGAAGGCCTCGAGCTCGCGGTACTGGGCGAGATCGAGGCGCAGACGGCCGGCGACCTTCTTCATCGCCTTCGTCTGCGCGTTCCCGCCCACACGGGAGACCGAGATGCCGACGTTGATCGCCGGCCGAACGCCCGAGTAGAAGAGCGAGCTCTCGAGGAAGATCTGCCCGTCGGTGATCGAGATGACGTTCGTCGGGATGTACGCGGAGACGTCGCCCGCCTGCGTCTCGATCACGGGAAGCGCCGTGAGCGACCCGCCGCCGAGCTCGTCGTTCAGCTTCACCGCGCGCTCGAGCAGGCGCGAGTGGAGGTAGAAGACGTCGCCCGGGAAGGCCTCGCGCCCCGGCGGGCGCCGCAGGAGCAGCGACATCTGCCGGTACGCGTCCGCGTGCTTCGAGAGGTCGTCGTACATGCAGAGCGCGTGGTTTCCGTTGTAGAGGAAGTGCTCGCCCATCGCGCAGCCGGCGAAGGGCGCCATCCACTTGATCGGCGCCGCCTCCGTCGCGGACGCGCTGACGATGATCGTGTAGTCCATCGCGCCCGCGTCCTTGAGGCGCTCGTAGACCTGCGCGACGGTCGAGGCCTTCTGGCCAATCGCGACGTACACACAGATCATGTCCTGGCCCTTCTGGTTCAGGATCGTGTCGACGAGGAGCGCGGTCTTGCCGGTCGAGCGGTCGCCGATGATGAGCTCCCGCTGGCCCCGGCCGATCGGGATCATCGAGTCGATCGCCTTGATGCCGGTCTGGACGGGCTCGGTGACCGGCTGGCGCTGGACGACGCCGGGCGCCTTGAACTCGAGCGGGCGCGTCTCCGTCGTCTTGATCGGGCCCTGGCCGTCGAGCGGCTGACCGAGCGGGTTCACGATCCGGCCGACGAGCGCCTCGCCGACCGGGACGCTCGCCACCTTGCCGGTGCGCTTGACGGGGGCGCCCTCGGAGATCAACTCCCAGTCGCCGAAGAGCGGGCTCCCGACGTTGTCCTCCTCGAGGTTGAAGGCGACGCCGACGACGCCGTGCTCGAGCTCGAGCATCTCCATCGCCATGCAGTTCTCGAGCCCGTAGACGCGCGCGAGACCGTCGCCGATCTGCAGCACCGTCCCGACCTCGGCGAGGTCCGTCTCGACGTCGTACTCCTCGATCCGCTGCTTCAGGATCGAGGTGATCTCCTCAGGGCGAATCTTCACGTGTGACTCTTCTCCTTCTCGGGCGTCGCCCGCCCGCCGTGTCGCAGGGAAACGGTCGTCTCACCAGCCGGGTACCATACTGCCGCCTCGCGCCAGGGCACCGAGGGAGACCTATACATGAATCGCGTCTACATCCACGCCGGAACCGCCCGCCGCGGGCGGCCGGGGCCCTACGCGCGATAGCCCCGCGTTCGTGATCCCCGTGCAGCCGTCGGTCCGGCGGGTCGGCGCGCAGCTCCTCGCGGCGACCGGGCTCGGCGTCGCGCTCCCTCTCCTCTCCGCGCTCGGTGACGACCCGGCCTTCTTCGCGGCTCGCGGCTCGCCGGCGCTCGACATCTGGCTCTTCGGGCTCGCCGTCGTCCTCGTGCCCCCGCTCGTGCTCATCGCGCTCGTGCTCCTCGTGCGGGCCGCGAACGCGGAGGCGGGCGCCTGGCTGCACGCCGGGCTCGTCGGCGCGCTAGCGGGGCTCTTCGCCCTCTGGGGGCTCGAGCGGCTCGGGGTCGAGAGCACCGTCGCGCTCGTCGTGCTCGGCGTGTTCGCAGCGGCGGGAGCCGGGCTCGCGGTCGCGCGGGCGCGATTCGTGGGGACGGTGCTCGCCTTCCTCGCGCCCATCCCGCTCGTCGCCCTCGGGCTCTTCCTCGCCGTGTCGCCCGTGTCCGAGCTCGCGCTCCCCGCCGACACGGACGTCGAGATCGCCGGCGTCCGGAGCGCGACGCCGGTCGTCGTCGTCGTCTTCAGCGAGCTCCCGACCGTCTCGCTCCTCGACCCGGCCGGCGAGCTCGACGAGGGCCGCTTCCCCGCGTTCGCCTCGCTCGCCCGCTCGTCGACCTGGTTTCGCAACGCGACCACGGTCTCGGCGTCCGGCGACGAGGCGGTGCCGGCGCTCCTCACCGGGAAGCGGCCGGAGCCCGGGCGCCTGCCGATCTTCCAGAACCACCGGGAGAACCTCTTCACGCTCCTCGGCGCCGACTACCGGCTGAACGTCCAGGAGACGCAGACGCGCCTCTGCCCGCCCGAGCTCTGCGAGCGGCGCGACGGCTCAGAGGGGATGGGCGTCCGCTCGCTCCTCGGCGACGCGGGCGCGACCTGGGGCCGCGTCGTCGCGCCGCCCGGCCTCGAGAGCCGCCTGCCCGAGCCGGATCCGGAGCGGTCGAGCTTCGCCGACACGGGCGTCTTCGACGCCGAGCGCGAGCGCCGCTTCCGCGACTTCCTCCGGTCGCTCCGCTACGAGCCCGGCGAGGAGCCGACGCTCGACGTGATCCACCTCCGCCTGCCGCAGGGGCCGTGGACGCGGTTCCCGAACGGGAGCCAGTCCGCCGTCCCCGGCGAGCCCCCCGCCCGGGGCGGCGAGGCCGAGGCGCTGCAGGCCTGGCAGCGCCATCTCCTCCAGGCCGGCTACGCCGACCGGCTGCTCGGGCAGCTCGTCGAGCGGATGCGGGAGGTCGGCCTCTGGGAGAACGCGCTTCTCGCCGTCGTCGTCGACCACGGCATCGCGTTCCGGCCGGGTGCGGCCGGCGGCACGGTCACGCAGGACACGCTCGCGGAGATCGCGTTCGTCCCGTTCTTCCTCAAGCTGCCCGGTCAGAGCACCGGACGGGTCGAGGACCGCCACGTCACCTCGGTGGACGTCCTGCCGACGATCGCGGCCGCGCTCGCGGTGCCGGTTCCGTGGGAGACGGACGGCGCGTCCGGGCTCGTACGGCGCCGGGGCGCCGAGGAGGTGCGCGTCGGCGGGGTGACTGCCCCGTTCGGGGAGGCGCTCGGGGCACGCCAGGCGGCGCTCGCCGCCCGCGTGGACCGGCTCGGCTCGGGGGCGTGGGACGGCGAGCTCTACGGGCCGGGTCCGTCCCGGCGGCTCGTCGGCCTCACGGTCGGCGAGTTCGGCGTGAGCGAGGCGGTCGAGGGCGAGGCCGTCCTCTCCGCGCGGCTCGCCGGCCTCCTCCCTTCCCTCCCTGAGCGCTCGGCGCTCGTGCCGAGCCCGATCGCCGGGACCGTCGCGGGCGGGGTGCGGCCCGGCGACGCGATCGCCGTCGCTGTCAACGACGTCGTCCATGCGATCGTGACCGCCACGGGCGAGCCGGGCGCGGCGCGGTTCTCTGCCCTCGTCCCGCCCGGGGCCTTTCTCCGCGACGCGGACAACGAGGTGCGCGTCTTCCTGCTCGGCGGCTCGGCGGGCGAGCCGACGCTCGCGGAGATCGAGACCCGGCTCGGCGGCTGACCCGCGCGCGCCGACGCGCGCTGACCGGCGGCACGCGTACCCTTGTTGCGGTCGTCACCGAGGAGTGAGTACCATCCCTCTCCGCCGGGAGGGACGAAACCGGGGGAGGAAACAGATGCGCTTCGCATATCTCGATCCGGGCACCGGCAGCATGATCGTCCAGGTCGCGCTGGGGGGACTGGCGGCGGTCGCGGTGTTCTTCAAGATGTTCTGGCACCGCCTCCGTGAGCTCGTCCGCATCCGCAAGCCGCGGCCCGCCGAGCGCCGCGACCCGGACACGACGGCGCCGTAACGCCGCCGTCCGGTGCGGATCCCGGACACGGATCCCGGCACGCCCACCCCGGACCCCGGCTCCTTCCGGGACTGGGACAGCCGCGTGTACGCCCTGAACGGTCGGGTGCTCCGGGCGCTCGGCCCCGACGGGCTCGACGGGTGGCGCGCGCTAGCCGGTTCCGAGCTCTTCGCGGCCGCGGTCGCGGAGGGCAAGCTCGTCGCGACCGAAGAGGTGGACGAGCGGCTTCCCGAGGAGGCCGGCGCGGCCGCCGTCCTCGAGCACGAGCGGATCCCGTTCGTCTCCTATCCGTACGAGTGGTCGTTCTCGATGCTTCGCGACGCGGCGCTCCTCCAGCTCGAGCTCGTGCGCCGCGCGCTCGACGAAGACCTGACCCTCAAGGACGCGTCGCCGTACAACGTCCAGTGGCGCGGCACGAGCCCCGTGTTCATCGACGTGGGCTCGTTCGAGCGGCTGCGCGAAGGCGAGCCCTGGCAGGGCTACCGTCAGTTCTGCCTCCTCTTCCTGAACCCGCTCCTCCTGCAGGCGTACACCGGCGCGCCGTTCCAGCCGTGGCTGCGCGGGAGCGTCGACGGGATCCACCCGGACGGGCTGCGCGGCGTCCTCTCGGGGAGGCACCGGCTCCGCCCCGGGGTGCTCACGCACGTCGTCCTCCATGCGCGCCTCGAGCGCCGGCACGGGGACGGCGAGCGTGACGTGAAGGCGGAGCTCGCGCGGGCGGGCTTCCGCAAGGAGCTCGTCGCGGCGAACGTGCGGCGGCTCGAGAAGCTCGTCCGGCGGCTGCGGTGGGACCCCGGGCGGACGACGTGGTCGGACTACGGCGCGACGACGTCGTACTCGGAGGGCGACGCCGCGCGGAAGGAGGGCTTCGTCCGCGAGGTCGCCGCGCGGCGGCGCCGCGGCCTCGTCTGGAACGTCGGCGCGAACGAGGGGCGCCACGCGCGCATCGCGGCCGAGCACGCGGACACGGTCGTCGCCCTCGACGCCGATGCGGCGGTGGTCGACCGCCTCTACCGGGAGCTCGCGGACGAGGGCGCGACGCGGATCCTCCCGCTCGTCGGCGACGTCACCGACCCGTCGCCCGGGCTCGGGTGGCGCGGGCGCGAGCGGCTGCCGCTCGAAGAGCGGGGCCGCCCGGAGCTGACCCTCTGCCTCGCCCTCCTCCACCACGTCTCGATCGCCGGCAACGTGCCGGTGACCGCGTTCCTCGACTGGCTCGCGGACCTCCGGACGGAGATCGTCCTCGAGCTTCCCACGCGCGACGACCCGCGCGTCGCCGCGCTGCTCGCCCGGAAGCGGCCCGGCGCGCACCCCGACTACGACCGTGAGCCGTTCGAGCGCGCCCTCGCGGAGCGCTTCGAGGTCGAGCGCTCGCTCGAGCTCGCCGGCGCGACCCGGATCCTCTACGCGGCACGACCGAGGTAGCCATGGCGGTCGCGACCGCCGAGGCCGGCCGGACCCGTGCCGCGGGGCTCCGGCGCCCGCTCGTACGCGGCGCGCAGCTCCTGGCCGTGTCGAGCTTCGCCGTGACGCAGCCGCTGCTCGACGTGCTGGGGAAGAACGCGGAGTTCTTCGCCGTGCGCGGCTCGCCGCCGCGCGACATCGTCCTCTTCGCGCTCGCGGTCGCGTTCGTCCTCCCCGCGGCGCTCCTCGCGGTGGAGATCGTCGTCGGCGCGGTGAGCGAGCAGGCCGCCGCCGTCTGCCACCTCGTCTTTCTCGCGGCGCTCGGCTTCCTCTTCGCCCTCCACGCGCTCGGCGAGCTCGGCGTCGAGCGGACGGAGGCCGTCATCGGCGGCGCGCTCGTCGCGGGCGCGGGGCTCGCCGCCGCGGTCGCGCGCGCGCCGTTCGTGCGGAGCTTCGTTACCGTGCTCGCGCCCGCGCCGCTCGTCTTCCTCGGGCTCTTCCTCTTCGACTCGCCTGCGTCGGAGCTCGTCTTCCCGGCCGACGCAGAGGTCCGGCTGGCAGCATCGGCCTCCACCGCGCCCGTCGTCGTCCTCGTCCTCGACGAGCTGCCGACGGTCTCGCTCCTCGACGAGCGGGGCGAGATCGACGCGGGCCGCTACCCGAGCTTCGCGCGCCTCGCGGAGTCCTCGACCTGGTTCCGGAACAGCTCGACCCGGTGGGCCTCGACGTCGGTCGCCGTGCCCGCGCTCCTCACCGGCAAGGCGCCGCGGAGCCGGACCCTCCCGGTGTTCGCGAACTACCCGGACAACCTCTTCACGCTTCTCGGAGGCAGCCACCGGCTGAACGTGCTCGAGGCGCAGACGCGCGTGTGTCCCGCGGAGCTCTGCGACCACCGTCTCGAACCGGCGCGGGAGCGGTTCCGGTCGCTCTTCTCGGACGCACGGGTCGTCTACCTCTACCTGATCTCCCCGCCCGCGCTCGAGGACCGGCTGCCCGCGATCGACGAGGCGTGGGCGGACTTCGCAGACGGCGGGGGGAGCGGCGCGCCCGCCGAGCCTGAGGATCGCGGCGGGCTGCCGAGGTTCTCCGCGGCGACCTTCCATCTCGGCCGGGACGAGGACTTCATCAGCTTCATCGCCTCGGTGCGGAGGCCGGAGGAGCCCGCCCGTCCCTCGCTGGACTTCCTCCACGCGCTCCTCCCGCACGGCCCCTGGCTTCGCTGGCCGGACGGCCGCGAGAGCGCCGCGAGGAACAGCCGCGCGCCCGGCCGCACCGGCGAGAACTGGCACAACGCGGCTCTGGCGCGGCAGGCATATCAGCGGCACCTCCTCCAGCTCGGGTACACGGACGGCCTGCTCGGCGCGCTCCTCGACCGGCTCCACGAGCTCGACCTCTGGAACCGGGCCCTCGTCGTCGTCACGGCCGACCACGGCGTGAGCTTCCGCGGCGGCGACATGCGCCGGGCCCCGACCGCGACGAACCTCGCCGACCTCGGCTTCACGCCGCTCTTCGTCAAGCTCCCGGGACAGCGGATCGGGCGCGTGTCGGAGAAGCACGTGACAACCACGGACGTCCTGCCCACGATCGCCGACGCGCTCGGCGTCGAGGTGCCCTGGACGGTGGACGGCGCGTCGGGGTTCGAGCCCGGCGACGGCCCGGACATGCTCCGCGTGGGAACGGTCTCCGCGCCGTTTTCGGAGGCGCTCGAGCAGCGGGAGCGTGCGCTCGCCCGGCAGGTCGACCTGTTCGGAACGGGCGCGTTCGACGAGCGCTTCTTCGCCCTCGGACCGTACGCGGGGCTCGTCGGCGAGAGGCTCGGCACCCTAGCCGTCGAGGCCGGCGCCGAGGGCGCGGCACGGATCGAGCCGCCGGTCAGCGAGCTCCTGGCCGCGCTCCCGGAGGACTCCTCTGCCGTCCCGTCGCCGATCACCGGGGTCCTGACCGGCGAGGCGGCCGCCGGGGACGCGCTCGCCGTCGCCGTGAACGGCAGGATCGCGGCCGTCTGCGAGGCCTACCGCCCGTCCGGCGGCGACGTCCAGTTCTCGGCGCTCGCGCCGGCGACGGCGTTCCGGCCCGGGGAGAACCGCGTGCAGGTCTTCCTCGTCGGCGGCGCCGCGGAGCGTCCCCTCCTCCGCGAGCTCCCGGTCGAGCTCGAGGGCCTCTAACCGCGCGTCAGGAGCTCGTCGCGGAGGCTGTTCAGCCGCCCGCGCACGCTGCCGTCGACCCGCACGGAACCGGCGCGCAGGACGAGGCCGCCGATCAGGTCCGGATCGACCGTCCGCGTCGCCTCGACCTTCCGCCCCGAGGCCTCCTCGATCTTCCGGACGACCGCGGCCGCCTCCTCGTCCGAGAGCTCGACGGCCGTCGTCAACTCGAGCTCGAGGATCCGCTCCTCGGCGGCGAGCAGGCGCTCCCACTCCTCGTGGATGGCGTCGAGCTCGCCGGCGCGGCCCTTCTCGGCCACGAGGCGGACGAAGTTCAGGAACGTCTCGTCCGCCCCGGCGAGCACGGCCTGGAGCGACTCCTGCTTCGCGCGCGGGTCGATCTGCGGGTTGCGGAGGAGGTCGACGAGCTCGTCGGAGGAGCGCAGCGCCTCGACGAACCCGGTGAACTCGTCCCGCACCGCGTCCACGCGCTTCGCGTCCTTCGCGGCGCCGAGCAGCGCCTCCGCGTACACCTTGTGGACGACCGCCACGACGCCCTAGTTCTCGCGCGCCAGCTGCTCGGCGTCGATCTCGGCGATCGTCTCGTCGATCAGCCGCTTCTGGTCGTCCGCGTCGAGCGACTTCCGCGTCACCTTCTCCGAAGCGAGCAGGGTGAGCTCGACGACGTCGCGGCGGATCTCCTCGCGGAGCTTTCTGTTCTCGGCCTCGATCGCCTTCTGGTTCTCCTCGAGCCGGCGCTGGAGGTCCTGGTCGGCCTCCTCGCGCGAGCGGCGGAGCTGCTCGGCCGCCTGGCGCCGGACCTCCTCGAGCTGCCGTTCGCGCTCGAGCTTCGCCTCCTCGCGCTCCTGCTGCGTCAGCTCGCGGAGCTGGCGGGCCTCCTCGCGCGCCTTGTCGGCCTCGTCGAGCGCCTCGCGGATCCGGTCTCGGCGCTGGTCGATCAGCCCCTGGATCCGCCCGAACGCGACCTTCCGCAGAACGAGGAAGACGATCAGGAAGGTGACGAACGTCCAGATCATGAGGCCCGGGATGGGCCGGATCAGGGCATCGCCGGATCCTTCCTCCTGCGCCAGGATGAGTGCCAGCGTCTGCATGGGCTAGACGAGGACGTAGGCGAGCAGGCCCCCGAGGAGGGCGTAGAAGACGACCGCCTCGACGAGCGCGAACCCGAGCCACTGGATGCCGGTCAGCTCGCCGCGCAGCTCCGGCTGGCGGGCGACCGCCTGGATCATCGAGCCGAAGATGTTGCCGATCCCGATCCCGGCGCCCACGGCGCCCAGGCCGACGCCGACGCCGAAGGCGATCGCCTTCCCGAGGTCGGCGACGTCCCCCGTCGCCTGTGCAAGCAGAAGTTCCACTGTTCCTCCCTTTCCTAGTGTTCGGGCTCGATCGCTCCGCCGATGTAGATCGCGGAGAGCAGTGCGAAGACGAAGGCCTGGATCGTCACGACGATGACGACCTCGAAGATGTAGATCGCCGTCGCCGCCGGCAGCGCGATGATGAGCGCCCAGCCGGAGATGATGAACGCGAGGCCGATCATCACGAGGATGAGCATGTGGCCCGCGAGCATGTTCGCGAAGAGACGGACGGAGAGCGAGATCAGCCGCATGAACTGGGAGATGATCTCGAGCGGGATGATGAGCGGCAGCAGCCCCTTCGGGACGCCGGCCGGGATCCAGCTCTTGAAGTAGCCCACCGCGCCGTTGTAGCGCAGGCCCTCCACGTGCGTGGCGAAGAAGGTGATCAGCGCGAGGGCGAGCGTCACGCTCAGGTTCGCGGTCGCCGCGTACACCCCCCATGTGGGCAGCTCGAGCCCGAAGAGCTCGAAGCGCTCGTCCGAGAGCGGGAGCGGGATGAACCCGATCATGTTGAGGATCCAGATGAAGAGGAAGAGCGCCGCGACGTACGGGAACCAGCGGCCGGCCGACTTCTTCGGGAGGTTCCCCTCGGCGATCTGCGACTGGAGCAGCTCGTAGAGGCTCTCGCCCATCGTCTGGCGCCGGCTCGGGCGGAGGGAGAGCCCGAAGCGCATGAAGAAGATCCCGAAGAGGATCGTGACGAGGCCGCCGAGCCAGAGGTACGCGACCGCCTTGTTGATCGACATGTCGATCGGCCCGATCTCGAGCGAGACCCAGGCCGGGAGCTCGAACTCGTGGGCCGGGTCGAACTCCTCGGCGGCGAGGAGGAAGCCGCTCACCGGCGCGCCTCCCCGGAGAAGTAGAGGACGAGGCTCGTCGCGAGCTCGGTCGAGTAGCCGGCCGCGTAGACGAGCACGCCGGCCGCGGCGAGGTACGGGTCGCTGACGGCGACCGCGATCGCGGCGAGGACGACGAGGATCCCGCGGCCCATCATCCCGAAGGCGACGACCCCGGAGCCTCGCAGCGTCGGCTCGCCGATCCCGACCCGCGCGAACACGAGCCCGAGAAGCTGGCTGCCCCCCCAGAGGACGGCGCCGAGGAGCCACCCCTCGATTCGCCAGCCGGCAACGAGGAAGAGCGGCAGCGCGAGGGCGACGACGGTCGCGGCCGCGGTGATCGGCAGGCGCCGTTCGGGCATCGGGCGGATCGCGAGCACTAGAAGGCCTCCCGGTACACGCGGTACACGGTGAGGATCGCGGCGGGGATGCCGACCACCGAGCCGATCGCCATCCCGATCCCGACAGAGCCCGCCGCCCACCCGATCAGCGCGCCCGCGCCCACGCAGACGAAGAGGACTCCGAGGAGGAGCCCTCCGGCGCTCAGCGGGTCGAATGTCGGGCGGTCGGCGATTGCGATCGGCATCATTCCACGCGGGGCGAAGCTTAACAGCGGGAGCCGAGTTCGTGACAGCCCGAAAGCGCGTCCCTGGCCGCTTGTAGGCGGACTTTGTGCGGGCGCGGTCAGTCGGCCCGCAGGACGAGCACGTAGCCGTCGCGCGACTCGATCCGGAGCCGGTCGCCGTCGACGTCGACCCGAAAGCGATCCCCGAGCGCGCCGACGACCGCTCCCTCCTGCTCGATCGCCTCGCGCGAGCAGCCGGCATGGTCGCGACGGCTCATCTCCGCCTCCGTGAGCACGACCTCGTGGCCCTGGAGGATGTAGCGGCCGGCGAGGTCGCGGCACCGCGTGTGCGCCTCGACGCGCCCCTCGCGGCCGAAGCGAAGCGTCGCGGGGCGCGCGCGGGCCGTGCGCGTGGCGCCGTCGACGGTCCAGGACTCGAGCGTCCACGTGCGGCCGTCGAGCCGCTCGGGGTCGACGGGCGCGAGCGGCTCGAAGACGAGCTCCGTCTCGGGGCCGGTCAGGACGAGCCGTCCGTCCTTCACCTCCCGCCGCTCGACGTCCCGGAGCGCGTCGAAGTAGGCCTCCTCGACGGCGTTGACCTCCGCCCCGCAGCCCATGAGGGTCGAGGTCAGCGGGCCGCGCACGCGGATGCGCTCGCCCTCGATCCGCGCCCGCGCGCCGAACTCGTTGCACCCACCGAAGCCCGAGAGCTTCCGCGGCCGGAGCACGAGCGTGAGCTCGCGCCGTTCGAGGTGGATCTCGCCGTCCGGGCCGTGGGCGGAGACGAGCCTCCAGCCGGCGCCGGAATCGGGCGCGGGCGCCGGTTCGGCCGGAGCAGACGGCGGCTTCGACGTCGAGTCGGCGCCGACAGTGCAGCCGGCGCCGAGCAGGAGGGCCGCCGCGACGGCAACGAGCGACCCCTTCATGCCTCTCGTGCGGCGCAACCCGGCCATGGTGTCACGGATCCCGAGGGCGAGCGCCGTACGATCCAGGCGGTGCGGGTCTGGATGGATCTCACGAACACGGCGCACGTCCTCGTGCTGCGCCCGCTCGTCGAGGCCCTGGAGGAGGACGGGCACGACGTCGAGCTGACCGCGCGGCCGCTCTCGCACACGCTCGAGCTGCTCGACGACTGGGGGCATCCGTACACGGCGCTCGGACGCCACGGCGGCGCGCGCAGGGCCGGCAAGGCGCTCGCGGCCGCCTCGCGCACGCCGCAGCTCGTCCGCTGGGCGCGCGGCCGGCGCTTCGACGCGGCGCTCGGGCATGCGTCGGTCGACCTCCCGCCCGCGGCGCGACTCCTGCGGATCCCGAACACGACGATGTTCGACTACGAGTGGGCGGTCGCTCAGCACCACGTGATCTGCCGGCTCGCGAACCGGGTGCTCGTGCCCGAGGCGATCCCGCCCGAGCGGCTCGCCCGCTACGGCGCCCGTCCGCCGAAGCTCGTTCGCTACCCGGGACTGAAGGAGGAGTACTACCTCGCCGCCTTCGAGCCCGACCCCGCGGTGCCGGAGGCGCTCGGCGTCGAGCCCGGATCGATCCTCGCGGTCGTCAGGACGGCCCCCTCGTACGCGCTCTACCTCGCCGGCTCGGAGAACCCGCTCGTCCCCCGCGTGCTCGCGCGGCTCGCCGCGGACGAGCGGGTCCGGACGGTCGTCCTCGCGCGGACGCCCGAGCAGCGCGAGGCGGTGCGCGCGCTCGGCCTTCCGCGCACGATCGTCCCCGACCGCGCGGTGGACGGGCGCTCGCTCGTCGCGTTCGCCGACCTGCTCGTCTCCGCGGGCGGGACGATGAACCGCGAGGCCGCCGTGCTCGCGACGCCGGTCTGGTCGATCCTCGAGGGCCCGCGCGGCGGCGTCGACGAGCGGCTCGCCGAGGAGGGACGCCTGCGCTTCCTCGCCGACCCCGCCGAGATCGAGGTCGCGAAAAAGCCCGAGGGCGCGTGGCGCGACCGCGTCCGCCGGAACCCGCGCGACCTGCTCAGGCTCGCGCTGCCGTAGCGCCGCGCTGGACGATCCAGACGCCCGCGAGCACGACCGCGGCGGCGAGCGCGAGCGGCGCCGTCAGGCGCTCCCCGAGGACGAGCGCGGCGAGCACGATCCCCGAGAGCGGCTGCACGAACTGGAGCGTCGCCACGCGGACGATGCCGCCGCGCGCGAGCGCCCAGTACCACCCGACGTAGCCGACGATCGAGGTGACGAGCGCGAGGAAGACGACCGCCGCCCACGCGTCCGCGCCCGCGCTCGGCAGCCCGTCCGCGAGCAGCCCGAGCGCGAGCGGCGCCACCATCGCCGCGCCGATGACAACGCCCCAGAACGTCGTGGGCACGCTCCTGTAGCCCTGCTGGCCGAGCAGCGCCCCGGCGACGTAGCCGGCGGAGACGAGGAGCGCCGAGGCGAGGACGAGCAGGTCGCCGGCGAGGCTCGGCTCGGCCTCCCCGCCGCCGGAGCGGATCGCCACGACCGCCGCCTCGCCCGCGAGCGCGACCGTGCACCCGACGAGCCAGGGCCGCGAGGGCCGCCGGCGCGCGACGAACGCCGCGTACGCGCCGGTGAAGACGGGCAGCGCCGCGAGGATGATCGCGCCGTGCGTCGCCGACGTCCGCTCCTGCCCCAGCGTGAAGAGCACCGGGAAGGCGACGAACCCCGTCACGGCCGAGACGAGGAGCAGCCCGCGCGCCCGCGTGACGACGGGAAGCCGCTGCCGTGTCGCGAGGAGGATCGGCGCGGCGACGAGCCCGGCGAGCACCGTTCGGAGCACGGCGACGACGAGCGGCTCGAGCTCCTCGACCGCGATCCGCGTCAGCACGGGCGTCGACCCCCACGCGACCATCACGGCGAGCGCGACCGCGAGGGCCGCCGCCGCGCCGCGGGCGGAGGCGCTCGGCGGGGTCACGGAGCGCTAGCGCGGGCCGGACGCCGCCCGGGTCTCGGCCTCACGCTCGACCGGCGGGCCGGCGTGGAGGACGCGCTCGACCGCTTCCTCCCGCTCCTCCTCGCGCGTGGCGAAGCGGCCGAAGCCGAGCACGCGCAGGTGGCGCGCCTTGAGGATCTCGAGCGTGTAGACCATCCAGAGCGAGGCCGCGAGCACGAGGACGCCGACGCCGGCGACGACGAGCGCGTTCTCGAGATCCCACTCCCCGCGCGGGCGCGGCGGCACGAAGCGGACGAGGATCGCCCATGCGGCGAGGAGCGCCGCCCACAGGTGGAGGTACGCGGCGGTGCGCCGCTGCGAGAACCCGATCCGCATGAAGCGGTGGTAGAAGTGGTTCTGGTCGGCGTTCCACGGCGGCCGGCGGTACTTGAGCCGCTTCAGGACGACGAACGACGTGTCGAGGATCGGCACGGCCAGCACGAGGAGCGGCATGACGAGCGCGATCGTCGCGGCCGTCTTCAGCACGCCCTGGACGGCGATCGCGGCGAGGACGAACCCGAGCGCGAGCGCGCCGGTGTCGCCCATGATGATCCGGGCCGGGTGGTAGTTGTGGCGCAGGAACGCGAGCGTCGCGCCGCAGACGATCGCCGCGAGCGCGGCCGCGTTCATGCGGCCGAACGAGACGGCGAGGACGGCGAACGAGAACGCCGCGATCGAGACGATCCCGGCCGCGAGCGCGTCCATGCCGTCGATCAGGTTCACGAGATTCGCGAGGCCGGCGATCCAAAGGACCGTGAGCGGCACGGCGAGCACGCCGAAGTCGACGGTGCCAAGAAGCGGCGCGGAGAAGCCGTCGAAGGTCACGTCCCAGCCGAGCACCGGAATGAGCGCGATCGCGACGACGCCGGCCATCTTCACGCTCGGCGAGATCCCGCGCACGTCGTCGACGAACCCGACCACGGCGACGAGCGCCGTCCCGATCAGGATCCCGAGAAACGCTCCGTCGGGCCGGAGGAGGATCGTGCCGGGAACGAGGATCCCGAGCACGATCGCGACGCCGCCGATCCGCGGCAGCGGACGCTGGTGCACGCGCGGCCGGTCGCTCCGCTTCGGGTCGTCGACCGCTCCGACGCGCGGCGCGAGCCAGGTCACGACCGGGGTCAGGAGGAGCACGATCGCGGCCGCGGAGACGAAGCCCCAGACGACCGTTCCCTCGCGCACGAGCGCCTCGAGCGAGCCGAGGAACGTCACCCGGACGATTATCGCAAGACACCCGGCCGCCCGGGGGTCTCGGGCGGCCTAGCCGAACGAGCAGGAGTCCCGGGCCGGCCCCGGTAGCTAGCATCCGAGCCCGATGAACGAGATCGTCACGAGCGCGATGACCTTCGACGACCGGATCGCGACCCGCGAGGCGCGCGTCGGCATCGTCGGCCTCGGCTACGCGGGCCTGCCGCTCGCCATGGCCTTCGCCGAGGCCGGCTTCGAGGTGACCGGCGTCGACCTGAGCGACGAGCGGGTGCGCGCCGTGCAGGAGCACCGCTCGTACCTCGTGGACGTCCCCGAGGAGCGCTACGCGGGCCTCGACGGGCGGCTCACTGCAACGACGGACTACGCGGCCGTCGGCGAGCTCGACGCGCTCACGATCTGCGTCCCGACGCCGCTCTCGAAGACACGGACGCCCGACATCGGCTACGTCGTCTCCGCCGCCGAGTCGGTCGCGGCGAACACGCGCCCCGGCCAGCTCGTCGTCCTCCAGTCGACGACCTCGCCGGGGACGACGGAGGAGATCGTGAAGCCGATCTTCGAGCGGGCCGGCGCGATCGTCGGGCAGGACGTCTTTCTCGGCTACGCGCCCGAGCGCGTCGACCCGGGCAACCGGCGCTACACGATCAAGTCGACGCCGAAGCTCGTCGCGGGCGTGACCGGCGAGTGCCTGCGGCGCACCGAGCTCCTCTACCGGCAGATCGTGGACGAGGTCGTGCCCGTCTCGAGCCCGATCGTCGCCGAGACGGCGAAGCTGCACGAGAACACGTTCCGCGCCGTGAACATCGCGCTCGCGAACGAGCTCGCGCTCATGTGCGACCGCCTCGGGATCTCGCCCTGGGAGGTGATCGAGGCGGCGGCGACGAAGCCGTTCGCGTTTCTCCCGCACTACCCGGGGCCGGGCCTGGGCGGAGACTGCATCCCGGTCGTGCCGCAGTTCCTGGCGGCGCGCGTTCGCGAGTACGGCTACTCGCCGCGGCTGATCGACGCGGCGCACGAGATCAACACGAGCATGCCGGGCTACGTCGTCGGGAAGGTCGCTGACGCGCTGAACGAGGACGGCAAGCCGGTGAAGGGCTCGCGGCTCCTCCTGCTCGGGATGGCGTACAAGGCCGACGTGCACGACACGCGGGAGTCTCCGTCGCTCGAGATCATGCGACTCCTCTTGGAGCGCGGCGGCGAGGTGCGCTACTGCGACCCGTGGGTGCCGGACCTCGAGCTGGACGGCGTCCGCCACCGGAGCGTCGGGTGGACGCGCGAGGAGGTCGACGCGGCCGACTGCGTCGTCCTGCTCACGAGCCACCGCCAGTTCCTCGACGAACCGCTCTGGGACGCGGCCGCGCGGATCGTGGACTCGCGGAACGTCGTGCCCGACGGGCCGTCGGTGCACCGCATCTAGCGCGTGCCCTCGCTGCTCGTCCTCGGGGCGGGGTACGTCGGCGCGCGGGTTGCGGAGCTGGCGCTCGAACGCGGCGACGAGGTCGTGCTCGCGGACGACTGGTCGCTCACCCGGCGCGAGCAGGTGGCGGGGCTCGAGTCGCGCGGCGCGCGGGTGGTGACTGCCGACGTGGCGGCGCGCGAGGACGTCGAGCGGGCGCTCGGGCTCGGCTGCGACCGGCTCGTCTTCCTCGCCGCGCAGGCGAGCCGGCCCCTCGCCGAGCGCGAGCCAGACCGGACCGAGCGGACGAACGCGACCGGCGCCCGGCTCGTCGCGGAGACGGTCGCGGGGCGCGGCGGGCCTCCGGTCGTATTCGGCTCGTCGCTCCACGTCTACGGGGAGGAGCTCGCCGGCGAGGTGCATCCGTCGCACCCGTACGGCGAGCAGCGCGATCTCACGCATCTGACGAAGGTCTACGCGGAGCTCGCCCTGAGGCTCCACCTGCGCCGGGCTGGAGTGCCGCTCGCCCTCATGCGGCTCGGGATCGTCTACGGGCCGAGCCCGGTCGAGCACGACGGGCCGCAGTCGGTGACGGTCGTGGACAAGTTCCGGCGCCTGGCGGGCCTCGGCGAGCCGCTCCCGGTGGAGGGCGGCGGCCGCGCGACGATCGGCGTCGTGCACGTCGAGGACGCGGCGCGCATCCTCCTCGAGTGCGAGCCGCGCGATGGGATCGCCGCCGAGAACGTCGCCGCGGAGACGATCACCGTCGCGGACGTCGCCGCGCTCGCCGAGGGCCGCGAGCCCGCCGGCGACGCGCCGTTCACGTTCGCGAGCCCCTTCGCGTACCGCCACCGCGTGGCCGACTACCTTGCCGGCGGGCACCCACGAGAGACACGAGCGTGAGGCTGCTTGTCACCGGGGCGACAGGGTTCCTCGGCTCCCGGCTCTCCGACCTGCTCGCCGCCGGAGGCCACGACGTGATCCGGCTCGCGCGGCCGGGCGGGCGCCCGCGCGCGGCGGCACAGCGCGAGGATGTCGTCCGCGTCGACGCGGGCGACGCGGCGGCGCGGGAGCTCGTCGCGGGCTGCGACGCGGTGCTCCACTTCGCGGGCGTCCCGAGCCCGTCCGTCGCCGCGGCCGACCCCGCCCGCGCCGTGCGCGAGAACGCGGGCACGACGGCGAACCTTCTCGACGCGTGCGCCGAGCACGGCGCAGGCCTCGTCTACCCGTCGACCACCCGGGCCGCGCTCGACCCGCCGCCCGACGCCTACGCCCTCTCGAAGCGGCTCGGCGAGGAGGCTTGCCGCCTGCACGGCGCCCGCGCGACCGTCTTGCGCCTGACCTCCGTCTTCGGCCCCGGCCAGGTCGCCGCGGAGGGGGCGACCGGTGCGATCGCGAGCTTCGCGCACGCGGCCCTCGCGGGCGAGGCGATCGTCATCCCGGGGAACCCCGACCGAGCCCGCGACTTCGTCCTCGCCGACGACCTCGCGACACCGCTCGAGCGCATCGTCTCGGAGCGCCGCTGGGGCGAGACGCTCACTCTCGCGCGCGGCACGTCGACGCCGCTTCGCGAGGCCGCCGAGCTCGTCCGGCGCGCCGCCGGAACGGACGTCGCGATCGAGACCCCCGGCGGCGATCTCGCGCCCGGCGAGAACGAGAGCTACGAGGCCGCCCCGCCGCCCGCCTGGCTAGGGTTCGAGCCGATCTCGCTGGAGGAGGGAATCGAACGCTATGTCGGCTGGCTCCGCAGCCATCCCGCAGCTCAAGGCCGCCCCTAGGGCCGAGCAGATCGCCGAGCGCCTCGAAGGAGGCCCGTGGCGCGGGCTCGAGCTGGCGCTCCTGCCGCCCGACGTCGCCGACGACGAGGCGGTCGCGCGCGCCATCGACACCGTGCGACGAGGGACCGACGGGCACGAGCTCGCACTGACCGTCGAGGCGCCGGTCTCCTGGCCGAGCGGCGCGTTCGTCCGGGTCGACCGGCTGACGGAAGAGGCTCGCGCGTGCATCGAGCGCAGCGCTCGGTTCGCGGAGGCGATCGGCTCGCCGGTGCTCACGATCCATCTCTACGCGCCGCTCGCTCCGGACGAGTTCCGCGCGGCACCGCCGCTCGACGAGGAGGCCGTGCATGAGTTCCTCCGCTTCTTCGCCGTCGCGTGCGAGGCGCGCGGTGTGACGCCGCTCGTCGAGAACGTCCCGCCCGTCCTGCGAATGCGCGTCGGCGGCGTCTTTCTCTCGCAGGTCGGCGGCCACTGGCGCGACCTCCGCCGTTGGCACGCACGCGTCCCGGAGCTCCGCTTCACCTTCGACACGTCGCACGCAGGGCTCTTCCGGACGTTCGCGGCCGCGTACCCGTCGCTCTTCGGGCTCGAGTCGGACGAGGAGCTCGACCTCGCCCGCTACGTCGAGGAGCTCGCGCCGTCGCTCGAGGTCGCGCACGTCTCGGACGCCCACGGCCTGGTCGGCGAGGGGCTCCCGCTCGGGGACGGCGAGCTCGACCTCGACCCCGTGATCCGCCGGCTCGGCGAGCTTTGCCGCTTCGTCGTCGCGGAGGTGAACGAGCCGGACCCGGCCCGCTCGCCGGCGATGAAGGATGGCTACCGCCGGATCGAGCAGGCGCTCGCCGCCGCCGCCGAGCCGCTCCCCCGCCCGCCGCGCCGGCTCCCGACCGGCGCGGCCGACTGGTCCCTCGTCCTCGGGCGGCGCGACCCGGTGCCCGCCCTGCTCGAGCTGCAGGAGCGCTTCGGCGGACGCCGCGTGCTCGTCACCGGCGGCGCGGGGTCGATCGGCCGTGCGCTCGCGTCCTTCCTGGGCGGCCTGCGGCCGGAGCGGATCACGCTCGTCGACACGCACGAGGCGGCACTGACCGCCGACCGCCGCGCCCGTGAGCCGGTCGAGCCCGTCGCCCACGTCCTCTGCGACATCCGCGACGCGGGCCGCGTGGAGCGCGCCGTCGCCGAGGCCCGCCCGGACGTCGTCTTCCACCTCGCGGCGTACAAGCACGTTGACTGGGCCGAGCTCTACCCCGAGGAGTTCGTCGACACGAACCTCGCCGGGAGCTGGAACGTCCTCCGCGCCGCCGAGCGCGCGGGCGTCGACACGGTCGTCGTGGCCTCGACGGACAAGGCCGCCCTCGCCGCGAGCGTCTACGGGCGCACGAAGCGCTTCATGGAGCAGCTGACCGCGTTCGCCGCGCGCGAGGCGGGAGGCCGGCGGATCGCCGTGCGCTTCGTGAACGTGCTCGGCACGGCGGGCAGCGTATCGGAGCTGTTCCTCCGACAGGCCCGGGAGGGCATCCCGCTAACGGTGACGGACGCGGGGATGATCCGCTACTGGATCACGATGGCGCACGCGGCCACGCTCGCCGCCCACTCCGCGCTCCTGGCCCGCGAGGACGTTGCGCTCGCGACCGCCTCGGACGCCGTCACGCTCACGGTAGGCGACCTCGCCGAGCGGATCTGGCGCGCGGCCGGCCGGCGCGGCGCGGCGGCGGTCGACGTGGTGGGGATCCGGCCGGGCGAGACGATGAGCGAGGTGCTCGTCGGCCCGGGCGAGGAGCTCGGGACGGAGCGCTTCCAGGGCATCGCGCCGATCGAGGGAGACGTCCCGACGGCCGCCCCCGCGTGGGTGCTCGAGCGTCTCCCCGAGCGGGGGAGCCGCGAGGACGTCAGGGCCGTGTGGCTCGAGGCGCTCTCCCGCCCCGGCCTCCTCGCGCCCGCGACCCGGTAGCCAAGTAACACTGTGCTACGTGCGCTCGGCCGGCCGGCGCGGCGCTACTTCGTGCCGAAGAGCCGGTCGCCGGCGTCGCCGAGCCCCGGCATGATGTAGCCGCGCTCGTTCAGCTGGCGGTCGATCGCCGCGACGACGATCGAGACGTCCGGGTGCTCGTCCTGCATGTGCCGGACGCCCTCCGGCGCCGCGATGAGCGCGATGAGGCGCACGCTCGCCGCGCCCGCTTCCTTCACGAGCCGCGTCGCGTACGCGGTCGAGTGGCCCGTCGCGAGCATCGGGTCGAGGAGGAGCACGTCGCGCGACGCGATGTCCTGCGGGAGCTTCACGTAGTACTCGACCGGCTCGAGCGACTCCTCGTCGCGGTAGAGCCCGATGAAGCCGACGCGCGCGCCCGAGATGAGCGAGAGGACGCCGTCGAGCATCCCGATCCCGGCCCGGAGGATCGGGCAGACGGCGACCTTCTTGCCGGAGATGCGCTCGACGGTCGTCTCCTCGAGCGGCGTGCGGACGACCACCTCCTCCGTCGCCATGTCCTTCGTCGCCTCGTACGTGAGGAGCAGCGTGAGCTCGTCGACGAGCTGGCGGAAGAGCTGCGTCGGCGTCGACTCGTCCCGGAGCAGCCCGAGCTTGTGCCGGACGAGCGGGTGCGTGACCTCGACGACGGTGCCGGCCGCGAGGAGGCTCATCCGGTGGCGTACGTCGCGTAGCCGCGGAAGCCCGGGTACAGCGGATGCCGCCGGCAGAGCTCCTCGCTGCGCGCGCGGAGCGCGCCGAGGTCGGCGTCGGCCGCGAGCGCCGCGGCGATGACCTCCCCCACCTCGTGCAGGTCGTCCTCGACGAACCCGCGCATCGTCACCGCCGGCGTCCCGAGCCGCAGCCCCGAGGCGACGGTGGGCGGCCGCTCGTCGAACGGCACCGTGTTCCGGTTCGCGGTGATCCCGACCTCGTCCAGCCGCTCCTCCGCATCGCGCCCCGTCCAGTCGCTCCGGCGCAGGTCGACCTGGACGAGGTGCGTGTCCGTCCCGCCGGTCAGGAGCTCGTGCCCGCGCTCGAGCAGCGTGTCGGCGAGCGCGTCCGCGTTCGCGCGGATCTGGCGCTGGTACGCGCGGAACCCCTCCGACATGGCGATCTTGAAGCAGGTCGCCTTCGCCGCGATCGTGTGCAGGAGCGGGCCGCCCTGCATCCCCGGGAACACCGCCTTGTCGACCGCCTCGGCGTGCTCCGCCTTGCAGAGGACGAGCCCGGCGCGCGGTCCCGCGAGCGTCTTGTGCGTCGTCGAGGTGACGAAGTCGCAGTGCGGCACGGGATTCGGGTGGAGCTCGGCCGCGACGAGCCCGGCGATGTGGGCCATGTCGCAGAGGAGCAGGGCCCCGATCTCGTCGGCGATCTCGCGGAACCGGTCGGCCTCGATCATCCGCGGGTAGGCGGAGGCGCCGCAGACGATGAGCTTCGGACGGCACTCCTTGGCGGTGCGGAGAACCTCGTCGAAGTCGACGAGGCCGGTGTCGCGGTCGACGCCGTACGTCGCGACGTCGTAGAGCCGCCCGGAGAAGTTCACCTTGAGCCCGTGCGTGAGGTGCCCGCCGTGGTCGAGCCGCATGGCGAGGATCGTGTCGCCCGGCTGGAGCGTGGCGAAGTAGACCGCCATGTTCGTCTGCGCGCCCGCGTGCGGCTGGACGTTCGCGTGCTCGGCGCCGAAGAGCTCCTTCGCCCGGTCGATCGCGAGCTGCTCGATCTCGTCCGCGACCTCGCAACCGCCGTAGTAGCGCCGGCCCGGATAGCCCTCGGCGTACTTGTTCGTCGGGACGCTCGCCTGCGCCTCGAACACGGCCGGCCACGTGAAGTTCTCCGACGCGATCAGCTCGATCGTGGAGCGCTGGCGCTCGAGCTCGCGCCCGAGGAGCGCGGCGACGTCGCCGTCCAGCTCGTCGAGCCGCGCTTCGCGGAGGTGCTGCAACGTCTCCTCTGCGACCGCCACGTCCGGAGCCTAGCGCGTGCCTCGAACGAGGGAGTCGCCTCCCCCGTTCGAGGGAAATTCCCCGTAACCCGGTTAGGGGATGCGGCGTTCAGGTAACGGAGGCCGCCATGACACTCGAAACCGCATTTCCGCTCGCGATCGTCGCCCTCGCGGTGTTCCTGCCGCTCGGGCGCGAGTACGCGGCGTTCCGGCGCGAGTGGGGCGTCGGGCGGCTCGCCGCGCTCGGGACGGCGTTCTCGCTCTTCCCGGCGCTCGGCGTCGGCCTCGCCCTCTCGCAGCCGCTGGCCGCGACGCCGGCCGCGCAGTGGGCGGTGATCGTGGTCGTCACGATCCTCGCCTACTCGCTCGCCGTCGCCCTCCTGCGCCCGCGGCTCACTCCTGCCCGGGTCGAGACGCGGCGAGGGCGCTGAGCGCCTCGGCGGCCGGCACGGCGCCCTCGCGTAGGACGGCAGGTTCCGGGCCGGTCAGGTCGAGCACCGTCGACGGCGTGCCGGGGAGCTCGCCCGCGTCGACGATCGCCGCCACCGCCTCGACGAGCTCGGGCGCGAGGTCCGCGACGCGGCGCGGGTCCGGCCCGCCGTGGAGGTTCGCGCTCGTCGCCGCGACGGCGCCGACACGCTCGACGACCGCGCGCGCTTCGTGCGGAAGGTCGGGCACGCGGACACCGATCGTGTCCGGGCGCGCGCCGCCGAGCCAGCGGAAGCGGCGCGCCGGGTTCGGCAGCACGAGCGTGTACGGGCCCGGCAGCAGCGCGCGGCACGCGACCGCAGCCTTCCCGCGGAGCTCCGGCACCGCGTCCAGGATCGTGTCGAGGTCGCCCGCAACGAGCGCGACGGGCATGCCCTCGGGCCGGCCCTTCAGCGTCCCGAGCCGCAGCGCGGGCGCCTCGCGGTAGGCGTCCGCGCAGAGGCCGTAAACCGTGTCCGTCGGGAGGACGACGGGCTTGCCGGCGCGCAGGCCGGCGACCGCGTCGTCGACGGCGCTCACAGGACCTTCGAGAGGAACTCGCGCGTCCTCGGATGCTCCGGGCTCTCGAACACCCGCCGAGGCTCGCCCTCCTCGACGATCCGCCCCTCGTCCATGAAGACGAGCCGGCTGCCGACCTCGCGCGCGAACGCCATCTCGTGCGTGACGATCAGCATCGTCATCCCCTCCTGCGCGAGGTGCTTCATCACGTCGAGCACCTCCTGCACGAGCTCCGGGTCGAGCGCCGAGGTCACCTCGTCGAAGAGCATGAGGCGCGGCCGCATCGCGAGCGCGCGCGCGATCGCCACCCGCTGCTGCTGGCCGCCCGAAAGCTGACCGGGGTACGCGTCCGCCTTGTCGGCGAGGCCGACCGCCTCGAGCTGCGCGAGCGCCCGCTCGCGCGCCTCCTCCTCGCGGAGCTTCAGCACCTTGCGCAGGGCGAGCGTCACGTTCGCGACCACCTTCTTGTGCGGAAAGAGGTTGAACTGCTGGAAGACGATCCCGATGTGTGTCCGCGCCTCGTTCAGGTCGGCGCGGATGTCGGTCAGCTCGCGGCCCTCGAACCAGACACGCCCCTCGGTCGGCTCCTCCAGCAGGTTGATCGTCCGGAGGAGCGTCGACTTCCCCGAGCCGGACGGCCCGATCACGACGACGACCTCGCCCGGCGCGACGGAGAGGTCGACGTCCTTCAGGACGTAAAGGTCCTCGCCGAACCACTTCTGCACGTCCTCGAGGCGGACGAGCGAGCCGTCCTCGTTCAGCCGCTGGCCGTCGTCGCCGCTCATGCGCCGATCCCCGTCAGGCCGCTCCGCAACCGCTTCTCGAGCCAGGTGACGAACCTGATCATCGGCAGCGTGATCGCGAGGTACCCCGCCGCCGCTGCGAGGAACGGCGTCGCGTTGAAGGTCTGGGCGTAGATGTCCCGGGCGGTCGAGAGCAGCTCCTGCTGGGAGAGCGTCAACCCGAGGATGACGACGAGCGACGTGTCTTTGATCAGGATGACGAACTCGTTCGTGAGCGGGGGGATCACGCGCCGGATCGCCTGCGGGAGGATGACGAGCCGGAGCGCGGTGAGGTAGCTCATCCCGAGCGAGCGGGCGGCCTCGAACTGGCTCCGCTCGATCGACTGGATCCCGGCGCGGAAGATCTCCGCGCAGTAGGCGCCGGCGTTCAGTCCGAAGACGAGGATGGCGACCTGGTAGACGCCGACGCCGAGCTGGAGGCCGAGGACGATCCCGAAGAAGAAGAAGCTCAGCTGCCAGAGGAGCGGCGTCCCGCGGAAGAAGTTGATGTAAACCCGCGCCGGCGCGCGGACGACGCGGCGGCTCGACAGGGCCAGGATCGCGAGCACGAGCCCGAGCGCGATCCCGATCGCCTCGCCCGTGAGCGCGAGGATGACCGTGTTCCCGGCGGCGCGTATGAACCGCGACGTGAAGTCGCCGAGGAGCGCGAAGTCGAAGAACTGGCGCGAGAAGTTCTCGACGTCCCCGGCACGGAACCAGAGGAAGAGCGCGGCGATCGCGATCCCCTGGATGCCGAGGACCGCCCCCGCGACCGAGCCCTCGATCGCCGGCCGCGTCGGCGCGATCCGCCGCCCGAGCAGGCCGAGCCCCACCCCGAGGACGCCGAGCGCGATCGTCCCGCCGAGCACGCCCAGCTCGGCGGCCGACGTGATCCCGGCGGCGAGCTCGGCGGGCGGCGTCCACCCGTAGCTCGTGAGTACCGCGACCGTCCCCGCGAAGAGGAGGACGAGCGAGCCCGCCCCGCAGGCGAGGGCCGCGATCGAGAGCGCGTTCTGCTCGGACGCGTGGTAGCGAAAGCCGCGCTCCGGCGGGCGGCGCTCGCCGTCGCCGGTCGTGCCGGGGAGGGCGCCGGCGCCCGCGGTCACCGACGCCCCCGCGGTTCGTCCCGAAGCGTGCCCACCGGCGGATTCTCCACGCTCGGCGCGCGCTTCGTCGTCAGGACCCGGATTCGATGATGTTCCCGCCCGGCGGGAGATCCTCGTACGAGTCGTAGATCGAGCTGTATGTCCCGTCCTCCATGATCTCGGCGAGCGCGCCGTTCATCGCCTCGAGGAGCGCCTCGTTCTGCGGGTTGACCGGGAAGCCGTACCGCTCGCCCGTGTCGATCGTCGCGACGACCTCGAGGGCCTCGCGGCGCTCCGCCTCGGTGACCGCGGACGGCTCGTCGAAGATGACCGCCGTCACGTTTCCCGCCTCGAGCGCGGTGTACGTGTCCGGGGCCTCCGGGAACGAGCGCACGTCCACGCCCTCGGGGACGTTCTCCTGCGCCCACGCCTCGCCCGTCGTGCCCTGCTGGACGGCCACGACGTCGCCCGAGCTCAGGTCCTCGACCGCCTGGAGATCCGGCGTTCGCGCCGTGTTCACGGTGAGCGCCTGCTGGGCGAGGTAGTACGGGTCGGTGAAGTTCACGATCTGCTCGCGGTCCTCGGTGATCGTCGTCGCCGAGGCGACCGCGTCGAAGCGCCCGCCGGCGAGCTGCGTGAAGATCGTGTCGAAACCGGTGTCGACCCAGCGGACCTCCGAGAGGCCGAGCCGGCTCGCGATCGCCTCCATCAGCTCGACGTCGAAGCCGGTGAGCTCGTCGCCCTCGCGGAACTCGAAGGGCGGGAAGGGGATGTCCGACCCGACGGTCAGGACGCCCTCCTCGACCGTCTCGAAGGACGCCTCCTCGGTCGTCTCCATCGCGTCGGTGCCGTTCGTGGCCGCGCCGTCGTCGCCGTCGTCACCGCCACAGCCGACCAGGCCGAGCGCGACGAGCGCGAGGAGCAGCGCGAAGAGTCGTGTAAAGCGGGTCATGGAACTGCTCCCTCCCTTGGGGATGTCATCCTGGTTTCCTCCACCTTACCCTCGGCTATTCGCGTCAAGCCCGTCAGGTCCGCGGTGACCCGCACCTCCACGTAGCCGAGCTGGTCGAGGAGCCCGACCGCCTCGCCCGCCTTGCCACCCCCCGTCTCGAGGACGAGCGCGCCCCCGGGCACGAGGACTTCGCGGGCGCCGGCGGCGATCGCCTCGGTGACTCCCTCGCCCACGAGCGCCTCGCGCGGCTCCCAGTCGCGCACCTCAGGCTCGAGCGTCGGAAGCTCCGACTCGGCCACGTACGGCGGGTTCGACACGACGAGGTCGAACGGGCCCGCGACGCCGGCGAAGAGGTCGCCCCGGACGAGCTCGACGCGGCCGGCGAGGCCCGTCCGCTCGGCGTTCTCCCGCGCGAGCGCGAGCGCGTCGACCGAGGCGTCGACGGCCGTGATCAGTGCGTCCGGTCGCTCGTCGGCGAGCGCGAGCGCGATCGCGCCGGAGCCGACGCCGACGTCGAGGATGCGCGGCTCGGCAGTCTCCGCGACGAGCGCGAGGCAGCGCTCGACGAGCACCTCGGTCTCGGGGCGCGGGATGAGCGCGCGCCGGTCGACGGTGAGCGTCAGCCGCCGGAAGCCCCACTCGCCGAGGATGTACTGGAGCGGCTCACGACGTCGCCGGCGGGCGACGAGCTCCTCGAGCCGGGCGACGGCAACCGCGGACAGCTCCCCGTCCGGGACGAAGAGCGCCGAGCGCGGGACGCCGTGCACCTCGGCGACGAGGATCTCCGCATCGACGCGCGGGTCCAGCACGCCGGCCTCGGCCAGTGTCGCTGCGACGCGCGCGACCGCCTGCGGTGGTCTCACGCGATCGCCGCGGACTCGAGCGCGCGGCGGCGCTCCTCGTCGGCGAGCGCGTCGGTGAACTCCGCGAGCTCGCCGTCGAGCACCCGGTCGAGCTGGTGGACGGTCACCTTCGCGCGGTGGTCGGTCACGCGGCTCTCCGGGAAGTTGTACGTGCGGATCTTCTCCGACCGCTCGCCCGAGCCGATCTGCGAGCGGCGCTGCGCGGAGAGCTCCTCCTCCTGGCGGCGGCGCTCGAGCTCGTAGAGCCGGGCGCGCAGGACGCGCATCGCCTTCTGCTTGTTCTGGAGCTGCGACTTCTCGTCCTGCATCGCGACGACGAGCCCCGTCGGGACGTGCGTGATCCGCACCGCCGAGTCGGTCGTGTTCACGCTCTGGCCGCCCGGGCCGGTCGAGCGGTAGACGTCGACCTTGAGGTCGTTCGGGTCGATCTCGACCTCGACCTCCTCGGCCTCGGGCATCACGGCCACGGTGGCCGTCGAGGTGTGGATGCGGCCCTGCGACTCCGTCTCGGGCACGCGCTGGACGCGGTGCGTGCCGCCCTCCCACTTGAAGACGGAGTACGCGCCGTCGCCCTTGATCGCGAGCGTCGCGTCCTTGTAGCCGCCCGCCTCGCTCGGGCTCCCGCCGAGCAGCTCGACGCGGAAGCCGCGCCGCTCGGCGTAGCGGGTCAGCATGCGGACGAGGTCGCCGGCCCAGATGGCGGCCTCGTCGCCGCCGACGCCCTGGCGGACCTCCACGATCACGTCCTTCGCGTCGGCCGGGTCGCGCTCGACGAGCGCGAGCTTCAGCTCCTCCTCGAGCCGCGCGACCCGCTCCTCGAGGTCGGGGACGAGTTCGCGGAGCTCCCCGTCGCCGCGCGCGTCCGCGAGGTCGGCGCTCGCCTCGCGCCACTCCTGCGCCAGCTTGTACGGCCCCTCGAGCTCCTTCAGCCGCCGGCCGGCGTCGGCCGCGGTCTTGTGGTCGGCGAAGACGGCAGGGTCGGACATGCGCTCCTGCGCCTCCGCATGCGAGCGCTCGAGCTCCGAGACGAGGTCTTCGATGGCCATGGCGACAAGCGTAGCCCGAGGGGCTGCTTACGCCATGACCTCCACCTTGCGCTCCTCCGGGGTGATCCGGCCCTCGATGCGGAGGACCTCCCGGAGCGCTCGGATCGAGACCTCGATCTGGTCGAGCGTGGGCTCGCGCGTCGTCAGGCGCTGGAGCCAGAGGCCGGGCGCGAGGAGCGTGCGGAGCGCGCGGTGCTCGGGATGCTTCCCGGCGAACCGGATCACCTCGTATGCAAGGCCCGCGATGACCGGCAGGAGCAGGATCCGCGACGCGATCAGCCAGTACCAGTCCGGCTGGCCGAAGAACGCGAAGACGAAGATCGCGATCACCATCACGTAGAGCAGGAACGCCGTCCCGCAGCGGACGTGGAGGAGCGAGTAGCGCTGCACGCGCTCGGGCGTCAGCTCGTCGCCCGCCTCGAGGGCGTTGATCGCCTTGTGCTCCGCCGCGTGGTACTGGAAGACCCGCTTGAGGTCCGGCAGGAGCGAGATGAGCAGGAGGTACGCGATGAAGATGCCGACGCGGACGAGCCCCTCGACGACGACGAACGCGAACGTGCCGTCGACCGGAAGGAAGCTCGTGATGATCGCCGGCGAGACCTTGAAGAGCAGGAGCGCGAACCCGATCGCGAGACCGAACGCGAAGAGGAGCTGGCCGCGCGTCAGCTCGGTCGAGATGTCCTCGCCGTCCTCGTTCTCCTCCTGCGCGGCGTAGTTCGCCGAGATGGCGAGCGCGCGGAAGCCGATCGCGAGCGACTCCCCGAGCGCGATCACGCCGCGGACGACCGGGATCCGCGCCCAGCGGTGGCGGAGCGAGAACGAGGAGATCGGCTGGTTCACCTCCGCGATCTCGCCGTCCGGCTTGCGGACGGCGACCGACCACGCGGACGGGCTGCGCATCATCACACCCTCGAGCACCGCCTGGCCGCCGATCGGGGCGGCGGAGGCGAAGGGGAGCAGCAAGCGAAGGCGACGAAGGGCGGACATGGGCTCGTTATCGGACGCTCGGGGCGGTTTCCTTGAGCGTCGAGTGCTGCAAGGCGGTCGGCTAGCGGTTCGCCTGGCCCGCGCGCTCGAGACGGCGCTGGAAGCGCTCGACCCGACCGCCGGTGTCCATGAGCTTCTGCTTGCCGGTGTAGAAGGGATGGCACTCGGAGCAGATCTCGACGTGGAGCTCCGGCTTCGTCGACCGCGTCTCGAACGTGTTCCCGCAGGAGCAGGTGACCGTCGCGGTCACGTACTCGGGATGGATGTCAGGCTTCATGGGAGGCCCAGGATATCAGAGGCCATGCGGGCCGAGACGTTGCCGCCGCTGACGACGGAGACGACCGTCTTCCCCTCGAGACCGCCGATTCGCCCGCCCAGGAGCGCGCCGACCGCGGCGGCCGCGGCGGGCTCGACGGCGAGCTTCGCGCGCCCGTAGAGGAAGCGGAACCCGGCGCGGATCTCGTCCTCGGCCACGAGCACCGTCTCGACGTCGTGCTCCCGCGTCACCGCCACGCAGCGGCGGCCGGCGAACGGGGCGTTCAGGCCGTCGGCGATCGAGGTCGGGACGATCTCCACCGGCCGCCCGGCGAGGAGCGCCGCCTGGAGGGCGGCGGAGCCCTCCGGCTCGACGGCGACGACCCGCGCGTCCGGCCGCGCGTCCTTCACCGCGACGGTCACGCCGGATACGAGGCCGCCGCCGCCGACCGGGACGACGACGACGTCCACGTCGGGCGCGTCCTCGACGAGCTCGTAGCCGAGCGATCCGTGCCCCGCGATCACGTCGTGGTCGTCGAAGGGGTGGACGAACGTGCGGCCGGTCTCCTCGGCGATCTCCTGCACGCGGGCGAACGCCTCCTCGGGGCTCGCCGCCTCCTGGTCGACCGTGGCGCCGTACGCCTGCGTCGCGGCGACCTTGTGCGGGCTCGCGCCCTGCCACATGCAGACGAGACAGTCCACGCCCTCGAGCGCGGCGCCGTACGCGAGCGCGGCGGCCGCGTTCCCGGCCGAGACCGTCACGACGCCCCTCGCGCGCGCCTCCGCGTCGAGGCCCGCGAGCCGGGCGAGCAGGCCGCGCGGCTTGAAGGAGCCCGTGCGCTGGAAGAGCTCCGCCTTCAGGAGCGCCGTCCCGCCGAACGCCTCGCCGAGCGTGCGCGAGCTGAGCATCGGCGTGCGGTGCAGCCGGCCCGCGACCCGGCGCGATGCGCGCGCCACGTCGTCCGGCGTGACGAGGAGCGAGCCGTCGGCCATGCCGCAGAGCCTATGCCTTACATCGAGGAGTACTCGGGCCCGGAGCCGCCCTCGGGCGGAGTGAGCCGGCCGCCCTTGGCGGTGATCGCGCCGCACTGGACGCAGTTCGAGGCGGTGACCTCGACGTGAACGAGCCCTTCCCCCGCCTCGGCGCCGACCTCGTAGACCTGCGCCGGGCACATGTGCGCCCAGGCCTCGGCCACCTCGCGCGCGACCGTCGTCTGCACGCGGAGGTGGTTCGGCGCGTCGTCACGCGTCTTGTTCCCGCTCAGGTAGACGCTCGAGAGCTTGTCGAAGACGAGCTTCCCGTCCGGCGCCGGATAGGCCGAAGCGCGGTCGCCGACCCGTACGGGCACGTCCGCGTCGTCCTCGAGCCTCAGGTCGCGGGGCGGGAGCTTGCCGAGCGTGTTGAGCGCCGCCCCGGCGAGGGCGGCGCCGCGGACGAACCCGTGGCGGAAGGCCGGCCGCATGTTCCGAACCCGCTCGAGGTCCTTCCACACGTAGCTCTCCCTGAGCGCCTGGTCGTAGCCGGCGAGCCCGCCGGGCGCCCACGCGGTCTTCCCCGGGCCGACCGAGTCGACGGCGGTCTCGGCCGCGAGCATCCCGGAGCGCATCGCGTAGTGGATCCCCTTGAGCGCCGGCACGTTCACGAGGCCGGCCCCGTCGCCGACGACCATCGCACCGGGCACGTGGAAGCGGTCGGGGAGCGCGAGGAAGCCGCCCTCCGGGATGGTCTTCGCCCCCCACGCGACACGCTCGCCGCCCTCGAGGATCGCGCGCACCTTCTTGTGCGTCTTGAGCTCCTGGAGGAGGTCGTGGACGCTCACGGTCGCGTCGGTCGTGTCGAGGCCGACGACCATCCCGAGCGCGACGCGGTCGTCGCCGAGCGGGTAGATGAAGCTCCCGCCGAACTCGCGGTGGCGCGCGGCGCCGCGCAGCGGCCAGCCCATCGTGTGGATGACGCGCTCGAGCTTCTGCGGGACGCTCCACACCTCCTTGACGCCGAGCGCCCAGACCTGCGGGCGCGTCTGGAGCCCGAAGCGGTCGAGGAGGACGCCGGTCAGGTGCCCCTGCGTGCCCTCGGCGAGGATCGTGACGCGCGCCTTCATGTCCGAGCCCGGCTCGAAGTTCCCGAGCTCCTCGCCCGCCTTGCCGCGGCCCCGGTCGCCCGTCCTCACGCCGACGACGCGCCCGCCCGAGACGAGGAGCTGCGTCGCCGCCGTCTCCGGGACGATCATGACGCCGAGCTCCTCGGCCTTCTCCGCGAGCCAGCGGGACATGTCGCCGACGGACGCGACGTAGTTGCCGTGGTTCCACATGGGCGGCGGCGCAGGGATCCGCATCGCCGAGCCCTTCGTGAGGTAGTAGACGCCCTCCCGCTCGACCGGCCCCACGAACGGGAAGTCGACGGACGGCATCCCGGGGAAGAGCTGGCGGAACGCGCGCGGGTTGACGACCGCGCCCGAGAGGAGGTGCGCGCCGACGGCCCTGCCCTTGTCGAGGACGGCGATCGGCACCTCGCCCAGGCGCTCGACGAGCTCGGGGCGCTCCTGGAGGAGCTGCCCGGCGCGGACGGCCGCCGCGAGGCCCGCGGGCCCGGCGCCGACGATCAGGATGCCGACGTCGATGCGCTCGTCGGCCGGGTCGGTCGGCTCGGCGACGAACTCGGACGCGCTGAACGGCGGCGGGAAGTCGGCTGGCTTGGCCACGCGGCGAGACTCTAGCTTCGGGCCTGGCGGACGAGCTCCGTCAGCTTCGGCACGATCTCGTGCAGGTCGCCGACCACGGCGAGGTCGGCGTACTCGAAGATCGGCGCGTTCGGATCCTTGTTGATCGCGACGATCGTGCCGGAGCCCTGCATCCCGACCTTGTGCTGGATCGCGCCGGAGATCCCGCACGCCACGTAGAGCTTCGGCGAGACGTTCTTACCGGTCTGGCCGACCTGCGTCGCGTAGGGGTACCAGCCGGCGTCGACGACCGCACGCGTGGCGGCGACCGCGCCGCCGAGCGCCTTCGCGAGCTCCTCGAGGAGCGCGAACTTCTCCGCCTCGCCGAGCCCGCGTCCGCCGGCGACGATCACGTCCGCGTCCTCGATCGACGGGCCGGACGACTCCTCGTGCGCCTGCTCGAGCATCGCCGTCTGCGTCGACCACTCCTCCACCTCGACGGGCACGTCGCGCAGCTCGGGCGCGCCGCCGTCGCCCGGGGCCGGGTCGAACGCGCCGGAGCGGAAGAGCCCGAGGCGCGGCTCGCTCTTCCAGCCGACCTCGACCTTCGCCGTGTCGCCGAACGCGAGGGTCGTGCCGACGAGCGTCCCGTCGCGGCTCTCGAGGTCGACGAGGTCCCAGTTCAGCCCGGCGCCCAGCCGCGCCGCGAGGGCGGCCGCGACGTCGGCCGCGAGGACGCTCGCGGCGAAGAGAACCGTGTCGATGCCCTCGTCCTGCACGAGGCGCGCGAGCACGTCGACGCGCGGCTGCGGGAGCGGCGCGGCGAGCGAGGCGTCCTCCGCGACGTAGACACGCGAGGCGCCGTGCGCGCCGAGGCCTTCCGCGACGCCGCGGACGTTCTCGCCCACGACGGCCGCTGCGACGTCGCCGCCCAGGCCCGCCGCCTTGGCGAGGACGCCGAGCGAGCCCTTCGCGGCCTCGCCCTCGTGGTGCTCGACGAAGACGAGCGTCGTCATACGAGCTTCCGCTCCCGCAGGTAGGCGAGGATCTTCTCCGCCGAGTCGCCCCCCTCGTCGTCGATCCGCTGCGTCTCGCCGCGCGGGGGCGGGTCGCCGGTGCCGAGCACCTCCGTGCGCGAGCCGGCCTCCCCCACCTCGCCCGCGTCGACCCCGAGGTCGGAGAGCGACACGGTGTCGACGGGCTTCTTCTTCGCGCCCATGATC
>JAICNY010000158.1 GCA_025930955.1 Thermoleophilia bacterium
GCCGCCGCGAAGCCCATCGCGACGAGCGAGAGCCCCATTCCGGCGAGGACGCTCTGCCGCGCGATACCGAGCGAGCGGCGGCCGATCGCGACGGCGTCGACGACGCGGTCGACCCGGGCCGGGATGACGACCGCGTCGGCCGTCTGCGACGCGACGGTCGCCCCGCCCGCGCCGAGGGCGATCCCGACGTCCGCCCGCGCGAGCGCGGGCGCGTCGTTGATCCCGTCGCCGACCATGACGACCGGGACGAGGCTCGGGTCGGCGCGCAGCTCGCGGACGATCGCCATCTTGTCCTCCGGAGCGAGCTCCGCGTACGTCCGGTCGACGCCGAGCGTCGCGCCGACCGCCTCGCCGACCGCGCGCCGGTCGCCGGTCGCGAGCGCGACGTGGCGGATCCCCTGTTCCCGCAGCCCGTCGACGAGCCCGGATGCGTCGTCGCGCAGGCGGTCGCCCATCACGATCGCGCCCGACACCGCGCCCTCGACGCCGACGAGGATCGTGGCGAGGCCGGGGGCGACGGTGCCGTCGAGCGAGCGGGCGGCGGCGTCCGCGCCGCCGTACCCGCGCTGGGCGAGCCACGCGGCGCTGCCCACCGTGACGCGCCGCCCGTCGACGCGGCCTTCGATGCCCTGCCCGCGTCCCTCGACGACGTCCTCCGGCGCGGCGAGTCGCACGGCCCGGTCCTCGGCGGCACGGACGAGCGCCTCGGCGAGCACGTGGGCGGAGAGCTGGTCGACCGAGGCGGCGAGGCGCAGGACGTCGTCCTCGCTCGTCCCGTCGAAGGCAACTACGCGCTCGAGCGCGGGGGCCCCGAGCGTGACCGTGCCCGTCTTGTCGAGGAGGACGCTCTGCGCGCGCCCGAGCTTCTCGATCACGCCGCTGCCCTTCACGATCACGCCGCGCCTTGCTGCGCGCGACACGCCCGCGAGGAGCGCGATCGGCGCGGCCAGGATGAGGGGGCACGGGGTCGCGACGACCATGACCGCGAGGAAGCGGACGGGATCGTCGGAGATCGCCCACGCGCCGCCGGCGACGACGAGGGCGACCGGCAGGAAGATCGCCGCATAGCGGTCGGCCATGCGCACGAACGGCGCGCGCTGCGCCTGCGCCTCGCGGACGAGGCGGACGATCCCCGCGTACGCGCTCTCGGCCGCCCGTCGGGTCGCGCGCAGGTCGAACGCGTCGGCCGCGTTCGACGAGCCGCTGCGGACCTCGGCGCCCTCGAACCGCGTGACCGGGAGCGGCTCGCCCGTGAGCGCCGACTCGTCGACGGTCGCCGCGTCGCGCGCGACGACGCCGTCGACCGGGACGATCTCGCCCGCACGCACGACGACGATCTCGCCCGGCTCGACCTCTTCGACGGGAACCTCGAGGATCTCACCGCCGCGCCGGACGTGGGCGATCCGGGGCATCCGCTCGAGCAGCCTTGTCAGCTCCCGGCGCGCGTGCCCGGCCGCGTACTCCTCGAGCGCGTTCCCTCCGGCGAGCATGACCGCGACGACCGCGCCCGCGAGGTACTCCCCGAGCGCGAGCGCGGAAGCCATCGCGACGAGCGCGATCGCGTCGACGCCGACATCGCGCCGCAGGAGCGTCCGCGCGACCGAGACGGTGAGCGGCACGAGCATGACCGCGACGGAGCCGGCCCAGACCGCGTCGCCGGCGCGCGGCAGCCCGGCGAGGTGGAGCGCACCGCCGCCGAGCAGCGCGAATAGGGCCGCGAGGCCCAGGGCCAGGCGGCCGCCGTGGAGCGAATCGAGCCGTGCCCGCATGCCTCGAGCATCGCCCGTGCACGCCAGCCCCGCATCGGCGGAATCGCGGAGCGGCCTTGCGGAGTCCTACTACGAGCGAGAGGGGCGGGTCACCCCGCCCCTCTCGCGTTTCGTCGCCTTGCTTCCTTGCGCTACCGCTGCGCCCAGTAGGCCGCCGAGCCGACCGCCGGCCACATGCGCTCCGGATCCGCCCGGTAGAGCGGGTTCATCGCGAAGAGCGTGGCACGGGAGGTGCCCGCGAGGT
Source organism: Thermoleophilia bacterium (assembly GCA_025930955.1). Lineage (GTDB taxonomy): Bacteria > Actinomycetota > Thermoleophilia > Gaiellales > Gaiellaceae > JAICNY01. The sequence continues at coordinate 2,014 of JAICNY010000158.1, forward strand.
TCTCGCCGTGGGCGATGACGGCCGAGTTCGGGGCCGACGCCGACTGGCTGTCGCTCGTCAGCCAGAACCCGGACGCGAGGATCCCCGACGCCGGGAAGCGGCCGTCGACCGCGAACCCGCCCGGCACGGAGGTGAACCACGTGGGCGGATCCATGATCGCCGTGTCGTTCGCCGGGTAGCTTCCGACGATCGGGCTCGACGAGCCGCCCTCGTTGATCCAGTTCACGACGCCGCTGCGGCCGCTGCCGCTGCGGGTCGCCGCCGCGTAGCCCGCGATCTGTCCGCCGCTCTGCAGGAAGTTCCCGCCGTTCGAGCCGGCGCCGATGTACCCGCCGCCTCGGGCGAAGAACGCCGTCAGCCGATCGCGCGCCGTCTGTGCCGCTCCGGAGGTCGGCCAGCCGCCGGTGTTGAAGATCAGGTCGTAGTCGGCCAGCGGGTCCTCGGGCGCCGTGTTCAGCGCGCCGGAGTTCGCGGTCGAGATCGGATCGGCGTCGAAGCCGAGGTTCCGAAGCGACCACGTCTGCTGGTCGACCGACCCGACGAGCACCGCGATCCGCGGCTTGCGCTCGATCGGCTCGAGGCCGGTCATCGAGCCGTTCGCCCTGCGGAACGTGAGGCCGTTGTCCTTGCCGGCCGCATCGAGCCGGTTCTTCGTGGCCGGATCGGCGCCGAAGAACACGCTCCCGGCCGGCAGGCCCCCGGTCTCGGTCGTCGCGACCTGCGCCGCGACGCCCTCGTCGAGCAGCCGGTTGAGGACGCGAACCGCCGTCGCCGAGTCGAGCTCGAGCGCGTACGCCGAGGCGTTGCCCGGCTCGACCCCGCCGCCGAGCGTGCTCGGCTTGTTCACGCGGTTCGTCTGCGCGTTGAACGAGGCGCCGTCCGGAATCGTGACGACGTCGGCGCCCCACAGGTACCCGTGCGTCCACGACGCCGGCGGCGCGTAGAGCTGGGTGATCTGGGACGAGATGTCGTCGCCGAGCCCGAGCGCGGTGCCCGCGAAGCCGCGGAACGCCTGCGTCATCGGCACGACGTACGAGCCCCGCTCGAACGTCTGGCCGTCGACCGTGGTTGCCTGCTTCAGCGCATGGACCTCGACGGAGTTGAAGAGGAGGAAGTCGACGAGGCGGTTCGCCTCGGCGTCCGACCGCTGGCCTTCGCCGAGCGGGATCACGAACGCCTGCGGGTAGTCGGTCATCCAATTCTGCTTGTCGGTGCCGGTCGTGGCCGTCGGAATGAAGTCCGTCGGCTCACAGCAGTCCGGCCGCGGCGCGTCGGTCTTGCCGCGGATGTTCCGCTCGAGCAGGTCGTGGAGCATCTCGACCCTGTTGTCGACCGCGTAGTCGAGCGTCGACCAGCTCACGATCTCCTGCTGCATCCGGGCGCCGAGGCGGCCGCGCTGATGCGTCCCGTCACCGCAGATCGTGCCGGTCGAGTTGCACATCTCGGTCGTCGAGCTGTCGAGCCCGAAGTGCTGCGCGTACATCGGCCCGTAGAAGGGGCCCCAGTCGTCCCAGCCTTCGGCGAAGTCCGGGCCGGCGATCGGGCAGCCGGCGGTCGGGAAGTCGTCCTGGCACCACTCGTTGATCGGCCGCTGGCTGTCGAAGTTGCCCTCCGCCATGAGATCGAGCTTGTTCTCCCAGGTGCGGGGCTGGTTCCACTTGAGCCAGAGGTCGTACTCGATCGACGGGTTGTGGGGCAGCGTCGTCGCCTCGATCAGCATGGGGCTGACGTAGCCGTGGAGGTCGAGCATCTCCGGCGGCAGCCACTTCTGGATGACCGAGATCGATGCCTTCGTCTCGGACTGCGACTGCGTCATGAAGTCGCGGTTGAGGTCGAACCCGTTGCCGTTCGCGCGCTGGCCGAGGATCCGGCCGTCCGGGTTCTGGATGACGTTGAAGAGGACGATCGCGTTGTCCAGGACCTTGTCCACGAGCGGGTCCTCGCCGTACGGCGTCGTCGCGAGCTTGTAGATCAGCTCGAAGTTCGACTCGACGCCCTCGTACTCGTTCCCGTGGATCGCGCCTTGGATGTAGACCGGGATCTTCACGTCGTCCCCGAAGGACGCGAGCGTCTCCTGCGCCTTCTGCGGGTTGTCGACCGCGTCCTTGCGCACCTGGCGCCAGTTGAGGAACGCCTTGCGCTGCTCGTCCGTGTCCGTGACGTTGAAGGTCACGAGGTAGAGGTTGTGGCCGAGCGCGGACTGGCCGATCGTCTCGATCTCCATGCGCCCGTTCGAGAGCGCCTGGATCTCGTCCAGGGTGCACTTGATCGCGTAGTAGGGGATGTGCGGGAAGCTGCCGACCGCATGGGTCGGGCTCGAGCCGTCCGGCAGGTTGCCGGCGGCGTCGTTCATCGGCTCGCCGCACCACGGCGGGCCGAGCGGGTTGATCGCCGCACCGGCCGTGCCCGTCGTTGCGAGGGTCGCGACGAGCGCGACGAGCGCGAGCAGGGCGAGCCTGGTGAGGCGTCGTGTCGTGAGCGTTGCGCGTGCCAAAGGGCCTCCTAGCGGGGAATCGGATATGCGCGGGAAGGGTCGGTGGGCCTCAGCGCGCTGTCGGACGGAAGCCGGTCACCGGCTCCGAACGACGTACCGACGCGCTGACGGAGAACGAGCGTGGGACATCTGGACTGCGTCGCCCGACCCCGCACGCGGCCTCCCCTCGCCGCATGTGCCACCCGACGATTCTCAGACAGTCGGCACGGCAAGTCAAGGTCCGTCTCGTTCGCTCGTCGATGCGAAGACCGCGTGCTTGCGCGGCCCGGCAGTTGATGCAATACTGCATCAGTTCGTGCATTCGTGCGACACGCGCGGACAGGAGCAAGCCCGGAATGACCGAGACCTCCATATCCTGCTCCTCCCGATCCCAGCCGGCCCGCGCGGGAGCGCCGTGCCGGCCCGCGAGGTGACCGCCTAGCCTCGCGGCCGAAGCCTGCGCGCGGGGGCCGGGCGAAGCCGCCCGAGAACCCTCCCGGGGCCGATCCGCGTGCAGTGTGGCGGACGACCCGCCGGCCGTCCCTCATTCCGGCCGGCGGGCCGTCTACCCGTCCAGACCGACTACGCCGACGCCGCGCGCGCCCGTTCGAGGCGTTCCTCGCGTACGGCGCGGAACGCCTGCTCGAGGTCGTCGAGCGCGGCCTGAACCTCCTCGGTCGAGTGCGTGAGGTGGCCCTCGACCTCGCGCATCGTCTCGAAGAAGGCCGGGAACGCGGCGGTCAGCGCCTGCAGGCCCTCCTCCGTCAGCGTGACGAGCTGGGAGCGCCCGTCGCGCGGGTTCGGGATCTGTCGCGCGTGCCCGCGCTCGACGAGGCGCCGGATGAGCGCCGAGGTCGTCGTCAGCCGCATCCCGAGCCGCCGGGAGATCTCTGTCGGCGTGAGCGTGCCGGCCCGGCTGAGGAGGCTCATCGTCACGAACCCGTCGGCGACGCCGTGCGGGTCGACCGTCTCGTCGACGAGCGTCTCGCACGCCTCGCCGGACGTGTAGATGCGAAACAGGAGGCTCAGCGAGCGGTCGCCGGCGTCATTTGTCATCACACCATGGTAGAACGGCGCAGGGACGGCTGCGCCGTTGCCATCGCGGCCAGGCTTGCAGAGCCCCGCGACCCGGGCTCCAGTCAGTACGCTGCGGCGGGGCGCCGCGCATGATCCTCGCATCGAAAGACCTACGGGAGAGCGTTGCCGCGGATCTCGCGGACGCGCGCGAGGCGACGCTCCGCCTCATCGAGCCGCTCGACGACGACGCGCTCCGGATGCAGTGGTCGCCGCTCCAGTCGCCGCTCGTCTGGGACCTGGCTCACATCGGGCACTTCGAGGACCTGTGGATTGCGCAGCGCGTGGGCGGGCGCGAGCCGCTCCTCGCCGAGGGGGAGGAGCTCTACGACGCGTTCAAGCACGCGCGGGCGGAGCGCGACCGGCTGCCGCTCCTCGACCCGGCCGCCGCGCGGGACTTCCTCGCGCGCGTGCGCGAGCGGACGCGCGCAGTGCTCTCGGACGCCGACCTCGAGGACGGCGAGGAGCTCGTCCGCGGCGGCTACGCGTTCTGGCTCGTTCTCGAGCACGAGCGCCAGCACGAGGAGACGATGCTCCAGACGATCGCGCTCTCGGGGCTCGAGCACCCGGGCGGCGGGCCGGCGGCCGTCGCGGGCGAGGGCGGCGACGTCCTCGTCGAGGCGGGGCCGTTCACGCTCGGCACCGACGCGCCGCTCGCGTACGACAACGAGC
>JAICNY010000004.1 GCA_025930955.1 Thermoleophilia bacterium
TATCCCGCCCGGGACTAGGATCGAGGCCATGGGCAAGGGCTACGCGGAAGGGCCGGCGGCCGAGGAGCGCTTCGCGGCGCTCGAGCGCGGCGACGCGCTGGAACGCTCGACCCCGGTCGTGGAGCGCCGCGCCGTCTACGGCGCGACGGCCGACGACCCGGAGAAGCACTTCCTCGGCTGGGCCGACGAGGTCGACGCGGACGCGCTCTTCCAGTCCGGCGAGGCGTGGGGCATCTCGATCGTCCGCCGCCGCCCCGGCGACTGACCCGACGGACGTCCCCCGATCGAGGGAGCAGGGGTACCCCGTTCGGGGGAGCAAGTCCCTCGAACGAGTGACTCAGGGCTCGCCGTCGCGGGAACCGACGCCGGTGGCGACCTCGCGCACGCGCGCGGCCCCACCCGTCTCGCGTGAGAGCGGCGGCGTGTCCGCACCGGCCGAGTCCCGCAGCCCGCCGAGCAGGTCGAGGAGCGCGTCGCCGGCGTCCCACCGCGGTTCCCACCCCAGCCCCTCACGTGCCCGCGACACGTCCATGACGGGCACGCCGAGCGCCAGGTCGAGCCAGCCGGGCGGGGTCGGCTGCAGGTGCGCGCGCCAGCTCAGCGCAGTGAGGCCGCGGGCGAGGCGCGCCGGCACCGGCACCGGCCGCGCGCCGAGCACCCGGCCGAGCACCTGCGGATCCAGGACCGGCTCGGCGGCGACGTTGAACGCTCCCCGCGCGTCCTCGCGCACGACGGCGAGCCGATAGGCCGCGCCCGCGTCGTCCGAATGGAGCGCCTGGAAGCGCAGCCGCGGCAGGTCGGGAACGAAGGGGATGAGCCCCGGCCGGACGAGCGGGTTCACGAGGAACGGCCCGGCGAAAAGTCGCCGGATCCCGCTCGCCGCCTCCCGCTTGAAGATGAGCCCCGGGCGCATCCGGACGACGCGCGTCTCCGGCCGCTCGCGCTCGAAGCGGTCGAGCAGCCGCTCCACCTCCGCCTTGTGGCGCGAGTAGAAGCTCGACTGGATGCCGCCCGTCGCCCAGCGCTCGTCGACCGGACGGTCCTTCGGCCCGACCGAGTACGCGCCGACCGACGACGCGTAGACGAGCGACGGGACGCCCGCCTCGGCGACCGCCCGGAACACGCGCTCGGACCCGAGCACGTTGACCCGCCGCAGGGCCTCGAGGTCGTGCGACGGCTGGATCGCCCAGGCGAGGTGCACGACCGCGTCGGCGCCGCGGAAGAGCGGCACGAGGTCGTCCCCGGCGACGTCCGCCGCCGCCCACTCGGTCTTCGGGACGTCGAGCTCGGGCAGGCGCCGAGCGACGCCGAGCACCGAGTCCACGGCCGGCTCGCGGGCGAGCTCGGGAAGCAGGCTCGTGCCCGTGTTCCCGGACGCACCGATGACGACGACGCGCATGTCCCGCCAGTACCCGCCGGGGTCGCCGCGAACCCGGACGCGAAACGGGCAGCGGACTCCCCGTCTCGCCGCCCGTCTCGCTTGCCCCCCAGGAGGTGATGCCCCCCGTTCGTCGGCGCGATGCTCCCCGCCGCCGCGCCGCCTCAAACGCGCCTCAGTCGTCGTCGTCCCCGCCGCGGCCGCGACCCCGCCCGCGGCCGCGCGAGTCGTCGTCGTCTTCCTCGGTCGTCGTGCCCTCCGTCGTCGTGCCGTCGGTGGTCGTTCCGTTCGTCGTCGCCCCGGAGGTCGTCGCCGGCCCGGTCCGCCCGCCCGTATCGGTGATGAGCGCCCGAGGGCTCAGCTTCCCGACCGGGTCGTCGCGGTTCTGCGCGTAGCCGACGAGGAGGAAGTTGACCGCGAGCGTCGCGATCACGGCGGCCGCCGCGACGAGCGCGAACGGGATGATGCGTGCCATCCGCCCCAAGGTTACGCCGCCTCCCTCCGGGCCGCCCCCGCCAGCTCGCGCCGGAGGAGACCGACCTCGCGCGGCCGGTTCGCGAGCAGCCCGGCGAGCGGACGGCCCTCTCGGTCGAGGTAGCGCGCTGCGAAGGACGACTCGTCGCCTTCGAGCTCGACGGCCGCCCACTCGTGCGCGTGACCGACGTGCTGGAGCCGCAGCCCGAACTGATCCGACCAAAAGTACGGGAGGTCGTCGTACGGCCGCTCGCGGCCGAGGATCGCGTGCGCGACCGCCGCCGCCTGGCCCGCCGCGGACGTCCAGTGCTCGACGCGGAGACGCGCGGCGAGCGACGGCCGCCAGGCAGCGGCGACGTCCCCGCAGGCGTAGACGCCGGGAAGCGCGGTGCGGCCGCACGCGTCCGTCTCGATCCCGTCGCGCGGGTCGCCGTGAAGGTCGACCTCGGGCGCGACGCCCACGGCGACGAGCGCCGCGTCGCAGGGAAGCTCCGAGCCGTCCGCGAGCTCGAGCGCCCGCACCCGGCCGTCCGCGCCCGCGACGAAGCCCGCGAGGCCCGTGCCGAGCCGGAGGTCGACGCCGTACGCGCGGTAGCGGGCGGCGAGTACCTCCCCCACCTCCCGCCCGAGCACGCGCTCGAGCGGGACCTCGGCGACGTCGACGACGCTCACCTCGCACCCGAGCGAGCGCGCCGTCGACGCGACCTCGACGCCGACGAAGCCCGCGCCCACGATCGCGAGGCGGCAGCCCGGGCGAAGCTCCTCCCGGAGCGCCGCCGCGTCCGCGAGCGTGCGCAGGACGTGGACGCCGTCCGGCGTCGGAAGCGGGATGCGCCGCGCCCGCGCTCCGGTCGCCAGCACGAGCGCGTCCCACGCGAGCGCCGGGCCGGCCGTCCGCCCCTGAACGTCCACGGCCTCGACGCGCTCCCCGAGCCGCAGCTCGATCCCGCGCTCGGCCCAGAACCCGGGCGCGCGCAGCTCGGCGCTCGTGCGGGTGCCCGCGAGGAGCTCCTTCGAGAGCGCCGGCCGCTCGTACGGCGCGTGCGGCTCCTCGCCGACCACGACCACGCGTCCGTCGTAGCCCTCGGCGCGAAGCGTCTCGGCGCAGCGAGAGCCGGCGAGGCCCGCGCCGACGATGAGGACGCTGCGCGCGGTCACGCCGCCTGCTCCCCGGCCTCGTCGAACACGGCGATCGCCCCCATCGGGCACTGGGCCGCCGCGTCGAGCACGGCCGGGTCGTCGGACTCGCCCACGCGGGCGAGGGCGATCCCGTCCGGCCCGACCTCGAACTGGTCGGGGGCGAGCTCGGCGCAGGTGCCGAAGCCGCTGCAGAGCGAGCCGTCGATCACGATGCGGTACGTCATGCGGGTTCCTCCTTCGGTTGCGGTGCCGGTGCGGATGCGGCCGCCGGGCGGGGCCGCGGCTGCGGCCTGGCCGGCGGGACGAGCAGCCGCCACGCGAGGGCGGCGGCGACGGCGCCGATCGCGCCGAGGTAGAGCCCGAGGCCCCAGGGCGCTGCCGTGTCCGAGCCCGCGAAGAGCCCGTGCCCGGCCGCGAGCGCGAAGAGCCCGAACGTCGTCGAGTGGAGCCGGCGCCAGTTCTTCTGGCCGATCCGCCGGCGCAGCGAGAACGACGCGTAGACGAGCACCATGAGCTCGAACGCGAGCACGCCTAGGCCGGTCGCGACCGGCCGGTACGGCGAGAGCCCGGGGACGAGCACCGCGCCGAGCCCGATGTTCGCCGCGTCGTCCACGAGCAGCGTCCCGATGTGGAGCAGAACGGCCGAGAGCGAGAGGAGCGCGAGCGTCCGGTGCAGGTCGGTCGCGGTCGCCGGCTTCAGGCGCGTCCCGAACGGCCGCGACTTCACGACGAGCCCGGCGAGCACGGACACGGTCAGGAGGACGAAGGCGGCGAGCCCGGTCGCGCGCGCGAGGATCCAGAAGGTCGGGTCGCTCTTCACGCGAGCCCTCCCGCGTACCGGACGCGTCCGTCCACCGTCACGAGGAGCGCCGGAAGCCCGAGCGCATCGGCCTTCGCGGCGGCGGCCTGCTCGCCTGCGAGGAAGAGCGTTTTCGCCGCGACCTCGGCTTCGACCGCCGTCGGCGCGGCGACCGTGACCGTCACGAGGTCGGAGTCGGCCGGGCGGCCCGTGCGCGGATCGATCAGGTGGTGACGCTCCTCGCCTCCCGCGCGCCAGCGGCGGCGATCGGCGCCGGACGTGGCGAGCGCTCCATCGGCGACGCCGAGCGTGATCCCGCCGAGCGGCGTGTCGAGCCCGACCGGCCAGACTCCGCCCTCAGGGACGCCCGCGACGGCGAGGTCGCCGCCCGCGTTCACGAGGGACGGCCCCGTCCCGGCGAGCCGCGCGACGGCGCGGTCGACCGCGTAGCCCTTCCCGATCCCGCCGAGGTCGAGCCGGACGCCCGGGTCGAGCTCGATGCGGCGGCCTCGCACCCGGACGGCGCCGCCCGCCGGAGAGGAGAGCGAGCCGGCGCCGTCCGGGCGGAGCTCGTCGAACGAGCGGTCGTACCCGGCCGCGACGAGCGCGTCGTGCACGGTCGGGTCGAACCGCCCGCCCGTCCGCTTCCGCGCATCGAGCGCGAGCCGGACGACTGCGAGGAGGTCGTCCCCCGCCTCGAGCGCGCCCGCCTCGTTCAGGCGCGAGAGCTCGGAGTCCGGCCGGAAGCGGGAGAGGAGCCGCTCCAGCCGCCGGATCTCGCCCTCGGCGGTCGCGAGCGCGAGCACCGCATCGGGGCCGGGCTCGACGTCGAGCAGGACCTCGCAGTCCGTGCCCAGCGCGTGGAAGGCGTGGCGTTCCATCACGAGCTCCGCGTCTGCGTCACCGGCGCGGCCGGGACGGTCGAGACGGACGGGGCCGCGACGGCCGGCGCCGCGACCGGGGTGGGGCTCACCGGGGCGGCGACGCTCAGCGCCTGCCGGCGGGCCAGCTCCACGCGGTAGGCCTCGAAGCGCCGGTCGAGCCGCCGCTGGACGCGGACCTGCCGCTTCCGGAGCTTCTCGGCGCGCCGGTCGAGCTGCGCGACGCGCGGGTCGGGCGTCGCGGCCTCGGCCTCGTGCCCCCACGGCTGGGCAGCGACCGCCGCCCACGAGACGAAGAAGACGACGAGCGCGAGTGCCGTCGCGTAGAGCCGGGCGACGTGATCAGTCATCGTCCTCGTCGTCGTCCTCGTGGTCGTCGTCGTCCCGGTCGTCGTCGTCGTCGTGGCGGTCGTCGTCGTCCCAGTCGTCGTGGTCGTCGTCCCAGTCGTCGTCGTGCGCGACCGGCACCGCCGGAGCCGGCTGCGCCGCGACGAAGGCGGTGCCGCCGGCCGCCGGGGCGGCGACCGCGGCGACCGACCCGCCCGCCGAGAGCGGCGGCAGGGCCGGCGGCTTGCGCTTCGCCGCGCGGGCGAGCTTCTTCTCGGCCTTGTCGAGCTTCGCCTGGCGCTCCGCGATCTCCGCCGCCGAGGACGACGGGCCAGCGGCCTGAGCGCCGACGGAGGTCGTCTGCAGCGCCGCGAACGTCCCGGCGACGGCGGCGACGCCGAGCGCGAGGGCGATGATGAGTGCGTGAGCCTTGTGCATGGAGCCTCCTTGACGGGTGCGATCGCACCGTAGGAAGGCCCCCGCAAGATCCGGGCTCGGCGAAGGCGCACGTTCGGTTCAGCCGAGGTAAAGGTTCGGAAGGCGGCGGGCGCGCGGCCTGCCCGCATGCCACCATGCGCCCGTGAAGATCCTGATCGTCGAGGACGAGGACGCGATCGCCGTCCCGCTCGCCGAGGGCCTCTCCCGCGAGGGGTTCGAGGTGACGCGCGTGGCGAACGGCACGGACGCGCTGGCCTGCCCGGAGCCGGATCTCGTGCTCCTCGACCTGCGCCTACCGGACATGGACGGCCTGGACGTCTGCCGCGAGCTGCGCGCCCGCTCGCAGGTGCCGATCATCGTCGTGACCGCGAAGGGCGAGGAGGTCGACCGCGTCGTCGGGCTCGAGGTCGGGGCGGACGACTACGTCGTGAAGCCGTTCGGCCTCCGCGAGCTCGTCGCGCGGATCCGGGCGGTCTCGCGCCGCACCGGCGCACGGGCCGAGGGCGGCGCCGACGAGGACGGCCCGCTGGCGGTCGGCCCGCTCGAGATCGACCTGCGCGCGCACCGGGTGACGCTCGAGGGCGACGAGGTCGCGCTGACGGCGAAGGAGTTCGACCTCCTCACGCTTCTCGCGCGCGAGGCGGGCGCGGTCGTGAGCCGCGAGCGGATCCTCGCCGAGGTCTGGAACACGACTTGGTACGGATCGGCGAAGACGATCGACGTCCACGTCGCGTCGCTTCGCCGCAAGCTCGGCGACCCGAGCTGGATCGAGACCGTGCGCGGCGTCGGCCTCCGCCTGCGCGACGCGTGACGAACCGGCTGCTCCTCGGCTTCCTCGCCGTCACCGTGGTCGTCCTCGCGGTGCTCGAGATCCCGCTCGGGATCACGTACGCGCGCAACGAGCGGCAGGATCTGACCCTCAAGGTGGAGCGCGACGCGGTCACGCTCGCGACGCTCGCCGCGGACGTACTCGAGCCGGACGGGGAGACGCGGCTTCGCGCCCTCGAGCGGCTCGCGGACGGCTACGCGGCGGAGACCGGCGGGCGGGTGGTCGTCGTGAACGCGCGTGGCCGGGCGGTCGTCGACACGTCGCCCGAGTTCGGCGAGGGCCGCGACTTCTCCACCCGGCCGGAGATGGCGCTCGCCCTCGGCGGGGAGGTCGCCACCGGCGTCCGCGACTCGGAGACGCTCGGGCAGACGCTGCTCTACGTGGCCGTGCCGGCCGTGTCGGGCGGCACGGTCCTCGGCGCCGTGCGGATCACGTACCCGACCTCGGCCGTCGACGAGCGGGTGCGCCGCTACTGGCTCATCCTTCTCGCGATCGCCGGGGTGGTCGTCGCCGCGGCCGCGGTCGCCGGACTGCTCCTGGCCCGCTGGATCACGAGCCCGCTCCGGACGGTCGAGCGCGTCGCCGCCGCGGTCGGCCGGGGCGAGCTCGACGCCCGCGCGCCGGCCGCCGGGCCGCCCGAGGTGCGCGACCTCGCCCGCGTCTTCAACGAGACGGCGGCGAAGCTCCAGACCCTCCTCCACTCGCAGGAGCAGTTCGTCGCGGACGCGTCGCACCAGCTCCGGACGCCGCTGACGGCGCTGCGCCTCCGGCTCGAGAATCTCGAGGCGGACACCGGGCCCGCGACGCGGGAGTCCCTCGCCGGCGCGCTCGCCGAGGTGGAACGGCTCTCGGCGCTCGTCGAGGGCCTCCTCGCGCTCGCCCGCTCGGACGCGAGCGACGCGCGCGCCGAGCCGATCGACCTCGCGGAGATCGCCGCCACGCGAGCGGACGCGTGGTCGGCGCTCGCGGACGAGCGCGGCGTCCGGCTCGAGACCGCCTCGGCCGGCGAGACGGTCGCCCGCGCGGCGCCCGACCGAGTCGAGCAGGTGCTCGACAACCTCCTCTCGAACGCGCTCGAGGTGAGCCCGCCGGGCTCGACGATCCGGCTCGCCGCGGCGCGCGACGGGAGCCGCGTCGAGCTCCACGTCGTCGACGAGGGGCCGGGCCTCACGCCCGAGCAGCGCGAGCGCGCGTTCGACCGCTTCTGGCGGGGCGGGTCGAGCGAGGGCGGGTCCGGGCTCGGCCTCGCGATCGTCGCGCGCCTCGTCGCGGCGGACGGCGGTGACGTCGAGCTCCGGGCCGCCGTCCCGCGCGGGATCGACGCGGTCGTGCGCCTCCCCGCCGCGCATGCGTGAGCACGCGCGGCGGCGGGTACTCGCCGCTTCGGCCACGAAAGGAAGGAGACCTGCATGTCCGAGATCACAAGCCCGCGCGACCTGTTCCTGCACGAGCTCGGGGACATCCTCTACGTCGAGCAGAAGCTCGCCGAGGAGGTACTCCCGACCCTCATGGAGGAGGTCACGGACGACGAGCTCCGCAAGGGTTTCGAGAAGCACCTGCGCGAGACCGAGAAGCACGTCGAGAACCTCGAGAAGGCGTTCCAGAAGCTCGGCGAGCCGGCCGAGGCGGAGGAGTGCATCGGCTTCGAGGGCCTGAAGAGCGAGCACGACCAGCTCGTCCAGGAGTCCTCGCCGGATCTCATCGACCTCGTGGACGCCGGAGCGGCCGCGCGCACCGAGCACTACGAGATCGCCGCGTACGAGAGCCTCATCGCCATGGCGCGCGGCCTCGGCGAGCGCGACGTGATCGAGCTCTTCGAAAAGAACCTGAAGGACGAGAAGGAGACGCTCCGCGAGGTCGAATCCGTCGCGAAGCGGCTCGCCAAGGAGCACGCGAAGGCCGGGCAGACCGCCTAACCGGGATCAGCTCAGCGTGGAGGCGGCGAGCGCCTCGTCCACGGCAGCGAGCGTCGCGTCGTCGAGCTCGATGCCGGAGGCCGAGGCGTTCGCCTCCACCTGCTCCGGCCGCGACGCGCCCACGATCGCCGACGCAACGTTCTCCTCCCGGAGGATCCAGGCCAGCGAGAGCTGGGCGAGCGTGAGACCGAGGCCGTCGGCGATCGGGCGCAGCCGCTCGACGCCCTCGAGCACCCGATCGGAGAGGAACTTGCCCATCGCCCAGCCCATCTCGTCCGAAGCGGCGCGCGTGTCGGCGCCCGGCCGCTCGCCCGGCCGGTACTTCCCGGTCAGCACGCCCTGCGCGAGCGGGGAGTAGACGATCTGCGAGATGCCGTTCCGGCGGCAGAGGTCGAAGATCTCCCGCTCGGGCCGGCGCCAGAGAAGCGAGTACTGCGGCTGACTCGAGACGAACTTCTCGACTCCCGGCAGATCGAGCGCCGCCTGGATCTGCTCCGCATTCCAGTCGCTGAAGCCGATGTAGCGCGCCTTGCCGGCGCGGACGACCTCCGTGAGGGCCTCCATCGTTTCCTCGAGCGGGGTCTCGCGGTCGTAGCGGTGGCACTGGTAGAGGTCGACGTAGTCCGTGCGCAAGCGGGCGAGCGAGGCGTCGATCTGCTTCAGCACCTGACCGCGCGAGAGGCCCCGATCCGTGTCGGACATGGGGAAGAAGAGCTTCGTCGCGAGCACGTACGACGCGCGGTCGCGGCCGGCGAGCTCGGCGCCGAGGAACTCCTCCGCCGCCCCGCGCCCGTAGACGTTCGCGGTGTCGATGAAGTTGATCCCGAGCTCGAACGCCCGCTCGAGGCAGGCGCGGGAGCGTTCGGTCTCGACGCCCACGCCGTACGTGAGCCACGAGCCGAGCGCGATCTCCGAGACGACGAGGTCGCTCGAGCCGAGCTTTCGGTAGCGCATCCCGGCGTTCTACCCGATCCGTCCGAGCGCGCGTCCGGGCAGGCGGGAGCCCCCGTAAGGGGGACGGCGATGCGTTCAGGTTCGCTTACTTAAGTCACGAAGCGACGAATTCCGCCGCATGCCAGTCCCCGAGGGCGTCCCACCCTCGAGCGATCGCGGAGAATCGTCCACCATCCCGTCCGGCGAAGGCCCGCCCCCGCAGGCGGGCCTTCGCACGCCTGGACTCTCTCGTCGACGAGAGTTCGCGCCTACACTTCCCGTCAGGCGCAAACCGTGTCAAACTGAACGAAACGAATGTGCTCTAGGGGCCCCAGTTGGGTCCGACGAACCCCGCTGCGGCGGCGAACGAAGCCAATGTGGCCGAAAGGATGAGTAGACGAGCCTTCACCTGGACACCGTCCCTTCTGGTGGTGGGCAAGAAACCTGCTAGGCCGGACCGGCGGCGTCGAGTATAACTCGGCCGAAACAAGGAAGGAACCGAACATGCCCCGACAGAAGTCCACGCACGTAGACGATCCGAAGGCCGTCGGCGAGCGGCTGCGTACCGCGCGCGAGGCCGCCGGCCTGAGCCAGCGACAGCTGTCGTTCACCGGCTGCTCGCCCGCGTACATCTCGCGGATCGAGGCCGGAGACCGGATCCCGTCGCTCCAGCTCCTGCGCGAGCTCGGTCGGCGGCTTGGCGTGACGGAGGACTTTCTGGCGACGGGGAGCGAGGTGCGCCCGCAGGCGATCAACCTGCTCGAGGCCGAGATCGCGCTGCGCCTGGACGACGTCGAGCGCGCGCGCGAGCTCTACACCCAGTCGCTCGAGAACGCCCGGACGCCGTCCGAGCGCGCACAGGCCGGCGAGGGGCTCGGCCACCTCGCGCTCCGGGTCGGGGACGCCCGCCAGGCGGTCGCGCTCTTCGAGCAGGCGCTCGTCGACTCCCGGATGGAGGAGTGGCAGGTGCCGACCCTCGCCGAGAGCCTCGCGCGCGCCTACTCCGTCGTCGGCGAGCTCGAGCCGTCCGTCGCGATCCTGGAGCGGTGCCTCGCGGCGTTCGAGCAGATTGGGGACCGGGTGCAGGCGATCCGGTTCGCGTGCGTCCTCGGGTACGCGCTCTCCGATTCCGGCCAGTTCGCCCGGGCGGAGCAGGTCGTCTCGAAGGCGCTCGCCGAGGGCCGCGAGAGCTTCGACCCCTACATGCGCGCGCGGGTCTACTGGGCCCGCGCGAAGCTCCAGCTCGACCAGGGCGACTTCGACGGCGCCTCGCGCTACGCCTACCAGGCGCTCGCGGCGCTCGAGCTGACGGAGGATCTCCACTACACGGGTCTCGCGCACCAGCTCGTCGCCCGGATCGAGCTCGAGCGCGGGGAGGCGCAGGAGGCCCTCTCGCACCTCGCCCAGGGCTGGCCGCTCGTCGAACGGACCGGCACGCCGATCGAGCAGGCGCAGTTCCGCCTCGAGGAGGCGCGCGCCCTCGCGCAGACGGGCGAGCGGGAGCAGGCGACCGCGATCGCGATGGACGTCCTCGGGCTTCTCGGCGACGCCGAGCCGCTCGACGGCGGGCGACTGTACGCGCTGCTCGCCGAGGTCGCGCTCGACCTCGGCGACGAGGACGAGGCCCTCGAGCTCTACGAGAAGGCGGCCGCGCTCCTCGAGTCGGCGGCCGGCAACAGGGCGCTCGTCGACGTGTACGCGAAGCTCGGCGAGATCTACGAGCGGCTGGGTCGCACGGACGAGGCGTACGCGTACATGAAGAAGGCCGTCTCGACCCAGCAGACGCTCTCGGTACCGCGCAAGTAACGAGACGGCCCCCGCACTCCGGGGGCCGCTCGTATATAGTCCCTGGTAGTCCGGCGCTGGGAGTTGCGCCGGCATCTCCTGAACATGCAGCGCGATCCGAGCGCTGCGTCCATGCAAGAGGCATTCCCGTACCCGACCGACCAGTCGGAGCGAGTGGGCGGCCTGGCGGCCTCCGCGCTCCGGGCCCAGTCCTGGGCGGGCGAGCCCTTCCTCCAGGAGGACGAGAACCCCGCCGACGTCCTGGCGCCCGGCCGTGCCCGGCGGCGTGCGCTCGACGACGCGCTCGCCGAGATGGAGGCGGGCCTGCGCGCCCCGTCGCCCGAGTGGAAGGTGCGCTACGCGCTCATGCTCGGCCTCGAGCGCGTCGTCAACGACCGCCCGCCGCGGCTCGCGTCGGGGACCGAGCTCCGCCGCCACCAGATCGACGCGCTGGCCGGGATGCTCACCGAGCTCATCTCGAAGCACGAGGAGGGCAAGGAGAACGGCAACGGCAACGGGCACCACGAGCCCGAGGACGAGGAGCTGCCCGAGGAGCCGGGGCCGGACGAGGACGAGGACGAGGAGCCCGCGCCCGACGACCCCGGAGCCGAGCGGCGCTTCCGCTTCCGCCACCCGACGGCGTCGGGAAAGACGATCGCCGCCGCCGGCTTCGTCGAAGGCGCGAGGACGATGGGCGTCCTCATCCTCACGCACCGCCGGCTGCTCGTGAAGCAGTTCGAGCGCGACCTGACCGCCGAGGGGTACGGCGACCGGTTCCGCGACGCGATCGAGCAGGGGCTCGAGCCGCTCGTGGGCAACCCGATCACGATCCAGACCTACGCCTGGTTCGCCCGCCACGTCGGCTCGATCTCCCGCAGCGCGTACCAGCTCGTGATCTGCGACGAGGCCCACACGGCGCTCGGCGAGAAGACGAGCGCCGCGATCCGGTCCTTCACCGAGCCGATCTACGTCGGCATGACCGCGACCGAGCAGCTGATCGCGAAGCAGGTCTCGGACGTCTTCCCTGCCTCGGTCGACGACCTTCCGCTCGGCGACGCCGCCAGGCGCGGGCTGATCGCGCCGCTGCGCTCGCTCCGCGTGCCGCCGGCGACGGCGATCTCGTCCGTCCCGATCGTGGGCGGCGACTACGACCAGGAAGCGCTGGCCAAGGTTCTCGACCACGCGCTGATCAACCAGGCGGCCGCGAGCCTCTACCGCGACCGCTTCGACGCGACCCCGGGGATCGTGTACGCGGCCGGCGTCGAGCACGCCTACAACCTCGCGCGCGAGTTCCGCGCCGCCGGCCTCAAGGCCGAGGCGGTGAGCGGCCGCACGCCGCCCCTCCAGCTCGCGGAGACGCTCGCGGCGTACGAGCGCGGCGAGATCAACGTCCTCATCAATGCGCAGCTCCTCGCCGAGGGATGGAACTCGCCGCGCGCGACGGTCTGCATGCACCTCGCGCCGACCGCCTCGCGGCGCGTCTACCAGCAGCGGATCGGCCGCGTCATGCGGACGCATCCGCGCAAGGAGGCGGGCGTCGTCGTCGACTTCGTCGACCCGGCCGCGACGCACAACGACCGGACGATCACCATCCACTCGCTCCTCGACTCGGACTTCTACCGGCCGGGCGCGCGCGTCACGCCCGCGCCGCGCCGCCGCGTGCAGCGCCGGGCCCGCCGCAAGCTTTCCCCGGCGCCGTGGCTCATCCCCGTCACCCCCGATCCGCGCCGCCGCGTGCTCGTGATCCAGCGCGAGTGGGAGCGGATCGATCCGGGCCGCCTCGCCGAGGACGAGCAGCTCCTCTGGGCGCGGATCGCCGGGCGGCAGCTCCGCTTCGACGAGCGCCAGCAGTTCGCGGAGAAGCTTGCGAAGGCGAGCCGGGAGTGCCGCGAGGCGTTCCTCACGAGCTGCGCGGCCGAGAACCCGAACCGGCGCCTCCGGCTCTCGGCGCTCGGCGACCGGGTGACGACGCCCGTCGACCGGGCGAGCTTCGACGACCTCGTCTCGATGGTCACCTCCGCGCCGACCTGGGAGAAGGATCGGGTGAACGGGATCCGCACGCTCCTCCGCGCCGTCGGCGAGGGCAAGGCGGACGCCCCGCACGACATCGTCTCGCGCTGGACGTGGCGCCTGGCCCGCGCGACGCGGAAGCTGCAGGACCGGCGCGCGAGCGCGGAGCTCCCGGACGCCAAGCGGCTTCTCGGCGCGCTCACGAACTCGCGCGGCCATCGGCACGAGGAGAACGCCGCGCGCCTGGTGAACGTCGCGCTCGAGCAGCCGATCCACGTCGGGGCGGCCCTGCTCGCGTCGGCCGAGGCCTACACGCCGACCGCGCAGCGGCTCGTCGACGGCGCGCGCGAGCGGCTCGGCACGATCGAGGAGGTCGCGAACGCGCTCGCGGACAACCTCCCGCAGGCGAAGCAGCCGAGCGGGAAGTCGCGCCGCCGTCGGCGCCGCAAGAAGCGCCAGGCCGAGGCGGCGAAGGCCGGGAAGAACGGCGAGGCGCAGGCGCAGGACGGAGGCGAGCCGCAGCCGACGGACGCGACGGCGCCCGCGGCCGAGGACGGCAAGCCGCCGCGCAGGTCGAGCCGGCGGCGCTCGCGCAAGAAGCCGGCCGCGAAGAAGGACGCGCCGGCGGTCGAGGACGAGGCGCCGAAGCCGGCCGAGCCGCAGCCCGCGGCCGAGGCCTCCTAGGCCTCCTCCCCTTCCTCGCGGCGCCGCTCGTGCTCGCGCAGGAAGCGCGTCAGCTCGGCCGCGAGCGTGTCGCCGGACGGCAGGTCGAGCTCGTCGCCGAGCGCGTCGCGCCGCCGCTCGAGCCCCTCCACGTAGGCCTGGGTCTCCTCGTTCTCGGCGACCGCCTCGCTCACCTGGCGCTCGTACGTCTCGGCGGCCTGCTCGAGCTCGTGCAGCTCGACGTCGGCGGAGACGAGGTCGGCGAAGCGGCGGCACAGCGCGAGCGCCGCCTTCGGGCTCGCGGCGAGCGAGGCGTAGTGCGGCACCGCCGCCCAGAGGCTCGCCGAGGGGACGCCGGCAACGCGGCACGCGTCGTGGAGGACGCCGACGATCCCCGTCGGCCCCTCGTACCGCGAGGCGGCGAGCCCGAGCTCCTCGACGAGCGCCGGATCGGTCGCGGAGCCGGTCACGGGCGCGGGGCGCGTGTGCGGGACGTCGGCGAGGAGCGCCCCGAGGGTCACGACGAGCTCGACGCCGAGCTCCTGCGCCAGGTCGACGATCTGCGCCGCGAACGTCCGCCAGCGGTTGTTCGGCTCGACCCCGAGCAGGAGCACGACGTCGCGGCCGCCGCCCGGAACCGCCGCGTGGAAGAACGCGTTCTCCGGCCAGTCGATCCGCCGCGTGACCCCGTCCTCGAGCGCGACGTGCGGGCGCGCGACCTGGAAGTCGTAGAACTCCTCGGGGTCGATCGCCGCGAAGCGCTCGGCCGCCCAGGCCTGCGCGAGGTATCCGACGGCGAGCGAGGCGCCCTGCGCCCCGTCGTTCCAGCCGCGAAACGCCGCGACGAGCACCGGGCGCTCGAGCGAGGGGCGCTCGTCCATCAGGAGGTGCTCGCCCATGGACAGAGTCTAGGCGTCCTGCGGCGGCCGCAGCACGACCGCGAGGGCGACCACGCCCGTCCAGACGAGCGTCGCGAGCGTGACGTGGCCGAGCACGAGCTCCCACGGGAGCTGGTTCCGCCACTGCACCTCGCCGACGACCATCTGGACGAGGAGCAGCGCGAGCACGCCGCCGGCGAGGAGCGCCGTCCCGCGCGCGCGGTCGCGGAACCGCTGGAGGGCGGCGACGAGCGCGAGAAACGCGATTCCGAAGACGGCGCTCACCCGGACGTGCACCCACATCGCGTTCTCGAGGTCGCCGAGCCGCTCGATGTCCTCCCCGCCCGAGTGGGGCCCGGCGGCGGTGACGAACGCCCCGGTCACGACGAGCACGGCGGCGAGCGGGAGCAGCGCGAGCGCGAGCGGTCCCAGCCAGCCGGGGAGCGCGAGCGCCGGGGACGGGCGCGGCCGGTTGAGCCGCTCCGCGCCCACGACGACGACGACCGCGACGCCGATCGAGACGAGCGAGAGGAGGAAGTGCCCCATCACGATCAGCGGGTGGAGCTCGAAGAGCACCGTCACCCCGCCGAGGATCCCCTGCGCGAGGACGAGGAGGGGCAGCCCGAGCGTCCAGAGGAGCAGCCGGCGCGGCACGCGCGCCCGCCAGGCGACGAGCGCCGCGAGAAGCGTCGTGAGCCCGACGACGAACCCGACCACGCGGTTCCCGAACTCGATCAGCGCGTGGTAGCTCTGCGCGGGCAGGAACGTGTCGCCGCAGCGCGGCCAGTTCTCGCAGCCGAGCCCCGAGCCGGTCAGACGGACGGTCGCGCCGCTCACCGTCACGGCGAAGAGCGCGACGAGCGCGAGCCACGCGGCCCAGCGGAAGGCGCGCGCGTCGAAGGCGAGCCGCGGCAGCCCGCGGCGCCGCTCGGCGGCCGCCTCCGTCACCGGACGGCGACCCCGCTTCCCTCCTCGACGCGGCCGAGACGGGCGAGGAAGAGCCCGCGCGCGGCGAACTCGGCTGCGAGGAGGGCGCCCCGCTCGGCCGGGAGGGAGACGAGCAGCCCGCCGGACGTCTGCGGGTCGTAGCCGAGCGCCGCGAGCGGCTCCGGAAGCCCGTCGAGGTCGAGCGTCGGGCCGGCGTAGTCCCGGTTCCGGCCGTCGCCGCCCGTCCGCACGCCGGCCTCCGCCGCATCTGCGGCGCCCGGGAGCGCCGGGAGGGCGCCGGCGTCGAGGACTAGCCGGACGCCGCTCCGCTCCGCCATCTCGTGCGCGTGCCCGAAGAGGCCGAAGCCCGTCACGTCGGTGACCGCATGCGGCTCGAACGGGCGCAGCGCGTCCGCGGCCGCCGCGTTCAGCTCGGTCATGGAGGCGGTCGCGGCGTCGTGTGCGTCGTCCCCGACCATGCCCTTGCGCGCGGCCGTGAGCACGAGCCCCGTGCCGAGCGGCTTGGTCAGGAAGAGCGCGTCGCCGGGACGGGCGCCGTCCTTGCGCCAGAGCGCGCCCGGGTGGACGGTGCCGACGACCGCGAGCCCGTACTTCGGCTCGTCGTCGCGGATCGTGTGCCCGCCGGCGAGGAGCGCGCCCGCCTCCTCCGTCTTCGCCGACGCGGCGTCGAGGATGGCGCGGACGGTCTCGATCGGCAGCTCCTCGGGGAACGCCGCGACGGAGAGGGCCACGAGGGGACGCCCGCCCATGGCGAAGACGTCGTTCAGCGCGTTCGCGGCGGCGATCGCCCCGTAGAGCGCAGGGTCGTCGAGCATCGGCGGGAAGAAGTCGATCGTGAACACGAGCGCGCGCTCGTCGTCGAGCCGGTAGACCGCCGCGTCGTCGGCCGGGTCGAGGCCGACCAGCAGGTCGTCCGCCTCGGCAGGCACGAAGCCGGCGAGGAGCTCGCGGAGCCGCGCGGCCGGGTACTTCGCGGCGCACCCGCCGCCTGCCTCGAGGCCCCTCAGGCGCGTGGCGCTCTCCACGCGGCTGAGCGTACCAGCGTCCCGGCGGGCCACCCGACGCGTACGATCGCGCCATGACGACGCTCGAGCCCGCCGACCGCGTCGCTCTCGGGTACGGGTGCCAGAGCATGACGGCGCCGCTCCGGCGCGTGCTCGTGCGCCCGCCGACGGCCGAGGGCTGTGCAGCCTGGGAGTCGTTCGCCTGGCGCTCGGAGCCCGATACGGCGAAGATCGTCGAGGAGCACGAGGCCTTCCGAACGCTCCTCGCCGAGGCGGGCGCCGAGGTGATCGTGGCCGGGACTCCACTCGGCGCCGCGACCGACGCGATCTACACGTACGACCCGGTGCTCGTCACGGACGAGGGCGCGCTCCTCCTCCGGCCCGGCAAGCCCGGGCGCCGGGTCGAGATCGACGCGATGGCCGCCGACCTCGTCGAGGCGGGCGTCCCGATCCGGGGTCGGCTCGAGGCGCCGGCGACCGCCGAGGGCGGCGACACCGTCTGGCTCGACGAGCGGACGCTCCTCGTCGGCCGCGGCTACCGCACGAACGACGCCGGCGTCGAGCAGCTTGCCGAGCTCCTCCCGGACGTCGACGTGATCGCGTTCGACCTGCCGCACCTCAACGGGCCCGGCGAGGTGCTCCACCTCATGTCGCTCGTCTCGCCACTCGACACGGAGCTCGCGCTCGTGTACCTCCCGTACATGCCGGTGCGGCTCGTGGAACTGCTCCAGGAGCGCGGCATCGCGCTGGTCGAGGTGCCCGACGAGGAGTTCTGGTCGATGGGCCCGAACGTTCTCGCCCTCGCACCCCGGGTCGCACTCGCCCTGGAGGGGAACCCGGAGACGCGCCGCCGCATGGAGGCGGCCGGCGTGGACGTCAGGGTCTACTCGGGCGACGAGCTCTCGAAGAAGGGCGACGGCGGGCCGACGTGCCTCACGCGCCCGATCCTCCGCGCGTAGCGGCGGCCGCCTAGCCGGCGCCCTTCTCGATCGGGACGTCGACGAGGTTGCCCCACTCGGTCCACGATCCGTCGTAGTTGCGCACCTTCTCGAAGCCGAGCAACTCGTGGAGGACGAACCACGTGTGCGCCGAGCGCTCGCCGATCCGGCAGTAGGCCGTGACCTCCTTGTCGGCGGTCACGCCCTTGCCGGCGTAGAGGTCGCGAAGCTCCTCGGCCGGACGGAACGTCCCGTCGTCGGCGACCGCGCTCGCCCACGGGATCGACGCGGCGGTCGGGATGTGGCCTGCGCGCTGGGCGCCCTCCTGCTCGTAGCCCGGCGGCGCGACGAGCTCGCCCGCGTACTCACCCGGCGAGCGGACGTCGACGAGCGCGCGGTCCCCGGCGCCGATCCACTCGCGCACCTGATCGCGGTACGCCCGGATCGACTCGTCGCGCTCCCCCGCGTGGTACTCGACGGCCTTGGGGCTCGGCGAGTCCGTCGTCAGCTCCCGCCCTTCGTCGATCCACTTCTGGCGCCCGCCGTCGAGGATCCGGACGTCCCCGTGCCCGTAAACCTTGAGGTACCAGTACGCGTACGCGGCGAACCAGTTGTTCTTGTCCCCGTAGAGGACGACGGTCGTGTCCGACCCGACGCCGCGCGAGCCGAGCAGCCGCTCGAAGTCCTCCCGCCCGACCAGGTCGCGCTCGACCGGATCCTGAAGGTCCTCCTGCCAGTGGAGCTTCACCGCCCCGGGGATGTGACCCTCGTCGTAGAGCTCGGGCGACTCGTCAACCTCCGCGACGACGACGCCGTCGTCCCCGAGATGCTCGGCGAGCCAGTCCGTGTCGACGAGGACGGGCTTCGCGTATGCGTCGATCTTGCCCATGCGCCCCGGCAGTTTAAACGCGTCCGGCGCCCGCGCGGCAGATCGACCGCAGCGGACGCCGGGGAGAGCGTGCCGGAGGGGATGTCCGGCAGGCGCGAACGCGACGGGGCTAGAAGAGCTGCGCTGCGATCAGGACGCCGACGGCGGCCCAGACGGCTGCGAGCGGTGCTAGAACCGGCGCGAGGGGGCGGAGAGAAGGACGGTTGTCGAGCGGCGGATGACTTCGCACGGCGGGTGACAGATTCGCCGCCAGAGCCTCGCGTCCTTCCCGCGCGCGTTACCCGCCGCGCCGGAACCCCGGGAAGGCCATCCAGGCCTCGCCCACGAACAGCGCCACCGGTACGAGCGCCGTAACCAACATGATCAAACGACCCCTCATGCGTTCACCTCCTTTCTAGAAGTGGAAGTCCTGGAGCGCCTCGGCCGCGCGCCGGTAGAGATCGGCGGCGCTGCGGTCGTCGCCGCGCTTCGCCGCGAGGTCGCCCTGCGCGATCCAGGCGGCGGCCCGATGGCTGGCCGAGGAGAGCTGGTCGAAGTTCGCCTCTGCGCGGCGGAACCACTCCTCCGCCTCGTCGAGCCGGCCCCGCTCCAGGAGCGAGCGGCCGAGCACGAGCTGGACGTTGCCGATCTCGTCCTGCAGGTCGTCCTCGCGCCCCTTGAGGAGCTCGAGCGCGTGGCGCGCCTGCTCGTCCGCGAGCTCGAGCTCGCCGGTGCGGAGATGCACCTGCGCGAGCGACGAGACGGCATAGCCGGCCTCCATGTCGCTGCCCACTTCGAGCGCGACGCGGAACGCGTCCTTCAGGTACGCCTTGGCCTCCTCCGGCTTGCCGAGGAGGAAGTTGAGACCGCCGAGGTTGTTCAGGAGCGCACCGACGTTCGCCTGGTGCGCGATCTCCTCGTAGAGGCCCTTCGCCTGCTCCGCGTGCGTGCGCGCGAGGACCCACCGGCCCTGGCGCTCGGCCACGAGCGACGCCTGGAAGTGCGCCTGCGCAAGGGCGTAGCGGTCGTCGATCCCGCGGGCGAGCTCGAGCGCGCGCTCGACGTCCTCCCGCGCCGCCTCCCAGTCGCGCTGCCGCTGGTAGCAGCGGGAACGCCACTCGAGGGCGAGCGCGCGGAGCCGGTCGCTCGGCAGCTCGGAGCGGTCGGCCAGCTCGATCGCCTGGGTGAGGAGACTGACCGCGGTCGCGATCGAGGAAAGGTTGTAGCGGCATGCGCCGAGCCGGAAGAGCACGTCGGCGCGGTCGACGTCCGTGAAGCTCGGCTCCTCGGTCAGGACGCGGGCCCGCTCGAGCAGGCGTGCGGCGTCCTTGACGTCGCCGATGTACATGCGCGCCCAGGCCTCGGCCGTGAGCGCGCGAAGCTCGAGATCGGGCGCCGAGACCTTCGTGAGCGCCTCCGCGATCCCATCGAGGATCGGAAGCGTGCCCTCGTAGTCGTGCGCCTCGAGCGTCGCCTCGGCGCGGGCGATCACGCTCTCGACGCGCTCGCGCTCGCCGGAGGAGACCCCGTGGAGCAGGAAGCCGGCGTCGACGCCGAGCCGCTCCGCGAGCCAGGCGATCGTCTCGTCGGTCGGGCGCGTCTTGCCGCGCTCGATCTGGCTCACGTACTCCTTCGAAAACCGCTCGCCGGCGAGATCCGTCTGCGTGAGCCCTGCGTTGATGCGGAGCTGGCGCACGCGCTCGCCGAGGCTCGGCCGTGCGGTCGAGCCGGCGCGGGTCTTGAGCAGGAGCGGCGAGTCGGTCATCGGAGCCTAGGTGAACTATAGGGGCGGAAATCTGCTTCACAACCCCACTTGACTTTTTCGGCCGTGTGCCTATAGTCCGAGTTGCTCGCTCCTCGCCACACGCCAGGCAGGTGCGGGCGGCGCGCCAGAGAGATAGGCGACAAGACGCCCGGAGGCTGGGTGGGCCGCAGACCCGAAGCCTTCGGGCCGTCGCCTTTAAAGACCTCGAGAGGATGCGGCATACCTCCACCGTCGCCCATCCGGCTCGCCGCGTGAATCCCTCGTTGGGTTAGTCGCGACCTGTGAGCCAGCGGCGGCGCGCCGCAACGATCGCCGGGAAGTCGTCGTCGACGAGGCCGCCGAGGCGCAGGCTCGCCATCCGGAGCAGGCCGAGGGAGACGAAGAGCCACGCCTCGGCGCGCGGGTCGCGGTCGGCGAGGAAGCCGCCCTCCTGCTGGCCCCGCTCGATGACGGAGGCGACGTAGGCGTGCACCTCGTGGACGTGGTCGCGCATGTAGCGCTGGATCTCCTCGTCCTCACCCGCCTCGGCGAGCGCCTGCACCCAGAGCGCGGAGATGACCGGCTCGTCGCGCTCGGCCTCGAAGAACGTGTGGCCGAGGACACGGAGCCACGCGGCGGGGTCCGGCTCGGCGGCGATCGCCTCGTCCCAGCGCGCCTTGAGCGCCTGCCAGATCTCGTCCAGGCAGGCGAGGTAGAGGTGGCGCTTCGACTCGAAGTGGCGGTAGAGGATCGGCTCCGTCACGCCGGCGGAGCGGGCGAGCTCGGCGGTCGTCGTCCCGCGGTAGCTGCCCTGCGAAAAGACCTTGCAGGCGCACTCGAGGACGTGCGCCCGGCGTTCGCGGGCAGGCAGACGCTGTCCCGGGCTCACACGGCCTCCGGGACGGCGGGCGCCTCGGGCGAGCCGGTGCCCGTCATCTCGTGCGGACGCACGAGCGCCGCGGCCACGATCGCGCCGACGAATGCGATCCCGGCGGCGACGAGGAGCGCGAGCGAAAAGCCGTCCATGAACGCGTCCGGCGTGCGCCGTCCGGCGGCCTCGTGCGCCACGATGGCGCCCATGAGCGCGATCCCGACCGACCCGCCGACCTGGCGGAAGGCGTTCAGGACGGCCGAGCCGACGCCGCTCTTGTCCACGGGGAGGGCGCGCATCGCGGCCGCCGCGCTCGGCGTCATCGTGAGCGACATGCCGAGCCCGCCGACGAGCATCGCGGGCAGGAGGTTCCAGTAGGTCGCGTTCGCGCCGAGCTGCGAGAAGTAGAGAAGCTGGATCGAGAGCAGCGTCATCCCGGCGGTCATGAGCCAGCGCGAGCCGATCCGGTCGGACATGCGGCCGGCGACCGGAGCGACGAGGATCACGAGGATCGTCATCGGCAGGAACGCCGCGCCGGCCTCCACGGGCGAATAGCCGAGGATGTTCTGCATGTAGAGCGAGACGAAGAAGAAGACGCCGAACATGGCGAGCGCGACGAGCAGGACGACGAGGTTCGCGCCCGCGAACGTCCCGCTGCGGAAGAGCGTCAGGTCGAGCATCGGGACGCGCTGGTGCCGCTCGAGCAGGACGAACGCGACGAGCGCGACGACCGCCACCGTGAAGGAGACGAGGATGCGGGTCGACGTCCAGCCGTGCGTGTTGGCCTCGATGAGGCCGTACGTGAGCGCGAAGAGGCCGATCCCCGAGGTCAGGAGCCCGGGCAGGTCGAGCCGCTGGACCTCCGACTCGTCACGCGACTCGCGGATGACGAGGAAGCTCGCCGCGATCGCGAGGATGCCGACCGGGACGTTGATGAAGAAGATCCAGTTCCAGTTCACGTGCTCGGTGATGAGGCCGCCGACGAGCGGGCCGATCGCGAGGGCAAGAGCGGACACGCCCGCCCAGATGCCGATCGCCGTGCCGCGCTGGCGGGGCGGGAAGGTGGCGGCGATGATCGAGAGCGTCGCCGGGTTCATGAGCGCCGCGCCCACGCCCTGGACGATCCGCGCGCCGATGAGGACGTCGCCCGAGCCGGCGAGCCCGCAGGCGAGCGAGGCGAGCGTGAAGATCGCGAGGCCGACGACGAAGACGAGCCGGCGGCCGAAGAGGTCGGCGAGCTTCCCGCCGGTGAGCATGAGCGCCGCGAACGCGAGGGCGTAGCCGGTCACGATCCACTCGAGCTCCGAGAGCCCGACGCCGAGCTCCCGCTGGATCGACGGCAGCGCGACGTTCACGACCGTGTTGTCGAGCATGATCATGAAGAGCCCGAAGGAGACGGCCGCGAGGGTCAGCCACTTCCGGTTCGCCTCGTCGAGCAGCCGCGCGCGCACGGGTCGATGTTAGCAGCCACTATCCGGATGCCCGCGCGTTCCTTTCGGCCATGGGCGAGGGACTGTCCCCTCGTCCGCGGCAACCACGGCCTGTACGGCCGTGATTGCCGTCCTGGACGGCAGCGGCAAGCGAGGGCAGCCGGCGGGATCCGACAGGTCGTGAAGGGCCGTGACCCGGGGACAGTCCCCGGATCGTGGACGCCGGGGACACGGCCCGCGTTCGCGGGACGCCCCGCCGGGTACCGTGGCGCAGTGCCGCGCAACCCGCTCGACGAGGCAGGACGGGCGCTCCGCCAGCTCGGCGAGCGCCTGCGCGAGACCGGCGGGCCGGAGGGCGAGTGGATCGCCGAGCAGCTCGACCGGCTCCAGCCCGATGCGCGCCGGCGCGCGCCCGCCGAGCCCGAGAGGACGCTCGAGGAGCTCCAGGCGGAGCTCGACGCGCTCGTCGGCCTCGACACCGTGAAGGAGCAGGTTCGCGCCCTCGTCGCGTTCCTGCAGGTGCAGGCGCTGCGCAAGGAGAGCGGCCTCGCGGAGGTGGCGACGAGCCAGCATCTCGTCTTCCTCGGGAACCCGGGCACCGGCAAGACGACGGTCGCGCGCCTGCTCGCGCAGATGTATCGCTCGATGGGCCTGCTCCGACGCGGGCACCTCGTGGAGGTCGACCGCGCCGGGCTCGTGGGCCAGTGGGTCGGCTCGACGGCGCTCAAGACGGACCGCGTGATCCGCCAGGCGCTCGACGGCGTGCTCTTCGTCGACGAGGCCTACGCGCTGACGCCCGAGACGGAGCGGCTCGACTTCGGCGCCGAAGCGGTCGAGACGCTGCTCAAGCGGATGGAGGACTACCGCCACCGCCTCGTCGTGATCGTCGCCGGCTACCCGCGGCTCATGCACCGCTTCCTCGCCTCGAATCCCGGCCTCCGGTCGCGCTTCGCGCGGGAGATCTCCGTTCCCGACTACTCGACGGACGAGCTGCTTGCGATCTCGCGCGGGTTCGCGGCCGAGCACGAGTACGCGCTCGGCGAGGGGGCCGAGGCGACGCTCGCGGCCGTCTTCGACCGCGCCGAGCGCGGCGAGGGGTTCGGCAACGCGCGCTTCGCCCGGACGCTCTTCGAGCAGTCGCTGAACGCGCACGCCGTGCGGCTCACGGCGGGCGGGCTCGACACGCCCTCGCTCGACGACCTGCGCACGCTCGCCGAGGAGGATCTCCGCGCCGGCGCCCGGGCGCTCGGCGAGGAGCCGCCGCCGCTCCGCGCGCCGGTCGGTGGGTTCTTCCGCCGGCGCCGTACGGCCTAGGAGGGATTGGCGAGATGCCGTTCGCCTGCGGTCCAAGCTGTATTTCGCCCGCCTAGACTGGCGGCGATGGCCGAGATCGTCTGGCGCCCGACCGGCGAGGTGCTCGAGCGCGCGAACGTCGTGCGGCTCATGCGGCGGCACGGCTTCGACGACTACCGCGAGCTCGTGCGCCGCTCGCAGGACGACCCCGAGTGGTTCTGGCCCGCCGCCGTCGAGGACATGGGGCTCGATTTCTCGACCCGCTGGGAGCGGGTGGTGGACGACTCGCGCGGCCCCGAGTGGGCGACGTGGTTCGTCGGCGGCCGCCTGAACATCGCGGAGAACTGCGTCCATCGCTGGGCGCGCTCGCGCCCTGAGGCCGTCGGCGCGGTGTTCGCGGGCGAGGACGGCACGCGTCGGGAGGTCACGTTCGCCGAGCTCTCCGCCGAGGTGACGCGGCTCGCGGAGGGGCTCGCGTCGCTCGGCGTCCGCGCCGGCGATGCGGTCGCGATCTACCTCCCGATGTCGCCGGAGGTCGCGATCGCCTCGCACGCGTGCGCGCATCTCGGCGCGATCCAGGTGCCGATCTTCTCCGGCTTCGCGGCGCCGGCGGTCGCGGCGCGGCTGCAGGACTCCGAGGCGAAGGTCGTCATCACGGCCGACGGGTCGCTCCGCCGCGGTCGCGAGCTCCCGACGAAGGAGGTCGTCGACGAGGCGCTCGCGCAGTCTCCGTCGGTGGAGCATGTCGTCGTCTGGCGGCGGCTCGGGTGCGACGCGCCGATGACGGAGGGCCGCGACGTCGCATGGGACGAGCTCGTCGCCGCCCAGCCGGTCGAGCTGCCGGCGCTCGAGGTCGAGAGCGAGCACCCGTATCTCCTCACGTACACGTCCGGGACGACCGGCCGGCCGAAGGGGATCGTCCACGTGCAGGGCGGCTTCCTCGTCTCGATCGCGCGCGAGGTCGCCTATCAGGCCGACTCGGGGCCGGAGGACACGATCCTCTTCGCCACCGACATGGGCTGGATCATGGGCCCCTGGACGGTCGTGGGCGGCGGCGCGATGGGCTCGAGGCTCGTCTTCATGGAGGGCGCCCCCGATCGCCCGCCCGACCGGCTCTGGCGGCTCGTCGAGGAGGAGCGGGTGACGGTGCTCGGCTGCTCGCCGACGCTCGTCCGCGCGCTCATGCAACACGGCGAGCCGGACGCCGACCTCTCCTCGCTCCGCGTGATCGTGACGACCGGCGAGCCGTGGAACCCGTCGCCGTACCGCTGGCTCCTCGAGACGATCGGCGGCGGGCGCTGCCCGATCATCAACTGCTCCGGCGGGACGGAGGTCGGCGCGTGCTTCCTCTCGCCCACGCCTGCGATGCCGATCAAGGAGTGCTCGCTCGGCGGGCCCGCGCTCGGGATGGCGATGGACGTCGTCGACGCCGAGGGCCGGCCCGTGCGCGGCGAGGTAGGGGAGCTCGTCTGCCGCAGGCCGTTCCCCGGGATGACGCGCGGCTTCTGGCGCGATCCGGAGCGCTACCTCGACACGTACTGGCGCCGTCTGCCCGGGATCTGGGTGCACGGGGACTGGGCCTCCGTGGACGAGGACGGGTTCTGGTTCCTGCACGGGCGCTCGGACGACACGCTCAACATCGCCGGCAAGCGGATCGGGCCGGCCGAGCTCGAGTCCGCGGCGGTGGGGCATCCCGCGGTCGCCGAGGCGGCGGCGGTCGGGATCCCGCACGAGGTCAAGGGTGAGGTGGCGTGGGTCTTCTGCGTGCCCGCGCCGGGGATCGACGCGTCGGAGGAGCTCGAGTCCGAGGTCGGCGCGGCGGTCGCCGCGGAGCTCGGCAAGGCCTTCTCGCCAGACCGCGTCCTCTTCGTGCCGGCGCTCCCGAAGACGCGGAGCGCGAAGATCGTGCGCCGCGCGGTTCGCGCGCAGGCGCTCGGGCAGGATCCCGGGGACATGTCGTCCGTCGAGAACCCCGAGTCGCTGGAGGACATCGCCCGTGCCGTCTGAGGACGTGACGGGCCGGGTCGCCCTCGTGACCGGCGGCGGGCGCGGAATCGGGCGCAGGATCGCGCTCGAGCTCGCGGGAGCCGGGATGCGCGTCGCCGTCTCCGCGCGCACCGCCTCGCAGGCCGACGAGGTCGCGCGGGAGGCGGACGGGCTCGCGATCGAGGCGGACGTCTCGCGGGAGGAGGACGTCGAGCGGATGATCGCCGAGGTCGAGCGCGAGCTCGGGCCCATCGACGTGCTCGTGAACAACGCGGGGATCGCGATCTGGGAGAAGTCGGCCTGGGAGACGCCGGTCGAGGACTGGTGGCACGTCCTCGAGGTGAACCTCCTCGGTCCCTATCGCTGCTGCCGCGCCGTGATCCCGGGGATGATCGAGCGCGGTCGCGGGCGAATCGTCAACACGGGCAGCGGCGCGTCCTACCTGCCCGGGTCGTCGTCGACGGCGTACGCGGCGAGCAAGGCGGCGCTCGGGCGCTTCGGCGAGACGCTCGCGAAGCAGCTCGATGGGCACGGGATTCCCGTCTTCACGATCTCCCCCGGGCTCGTGCGGACCGAGATGACGGAGGAGGCGTTCCCCGACGACGCGCCGTGGACGCCGCCGGAGCTCGCGCCCCGGCTCGTGCTCGCGCTCGCCTCGGGCAGGCTCGACGCGCTGAGCGGCCGCTACATCCACGCCGAGCACGACGACGTCGACGATCTCGAGCGCCGCGCCGCCCAGATCGTCGCGCAGGACTTGAACGCGATCCGCCTGCGCCGCTAGCTGGTTTTCGCTCTCTAGGCAGAAACCAGGCGCCCTGCAACACTGACGGCGATGAGGATCGCGCTCGCGCAGATGAACTCCGTCGTCGGCGACCTCGACGGCAACCGCGAGCGGATCCTCGGCCGACTGCACGCGGCGCGCGGCGCGGGGGCCGACCTCGTCCTCTTCCCCGAGCTGGCGGTGACGGGCTACCCGCCGGAAGACCTGCTGCTCCGTCCCGGCTTCCTCCACGCGGCGCGCCGCAGCCTGGAGCTGATCGCCGCGGAGACGAAGGAGATCGCGGCGCTCGTCGGCACGCCGCACCTCGACCGCGACCTCTTCAACGCGTGCGCCGTCTGCGCGGACGGCCGGGTGAAGGCGGTGTACCGCAAGCGCTTCCTCCCGAACTACGGCGTCTTCGACGAGGACCGCTACTTCCAGCCGGGCCGCGACCTCGTGCTCCTCAGGCTCGGCGACACGCTCGTCGGCCCGACGATCTGCGAGGACATCTGGCAGCCGGGGCCGCCCGCGACCGACCTCGCGCTGGCGGGTGCGCACGTCGTCGCGAACATCTCCGCGTCGCCGTTCCACCTCGGCAAGGGGCGCGAGCGCGAGGAGATGCTCGCCCAGCGCGCCCGCGACAACGTCGCCTGGGTCGTCTTCGTGAACGCGGTCGGCGGCCAGGACGAGCTGCTCTTCGACGGCCACTCGCTCGTCGTGGACGAGGAGGGCGAGGTGGTCGCCCGCGGGCCCGCCTTCGAGGAGACGCTTCTCGTCGTGGACATCGACCCCGCCACCGCGACCGGCCGCCGGCTCTCCGACGCGCGCCGCCGGTCGCAGGCCCGCGAGCGCGTCGACCTTCCCGACCCGCCCGTCGTCGACCTCGGGAAGCCGCGCCCGCAGAAGACGGCGGCGCCGCCCGCGCTCGCCCCGATTCTCCCCGCCCTCGAGGAGATGCGGCTCGCGCTCGAGCTCGCGTTGCGCGACTATCTGGAGAAGAACGGCTTCCGCGAGGTCGTCCTCGGGATCTCCGGCGGGATCGACTCGGCGCTCACCGCGGCGCTCGCCGCCGAGGCGCTCGGCCCCGACCGCGTCACCGCCGTCTCGATGCCGTCGCGCTTCACGTCGAAGGAGACGCGCGCGGACGCGCGCAGCGTCGCCGAGAACCTCGGCGTCCGGTTCCTCGAGCTGCCGATCAACGGGATCGTGAACGCCGTCGGCAAGACGCTCGCCGAGCCGTTCGCGGGAACCGAGCCGGGCCTCGCGGAGGAGAACATCCAGGCCCGCGCACGCGGGCTCGTCCTCATGGCGCTCTCGAACAAGTTCGGCTCGCTCCTCCTCGCGACCGGGAACAAGAGCGAGCTCTCGGTCGGCTACGCGACGCTCTACGGGGACATGGCCGGCGGGTTCGCCCTCCTGAAGGACGTGTACAAGACGGACGTCTTCCGCCTCGCGCGCCACCTGAACGAGCGCGCCGGCCGCGAGCTCATCCCGCAGACGACGATCGACCGCCCGCCGAGCGCCGAGCTTCGCGCGAACCAGCGCGACGAGGACTCGCTGCCGCCCTACGAGGAGCTCGACCGCGTCCTCGAGGCGTACGTCGAGCAGGACCGCTCGCGCGAGGAGCTCGAGGCGGAGTACGACGCGGAGACCGTCCACCGGGCGCTCGCGCTCATCGACCGGGCCGAGTACAAGCGGCGCCAGGCGCCGCCCGGCGTGAAGCTCCGCCCCAAGGCGTTCGGCCGCGACCGCCGCACTCCGATCACGAACCGCTGGCGCGGCTGATGCCGAAGCGCTTCGAGTACGCGGCGTCGATCAACCGCGAAGGCGCGCTCTGCGCGGAGGATCGCGACCGGCTCGACCCCGGCGAGACGTGGACGCCGGAGCACCTCGTGCTCGCCGCGCTCTGCCGCTGCACGCTCTCGAGCCTGCGCTTCCACGCGGAGCGGGACGGCCTGCGCGCCGCGGGCACCGCGGCCGCGAGCGGCGTCGTCACGAAGCGCGAGAAGGACGGCCGCTACGCCTTCGTCGAGCTCCTCTGCGGGATGGACGTCACAGTCGAGCCGGCGCCGGACGGGCTCGGCGACCTCCTCGCCCGCGCCGAGCGCGACTGCTTCGTCGGCGCCTCGCTCACCGCGTCGGTCGAGTACGAGTGGCGCGTGAACGGCGAGCTCGTCTAGCGCCGGAGCGAGACGCGCGCGCCGCCGACGACGACGCCGTCGAGCCGCACCCCGCCTAGCAGGCCGCCGCCGCGCCCGATGCCGCGGTTCAGGACGATCCGCAGCTCGTCGTCGCGCGGCATCGAGCGGAACACGGCGAGCCACTCGTCGAGCGTCACGGCGTCCGAGAAGAAGAACTCGTCGCGCGGGAAGCAGAAGCCGCCGGCGCAGTCGTCGAGCCAGTACTGCCTGTTCGACAGGAAGCCGATCGAGGCGAACCGCCCGAGGTTCTTCGGCAGGCGGAAGGTGAAGTCGAGGTTGCGCGTCCCGCCTTCGAACTGCCGGAGCACGACCCGGAACCGGTACTTCGCGCCCGGCCGCGCCGCGACCGAGCGGCGCGCCTCGAGCGGCCGGTTGCCGCGCGCCATGAGGACCCGTGCGACCCGGTACACGCGGACGGCCTTCTCGATCGTCGCGTCGACCTTGACGCTCGTGACCTTGACGTTCTCCTCCGGCAGCCAGATGAGCGCGTCGAGCATGAAGCCGGGGTTGAACGAGGCCGACACCGCGGCGGCCGACCGCGACGCGAAGCGGTTCCCGCGCGCGAGCCTCCACGGCGTGCCGTCCGCACGCTCGCCCTCGAACGTCCACCAGACGCGCGCCGTCCCGCGCCCGGCGGTGTCGAACCCGCCGCCGACCGCGTCGAACGCGGTGCCGAACACGCTCAGCATGCTCGCGAAAGTGAGGAACCCCGCCTGGTCGTTCGCGACGAGGTCGGTGGTCGCCGTCTGGTCGACTCCGAGCTCCGGCACGTGGACGGTCGTCTCGATCGGGATCGTCTCGGGCAGGACTCCGAGGCTCGCCCGCACGCCGGCGAGCCGGTCCTGGTCGACGACGCCGACGGGCTCCGCCGCCTGGCCGAACTTGAAGGGGCCATAGACCGGGTCGGGAACGACGGCGAAGGCGTCGGCCGCGTTCGCGCCGAGGTGCGCCGGCCCGCCGTGGAGGAACGGATGCCCGAAGGCGAGCGCCTGCCCGCCGCAGACGTACGTCGTCGTCCCCATCGCGGTCATGCTCACGTTCCCGTACGCGAGCGCCGCGGCGAAGTTCTCGCCGGCGGCCGGCGGGAAGCCGAGGGGGGAACTCGCGGACGTCGAGCCGGCGACGAACGGAACGAGCCCGTCCGCCCGGCGGTGCGCGAAGTTCCGCGTGAGGAGGCCGAGCCCGACGGAGTCGAGGCCGGAGACCGCGAGCGGCACGCGCAGGCGGGCGAGCGTCGAGGCCTCCGCGACGGTGACGCCGGCCGTGCGCGCCACCGTCCGGGCGAGCTCACGGTCGAGCTCCACCGTCTTCGGGACCGGCCGCGCGAGCGCGCGCGAGGAGGGGAGCCCGAGGAGGTTCACCATGTCCTGCGCGGGCGTGACGCCGCCGATCTTCGACCCGGCGAACGAGAACCCGTACCCGACGGCCCCGATCAGCTCGCCGCCGGGCGCGTAGACGGGCGAGCCGGACATGCCCGCCCAGATCCCGCCCGCGGCGTCGACCTCGGGGCTCGCCACCTCGACCACGATGAGGTCGCGCCCCGGGCCGAGCCCGTCGGTCGCGACGCCGAGCACCTCGACGTCGAACGGGACCGGCGTCCGGCCCCGCGCGACCGTCCAGCCGGTCGCGGTCATCCCGGTCGTCACGTCGGCGACCGGGAGCACGGGCTCGCAGTCGGCGGCGGCGATTCCGGGGAGCGTGACGGCGACGAGGCCGGCGGCGACCGCGGCGGTCAGGAATCGACGGGCGCGCGCCATGGATGTCCGATGATGACCGATCGCCGGACGGAAGACAATGCCGTCCTCTCCGGTCAGCGCCGGCCGGCGAGCTCGGCGAGCGCGCGGAACCAGCGCAGGCGCTCGGCGTACGGGACGGCCGCGTTCGCGGGCGACGTGGACGGCAGGACGAACAGGCGCGTTGCGCCGAGCGTCCGCTTCTGGAGGCCGAGCGCGGGCTTCTCACGGAACGCGCCCTCGTAGCCGGCCTTGCCGACGAACGCGACGATCGCGGGCCGCAGGTCGCGAGCGATTCGCTCCAGGCGCTCGGCCGAGCCCTCGAAGTCGGCTCGCCGGAGGTCGGAGGAGCCCTTTGTCGTGCGGTACGCCGCGTTGGTGAGGCCGTAGCCGAGCTCGAGCAGCGCGTGCTGCTCGCCCGGCTCGAGCCGGCGAGGCGTGAGGCCGGCGTCGTGGAGAAGCCGCCAGAAGTCGTTGCGCGGGTTCGCGAAGTGCGCCCCGGCGGCGGCCGAGCGCCGGCCCGGGTTGATGCCGCAGAAGAGAATCCGGAGCCCGGGCCCGAGGACGTCCGGGACGGCGGAGTCGATACGAACCTGCCTCAAGACGAAGCCTTGAGCCGTCGCGTCATTTCGAGACAGGTTCGGTCACGCGCCCGGGTCGCCCCAGGCGATCGGGCCGCACTCCGGACAGGAGAGCTCGAACGCCTCGAGCGCGGTCAGGACGTCGGCGACGGGCGGGCGCTCGCCCTCGAGCCCGACCGTGCCGAACCGGTCGGCGACGACGACCGCCGGCCGCCCGACGACCGCCGAGAGCGGGCCCGGCTCGCGCTCGACGACGAGCTCGGCGCGGAGCTCGTCGAGCTCGTGCCGCACGGCCTCGTACTCCGCCGGGTCGTCCAGGCACGCGAGCACGACGTGGCGCCGCTGGCGGAGCGGCCAGAGGCTCTCGATCCCGCGCACGTCGCGCACGACCCGGACTGTACTGTCAGCCGCATGCGCGTCCTCGTCCTCGGCGGCACGGTCTTCGTCGGGCGCCACGTCGTCGAGGTGGCGCTCGCGCGCGGCGACGAGGTGACGCTCTTCCACCGCGGCCGCCACGGCGCCGAGCTATTCCCGGACGTCGAGCGGCTGACCGGCGACCGAAACGGCGACCTCTCCGCGCTCGCGGGCCGCCAGTGGGACGCGGCCGTCGACACGTCCGGCTACTTCCCGCGCCAGGTGCGCGCGTCCGCGGAGGCGCTCGCCGGGCGCGTCGGCCACTACGCGTTCGTCTCGAGCGCCTCGGTCTACGCCGACCACTCCCGCGTCGGGACGCGCGAGGAGGCGCCGGTGAACGAGGTGCCCGACGGCGCGCAGGAGGAGCTCTCGACGCCCGAGCTCTACGGCGGCTTCAAGGCGCTCTCGGAGCGCGCCGCGGAGGAGGTGCTCCCCGGGCGCGTGCTCGCGGTTCGCGCGGGCCTGATCGTCGGCCCGTATGACCCGACGAACCGGTTCACGTACTGGGTCACGCGGCTTGCCCGCGGCGGCGAGACGCTTGCGCCGGAGCCGCGCACGCAGCCGGTGCAGCTCGTGGACGCGCGCGACCTCGCCGCCTGGATCCTCCGCTGCGCCGAGACCGGGACGACCGGGACGTTCAACGCGACCGGGCCCGTGGAGCCCCTCACCCTCGGCGAGCTCCTCGCGCGGGTGCGCGACGCTGTCGGCGGACGCGCCGACCTCGTCTGGGCGGAGGAGCGCTTCCTCCTCGACGCGGGCGTCGAGCCGTTCACCGACGTGCCTTTCTGGCTCGCGCCGACGCTCGACCCCGGGTGGGCGGGGTTCCTCGGCCTCGACGTTTCGCGTGCGCTCGCCGCGGGCCTGACCTTCCGCCCGCTCGAGGAGACGGCCCGTGACACGCTCGCCTGGGCCGAGCGCGAGGCGGCGCCGACGAAGGACGTCGGCGTCGCGACGGCGCCCGCCGGCCTCACGCCGGAGCGCGAGCGCGAGCTGCTCGCCGCCTGGCGGAAGGAGGCCGCGTGAGCGTCGCCGCGCTCGACGTCGCCGCGGTGCGCGCGCGCTTCTCGGCGCTCGACCGGCCCACCGCGTTCCTCGACGGCCCCGGGGGCACCCAGACGCCCGACTCCGTGATCGAGGCGATCGCCGACTACCTCCGGCGCGACAACGCGAACCTCGGCGGGCCGTTCCCCACCAGCCGGGCGAGCGACGAGCTCGTGGTCCGCGCGCACGAGGTCGCGGCGCGCTTCCTCGGCGGCCGAGCAGAGGAGGTCGGGTTCGGGCAGAACATGACGACGCTCAACTTCGCGCTGACACGCGCGCTCGGGCGCGAGCTCGCCGCGGGCGACGAGATCGTCGTCACGCGGATCGACCACGACGCGAACGTCGCACCGTGGCTCCACCTGGCGCAGGACCTCGACCTCGTCGTCCGCTTCTGCGACGTGCGCGAGGACACGACGCTCGACCTCGCCGACCTCGAGCGGCAGCTCGGCGCGCGCACGCGCGTCGTCGCCTACCCGTGGGCGTCGACCGGCGTCGGGACGATCAGCGACGTCCGCCGGGTCGCGGATCTCGCGCACGACGCGGGCGCGCTCGCCTGGGTGGACGCCGTCCACTACGCGCCGCACGGGCCGATCGACGTGCGCGAGGCGGGCGCCGACCTGCTCCTCTGCTCGCCGTACAAGTTCTACGGGCCGCATCTCGGGCTCTTCTGGGGCCGCGAGGAGCTGCTCGAGCGGCTGCGCCCGTACAAGGTCCGCCCCGCGCCGGACCACCCGGCCGGCGCGCGCTTCGAGACGGGGACGCTCCCGCACGAGGCGCTCGCCGGCCTCGTCGCCGCGGTCGAGTACGTGGAGGAGCTCGGCTGGCAGGCGATCACGGAGCACGAGCGGGCGCTCACGGAGCGGTTCCTCGCCGGCCTTCCGGACGGGCTCGTCCTGCACGGGCTTCCGACCGGGGAGGGCCGAACGCCGACCTTCGCGCTCTCCGTCCCGGGCCACACGCCCCATGAGGCGGCCGCTCGGCTCGCGGAGCGCGAGATCGCCGTCTGGTCGGGCGACTACTACGCCTTCGAGATCATGAACCGGCTCGGGCTCCCCGACGGCGCGGTCCGTGTGGGCTTCGTCCACTACAACACCGAGGACGAGGTCGACCGCGTGCTCGATGGGCTCTCGGCGCTGCTCTAGGCCGTGCGCGGCACGAGCCGCCCGCCCGCGTGGAGGACGCGGCCGGCGGCGAGCACGATCGTGTAGACGAGGATCCGCATGTGAAGCTCCTTCTCGTTGACTCCCAGAGCTTCACGCCTCGCGGGCGAGGACGC
The DNA here is from genome assembly GCA_025930955.1 of Thermoleophilia bacterium. GTDB lineage: Bacteria > Actinomycetota > Thermoleophilia > Gaiellales > Gaiellaceae > JAICNY01. Next base: position 33,540 of record JAICNY010000004.1, read on the forward strand.
GCTCGTGCCGGCGCGAGACCTGCGGTACGGCTGCCTCCCGGATCGCCGGTCAGCGCAGCGGCACGTCGAGCAGGTCGGGACGCACGAGGACGCTCTCCTGCTCGTTCGGATCGGTCCGCGCGATCACCGCGACGACGGGCTCGGACTCGGACGCGTTCGCCGGCAGGTGCGGCACGCCGGCCGGGATGTAGACGAAGTCACCGGCTCGGATCTCCATCCGCTGCTCGAGGCGCTCCCCGTGCCACATGACCGCCTCGCCGCTCAGGACGTACACCGCCGACTCGTGCCCCTCATGCAGGTGCGGCTCCGCGCGGGCGCCGGGCGGGAGGACGAGCCGGTGGAGGCAGAGCCCCGTCGCGCCGGCGCTCTCCACCGACACGCCCTCGAAGTACTCGAGCCCCTGCTTGCCCGGGTAGGCGCCGCGTCCGCGCACGAGCCGGCACTCGCCCATCGTCACCCCTTGTGCCGGGCGGCGGCGCGCTTCCAGCGCTCGTCGTCGCGGTGGATCCAATCGGGATCGATCCCCTTCGCGTCCGCGAGGGCGAGCGTGAGCGCCTGGAAGCGGACGATGTCCGCGACCGGATGGAAGGTGGGGACGAGGGTGACGTCGCAGCCGAGCTCGTCGAGCGCCGCGGCCGCCTGCCGCGCCCGGTCGGCGGCGCGCCCCGAGCCCTCGAGGACGAAGCAGCGCACGGTCTCGTCGACCGCGGCGAGATGCCCGTGGAGGAGCTGCTCGGTCTGGTGCGCCTCCGCCGCGACGAACGAGCCCTCGCGGAGCTTCAGCACCGCCTCCTGCGCGGTCGGCCAGTCGCGGCCCGCGCCCGCGACGAGCCAGCGCTCGTGCTCGGAGAGCGGGAACGGATCGGCGATCGCCGCCTCGACGGCGCCCGGCACGCCGCCCACGTCCTCCCCGTGCAGCACGGCGAGCGCCGCGACCGCGCACGTGTACGAGGCCGTGTGGCACCAGGACTTCTCGACCTCGGGCGTGACGACGAGCACCTCGTCCGCGAGCTCCGCGTGCGGCGACTCGGGCTTGCCCGTCACGAGCCACGAGGGGCCGCCGAACGCGCGCGCCGCCTCGAGCGTGAGCTCCGTCTCGCCCTCGTGCGAGATGCAGACCATGACGTCCGCCTCGGGCGGCGAGAGCACGGCCTCGAGCGCCTGCACGGCCCACCCGCCCGTCTGCGCCGCGTGGAACGACGTCCCACAGCCGACGAAGACGACACGTCCCTCGGGAAGCCGCAGCGACCCCACCCGCTCGGGCACCGCGCGAAGCCACGCCGGCTGCGCCGCGATCGCGCGCCGCATGTGCTCCCCGGCAGCCATCCGGCGCGAAGCTACCATCCAGCGCGATGGACGGGTTCCGCATCGTGCACGCCCAGCCGGTCGAGTTCCGCGACCTCGACGGGCTCGGCCACGTGAACAACGCCGTCTACCTGAACTACCTCGAGAACGGGAAGATCGCGTACTTCCGCGACGTCGTCGGCGCGGCGGATCTTCAGCATCTCGGGATCGTCGCCGATGTGAAGATCGCCTACCGCTCGCCGGCCTTCCTCGGGGAGGAGCTCGCGGTCGGCGTGCGCGTCGGCCGGCTGGGGACGAAGAGCATGGAGTTCGAGTTCGAGATTCGAGGCCGCGACGGCCGGCTCGTCGCCGAGGGGACGAGCGCGCACGTCACGTTCGACTACGATCGGCGTGAGCCCATTCCCGTTCCGGACGAGTGGCGCCGCAGGATCGAGAGCCACGAGTCCGAATCACTCGCCGCGACATGAGCCAGCCCGTCTTCGAGAAGAACGTCCTGTCCAACGGCCTGCGCGTCGTCACCGCCGACATGCCGCAGGCGAAGTCCGTCGCGTGCTTCGTCATGCTCGCAGCCGGCTCGCGCTACGAGACGAAGGACACGAACGGGATCGCGCATTTCGCCGAGCACATGTTCTTCAAGGGCACGGAGCGGCGCCCAAACGCACGCGACATCGCGGGCGAGATCGACTCGATCGGCGGCGAGTTCAACGCGTTCACCGGCAAGGAGTACACGGGCTACTACGTCAAGTGCGCCGCGGAGCACCGCGACGTCGCGCTCGACGTCCTCGTCGACATGCTGCGCAACTCGAGGTTCGATCCCGAGGAGATCGAGCGCGAGAAGGGCGTGATCGTCGAGGAGATGAACATGTACTACGACACGCCCCGCGACTACCTCGAGGGCGTGTACGACGAGCTCCTCTACGGCGACCAGCCGCTCGGGTGGGACATCATCGGCACGAAGGAGACGGTGCGCGCCGCGACGCGCGAGACGTTCCTCGGGTACCTCGACCGCTGGTACCGCTCGAGCCGCATGGTGGCGGGCGTCGCGGGTGCGCTCGGCGGTGACGTCCTCGAGCGAGTCGAGAGCCTGCTCGGCGACGTCCCGGACGGCGAGACCGGATCGCCCGAGCCCGCCTCCCCGCTCCCGAACGGCCGCCGGGTGAAGATCCACCACAAGCCCTCCGACCAGGCGCACATCCGCCTCGGCGTGCCGAGCTACCCGATCGACCATCCCGACCGCTACGCGCTGAACGTCCTCGCGACCGTGCTCGGGGGCGGGATGTCTTCGCGCCTCTTCAGCGAGGTCCGGGAGCGGCGCGGGCTCGCGTACTACATCTACGGCTACAACCAGGGCTACACGGACACGGGCACGCTCTTCGCCCAGGGCGGCGTCGACATCGCGCGGATCGACGAGGCAATCTCGACGGTCGTGACGGAGTTCGGCCGGATCGCGGCGGAGCCGGTGTCGGACGACGAGCTCCAGAAGGCGCGCAACTTCGCCAAGGGCCGGCTCGTGCTGTCGCTCGAGGACCCGCGCGGGACGATCCTCTTCGGCCTGCGGAGCGAGGTGCTCGAGGGGAAGATCCGCGAGCCGGACGAGGTGCTCGCCGGCCTCGACGCGGTGACCGTCGAGGACGTTCAGCGCGTCGCGCAGGAGCTCATCGCCGAGGACCGGCTGAACCTCGCGCTCATCGGCCCCTTCGAGGACGAGAGCCGCTTCGAACCGCTGCTCACGGGCTCCTAAGGCAGGACGGCGACCGCCTCGGCGGCGCCCTGCATGGGGCACGACTCGGCGATCGGGCCGGGGATCCAGAGCTCGACCGACTCGCCGGTTCGCAGGTCGGCCCAGCCGATCTCCTCGACGCTTCCGTCGCCGGTCGTGCGGTAGACGCGCGCACCTTCCTGGGGCGCCGTCCAGATGCCGCACGCGTCCTCCTCCGCGCGGACGAGCAGGCGGCCCTCGCCGTCCGTCTCCTCGAGAAGACCCGCGTACTCGGGCGGGCGCTCGGGCGGGCCCGCGGCCTCCTCGGCGCCGCCGCACCCGGCGACGACGAGCAGCGCGACGACAAGCGCGATCCGGGTCATCGTCCCTTCAGACGCCCGCCCGAGCTCGGAAGTTCCTAGACGGCGAGGTCGTACGGAAAGGTCGTGAGCCGCTCGGCGCCGTCCTCGGTCACCAAGACGAGATCCTCGAGGCGGCAGCCGCCGAACCCGGGGCGGTAGCAGCCGGGCTCGATCGCGATGACGTCGCCGGCGACGAGATCCTCGCCGACGCGGCCGAGCGAGGGCGCCTCGTGCACCTCGAGCCCGACGCCGTGCCCGAGCGAGTGGAAGAAGCCGCGGTCGAGCGGGACGCCCGGCTCCTTCGTGAGCTGGGTCGGCTGGCCGGCGTCCGCGAACGTCTCGGCGGCGATCCGGTAGAGCTCGCGCCCGCTCACGCCCGCGCGCACCTCGGCGAGGACGCGCTCGAGGGCCGTACGGCAGAGCTCCCAGTACTCGGCAAGCTCGGCGGGCGGCTCGCCGACGCAGAACGTCCGCGTCATGTCGGAGTAGCAGCCGGACTCCGGGTCGAGCGGGTAGAGATCGCACACGACCGGCTCGCCCGCGAGGATCTCGCCGTGGCCCGGCTCGTGCCCGATCGCGGTCTGGGCGCCGTGCGAGATCATCGGCGGATCGGGCGACGCGACCCCTTCCTCGGTGAAGACGCGCAGCACCTCGGTCCGAAGGCCCTCGCTCGTCTGCGGCTCGCCGCTCCCGAGCAGCTCGCGGACGCGCCCGAGGGCGAGCTCGGACGCCCGGACGGCGGCGCGGGTCCCGGCGAGCTCCGTCTCGCTCTTCGCGCGCCGGCGCGTGTCGAAGAGGTCTCCGTCGGGCTCCAGCTCGACCCCGTGCGCGCGCAGGTGGTCTGCGACCGCGAGGGGGAAGCCGGCCGGTACGCGCGCGCGCTCGATTCCGACGAGCCGGCAGGCGCGCAGGACGATCTCCGTCTCCCGCTCGCGCGCCGACAGGCCGGCCGCGACGAGCTCGTCGCTCCCGAGCTCCTCGAACGGCCGCGCCACGAGCCCGTCCGCACCCGCGAGCAGCGGGACGTCGAGCGAACCGAGGAAGACCTCTCGCGCGCCGTTCCGCTCGACGTAGACGACCGGGTCCGGCGAGCCGAGCGGGACCTCGTGACGGATCTCCGGCGAACGGAGCGGGTCGCCGTACATGAGGACGTCGGCCACGCGAGCGATGGTAGCTGCACGCCGCCACCCCGCCGGGGGATGCGCGTTCGCGGGCGGCGCGCCGATCCACGCCGGATGCCGGCGCGCCTCCTCCTCGCCCTGCTCGCGGCCCTCGCCTGCGCGGGCGCCCTCGCCCTGCCGGCGGCGGCCGAGCGGGACGCCCTCCACCGTGCGGTCGTGTCCGGGCGGATCTCGCAGGCCGCGTACGCGCTCGAGCGGGCGCGCTCGCTCACCGACCTCGGCGCCGTGCGCCGGCGCTGGCCGGGCACGGCCCGGCCCGACGGGCACGACGTGACCGGCATCCTCCGGGATCTCCGCGCCGCCACA
>JAICNY010000012.1 GCA_025930955.1 Thermoleophilia bacterium
GCTTCGTGAAGCGCGTGTTCGAGGTCGGCGCGGACGACATCGTCAGCCTCCCCGCGAACCCCGAGCAGATCGCGTTCGCGTTCCAGAAGGCGATCGTCCGCAAGCAGGGCACCACGGGCGCCGGCGGCGTCGCGCTCGCCCCGATGGTCTGCGTCCTCGGCCCGAAGGGCGGGACGGGGAAGACGCTCACCGCCTGCAACCTCGCGGTCGCTCTCGCGGGCGCGGGGAACCGGGTGGCGATCGTCGACCTCGACCTCCAGTTCGGCGACGTCGCGCTCTCGCTCGGCCTCGCGCCGGAGCGGACGATCTACGACCTCGCGAAGTCGGGCGGCTCGCTCGACGCCGACAAGGTGGCCGGCTACCTCGCCGAGCACCCGTCCGGCGTTCGCGTGCTCGTCGCGCCGACCCGGCCCGACCACGCCGGGGCGATCACGACGGAGTTCCTCCGCGAGGTCTACGCGGCGCTTCGTGCCTCGCACGACTTCGTGATCGTCGACACGCCGCCCGGGTTCACGCCCGAGGTGATCGCGTCGATCGACAGCTCCTCGCACGTGTGCGTCGTGGGGATGCTCGACTCGCTCTCGCTCAAGAACACGAAGCTCGGGCTCGAGACGCTCGAGCTCATGGGCTACTCGCGGGAGCGGACGCGGTTCGTCCTGAACCGGGCCGACAGCCGCGTCGGGATCACGCGCGACGACGTCGTCGCGATCGTGGGCCGCACGCCGGACGTGCTGGTTCCGAGCGACCGGGACATCCCGCGCTCGGTCAACGAGGGGACGCCGATCGTCCAGGCCGGGCGGCGCTCCGACGCCGCGAAGGCGTTCGGGCAGCTGGCGGCCCTGTACGAGACCCGCGAGACGAACGCCGGCAAGCGGCGCCGCTTCGGGCGGCGGAAGAAGGCGAGCGTCTGATGGATCTTCACGAGCGCCTTTCGACCACCACCCGGCCGGTCGCGCCGACGAACGGGCGCGATCCGTTCGCGGAGCTCAAGAACCGGCTCCACCTGGCCGTGATCGGCGAGCTCGGGCCCCAGCTCTTCAACGTGAGCATGGACCCGAACGCGATCCGGGACCGCGTGACCGCGGACATCCGCACGCACCTCGCCAAGGAGCAGGGCATCTCCCGCGACGACCGCGACCGGCTCGAGGCCGAGATCGCGGACGACATCCTCGGGCACGGCCCGCTCGAGCGGCTCCTCGCCGACGAGAGCGTGACCGAGATCATGGTGAACGGCCCGTTCGACGTCTGGGTCGAGCGCCAGGGCCGCCTCTACGAGACGACCGTCCGGTTCACCGACGAGTCGCACCTGCGCCGGATCATCAACAAGATGGTGGCGCAGGTCGGCCGCCGGATCGACGAGTCGTCGCCGATGGTGGACGCGCGCCTGCCGGACGGGAGCCGCGTGAACGCCGTCATCCCGCCGCTCTCCCTGAGCGGACCGCTCGTCACGGTGCGGAAGTTCTCGAAGCAGCGGCTCGACCTGACCGACCTCGTGCGGCTCGGGACGCTCTCGACCGAGACCGTCGAGTTCCTCCAGCGGTGCATCCTGGCCGGGCTCAACATCCTGATCTCCGGCGGCACCGGCTCCGGGAAGACGACGCTCCTGAACGCGCTCTCGACCGCGATCCCCGACGCAGACCGGATCGTGACGATCGAGGACGCGGCGGAGCTGCGGCTGAACCAGCGGCACGTGCTCAGGCTCGAGGCGCGGCCGAAGAACATCGAGGGCGAGGGCGAGATCCCGATTCGCGAGCTCGTCCGGAACTCCCTCCGCATGCGGCCCGACCGGATCATCGTCGGCGAGGTCCGCGGCTCGGAGGCCCTCGACATGCTCCAGGCGATGAACACGGGCCACGACGGCTCGCTCTGCACCGTCCACGCCAACGCCCCCCGCGACGCCCTCGCGCGCGTGGAGACGATGGTGCTGATGGCGGGCTACGAGCTGCCCGTCCGCGCGATCCGCCAGCAGGTCGCGTCGGCGCTCGACATGATCATCCACCTCGAGCGGCTCGAGGACGGCTCCCGCCGCGTGACCGCGATCACCGAGGTCGGGCGGATGGAGTCCGAGGTGATCACGCTCCAGGACATCTTCGAGTTCAAGGTCGAGCAGGTCACCTCGGACCGCGTAGTGATCGGAAGCCTCCGCTCGACCGGTCTCAGGCCGACGTTCCTCCACAAGTTCGAGAAGCACGGCGTCGCCCTGCCGGCCGGCCTGTTCAGCGACCCGCGGGCGCACGTCGCGGACTTCCAGCGGCAGGCACGATGAGGAACGCCCGCCGCCTGATCGCCCTCGCGGGCGTGCTGCTCGCCGCCGCCGCGCTCCCCGGCGCGGCCGCCGGCGCGACCGACCTGCGCCTTCGCGAGCTCGAGGGAGCCCGCTTCCCGGACCGGGCGTTCCTGCTCTCGCTCCCGGACGCGGTCGCCCTAGACCCCGGGCTCGTCACCGTGCGGGAGAACGGGGAGCCGGTCACGGATCTCACGCTCCTGCCGGCGTCCGAGGCGGGGGCGGGGGAGTTCGCGGTCGTCCTCGTGATCGACGCGAGCAACAGCATGCGCGGCGAGGCGATCGAGGGCGCGCTCGAGGCCGCCCGGGTGTTCGCGGCCGAGCGGGGCCCGAACCAGGCGATGGCGGTGCTCGCCTTCAACGGGCGGACGCGCGTCGTCCTCCCCTTCACGACGAGCGCCGAAAAGATCGACGCGGCGCTCGCCACCGCCCCGCCGCTCGCGTACGGGACGCTCATGCGCGATGCCGTCGACGAGGCGGTCGGACTGCTCGCCGCCGAACGGGCGACGGTCGGCTCGGTCGTCGTGCTCTCGGACGGCGCGGACACGGGCAGCTCGGTCTCGACGGCGGCGCTCGCCGAGCGCGCCCGCCGGACGGACGTCCGCGTCTTCACCGTCGGGCTGCGTTCGCACCGGTTCGACGGCGGCCCGCTCGAGGCGCTCGCGGGCGCGACGGGCGGCCGGTACGCGGAGGCGTCGTCTCCCGAGGCACTCGAGCGCGTGTTCGCCGAGCTCGGCTCGCGCCTCGCGAGCGAGTACCTGATCCGGTACCGATCGGAGGCGCGGCCGGACGTTCGCGTCCACGTCGCCGTGCGCGTCGAGGAGATCGACGGCGTCGGCGTGACCGAGTACACGACGCCCGCCGTGGCCGCGAATCCCGGCCCGCCGTTCCGGCGCCCGCTCGTCGAGCGGTTCGTCCAATCGCAGGTCGGCGTTGTCGCCACGAGCGTCGTCTTCGCGCTAGTCGTCGCGCTCGGCCTCGTCGCGCTCATCCGCCCGCGCCCGCGGACGCTGCGCCGGCGGATGGCCGAGTTCGTCTCGGTCACGCTGCGCGAGCGCGGCTCGAAGCGAGGCGCCCAGGGCGACCTCGTCCTCGCGCGCGCGGAGAAGTCTCTTGCGGAGACGCGCTGGTGGGCGCGCTTCGGCGAGGAGCTCGAGGTGGGCGAGATCCGCATCCCCGCGATGCAGATCCTCCTCGCCACGTTCGTCGGGACGTTCGCCGCCGCCTGGCTCATCCTCACCCTCACCGGCGCGCTCTTCTTCGTGCCGCTCGCGCTCGGCGTCCCGCTCCTCGTGCGCTCGCTCATCGCCCGCCGGGCGGAGAAGCAGCGGCACCTCTTCGCCGAGCAGCTCCCGGACAACCTCCAGGTCATCTCGTCGGCGCTGCGCGCAGGGCACAGTCTCTCGAGCGCGCTCGCCGTGCTCGTCGAGGACTGCTCGGAGCCCTCGCGCCGCGAGTTCCGTCGCGTCGTCGCGGACGAGCGGCTCGGCGCTCCGCTCGACGAGACCCTCGTCGACGTGGCCCGGCGCATGCAGAGCCGGGACCTCGAGCAGGTCGCGCTCGTCGCCGCCCTGCAGCGCGAGACGGGCGGGAACACGGCCGAGGTGCTCGATCGCGTGGCGGAGACCGTCCGCGGCCGCTTCGAGCTCCGCCGCCTCGTCCGGACGCTGACGACGCAGGGCCGCATGTCGCGCTGGGTCCTGTCGCTCCTGCCGGTCGGGCTGCTCCTCGTCATGTCGGCGCTCAACCCGGGCTACGTGGCGCCGCTCTTCACCAACCCGGCCGGGCGCGTGCTCCTCGTACTGGGCGCCGTGATGATCGTCACCGGGTCGCTCGTCATCAAGCGAATCGTGAACATCAAGGTCTGAGGAGGGGTTCGATGCTCATCTTCGTGGTCGGTCTGTTCCTGACGGGCATCGCCGTGGCGCTGCTCCTGCGGGCCGCCTTTCTGCCGCGGCTCAACATGGCCGAGACGATCGAGACGATCGACGGCTACGGCTACGCCGCGCACCAGCCGGAGCAGAGCTCCGGAGGCGGCGTCCGCGCGGGGCTCGACGATCTCGCCGGGCTCGTCGGAAGCCTCGTCGGAAAGCGCCTCGGGAGCATCCGCGAGGAGCAGCTCCGCAAGGAGCTCGTCGCGGCGGGGATCTACACGATGCCTCCCGGCCGGTTCCTCGGCTACCGGATCATCTCGCTCGTCGCCGTCCCGGCGACGTGGATCTGGGTCGTCGTCGCGATCGGCGTTCCCGGGCTCCTCGCAGTGCTCGGGTTCGCCGTCGCGGTCTTCGCCGGCTGGTCGACGCCGCTCGTCATCGTTCGCAACCGGGCGCGGCGGCGGCTGGAGCAGATCGACTACGAGACGCCGGAGCTGATCGACGTCCTCGTCGTGACCGTCGAGGCCGGCCTCGGGCTCGCGAGCTCCCTCCAGGTCGCCGCCGAGCGCCTGCGCGGGCCGCTCGGCGAGGAGATGCGCCTGGCCCTCCAGGAGCAGAGCCTCGGCCTCCAGACGACGGAGGCGCTTCGCAACATGCTCGACCGTGCGGACACGCCGGCGCTTCGCGCGTTCGTCCGCTCGATCGTCCAGGGCGAGTCGCTCGGCGTCTCGACCGGCGACATCATGCGGAACCTCGCCGAGGAGATGCGCAAGCGACGTCGGGCCACCGCCGAGGAGCGGGCGCAGAAGGCGCCGGTGAAGATCCTCTTCCCGCTCGCCTTCCTGATCTTCCCGGCGATGTTCATCGTCCTCCTCGGGCCGGCCGTGTTCCAGTTCATCGAGGGCTTCGGGAGCGCACGGTGAGTCGGATCGTCGTGACCGCGCTCTTCGCGGCGTTCGCCGTCGCGACGGGCGCGGGCGCCGTCGGCGCCTGGAGCGAGGCGATCGGCGAGCCGGGCATCCGCTCCGGAGCGGTGGGGGCGCACTGGCTGCTCAAGCTCGGGGTCGTGCTCGCCTTCTGCGTCTTCGTCTTCCTGCGTGGGCCGTCCAAGCGCCCCTCGCGCGAGCCCGTCGCGTTCGTCGCCTGCGCGGCCGCCATCCTCGCCGTGATCGCGCTGCGCGAGCCGCCCGAGTCGGCGAGCACCTCGCTCGTGGTCGGCGGCGAGCTCGTCACCGTCGCGTTCGCGGTCTGGCTCTTCGTCGCCGTGCTCGCGCTGGGCCGTTGCTTCGGCGTGCTGCCCGAGGCGCGGGGGCTCGTGACCCACGGCCCGTACCGCTACGTGCGCCATCCCGTCTACCTCGGGGAGCTCGGCGCCGCCGGCGGCCTCGTGATCGCGGCGCCGACCGCCTGGAACGCCGGCGTCCTCGGCGTCTTCCTCGCCGCCCAGGCCGTGCGCATGCGCCTCGAGGAGCGCGCGCTCGCGGCCGAGTTCCCCGAATACGCCGACTATGCGGCCCGGACGCCTCGCCTCGTGCCGCGCCTCCGCCTCGGCGGCGGCTCCGGGCAGGCGCGCGGCGTGACCGCCGCGACGGTCGCGCTCGTCGTCACGCTGCTCGCCGCCCCCGCGGCCGGCGGGGCGCCAGCCGTCCCGGAGGTCGACGGGCCTCCCACCGGATCCGTTGTCGACAGCCTTCCCTCGTTCGGCTGGGAGGCCGTGCGCGGAGCGGAGCGCTACCAGTGGCAGATCGCCGCCGATCCCTCCTTCAACTCGCAGGTGCTCGGCGCGAACCAGGATCTCTTCTTCACGAAGAACACGCGGGCGACGATGCTGAAGGTCGTCCCGAACGGCGACTACTGGTGGCGCGTCCGCGCCGTCGCGCCCGACGGGGCCGTCTCGGCGTGGTCGCCGGGCCGCTCGATCACGAAGCTCTGGGCCGCCGCGCCGGGGCTCGCCGCGCCCGCCGACGGCGCGACGATCAGCTTCCCCGAGGACCGCTTCGCGCTCTCGTGGAGCCCGGTCCCCGGCGCGGCGCGCTACCTCGTCCGGATCGGCACCGACCCGACGCTCGCGTCGCTCGTGCTGCCCGGAAACGGAACGGAGACGCAGGCGACCACGTACACGCTCCTCGGCCCGCTCGCGCCCGGCAAGACGTACTACTGGGGGATCGTCCCCATCGACGCGGCGGGCAACTACGGGGAGCCGTCGGCGGTGTGGTCGTTCACGTGGACCTGGCCGTCGGCGACCGAGGCCCGAGTCGTGGACGTCGCGAGCGCGCCCCAGATCTACGACCACCGCTTCGAGTGGGATCCGGTTGCCGGCGCGGCGGGCTACGAGCTCGAGGTCTCGAGCTCGAGCGAGTTCGCGCCGGGCTCGATCGTCTGCTGCAAGCCGAACGCGACCACCGGGCTCACGACGATCGGGACGTCGTTCTCGCCGACGACGGTCCTGCCGAACAACAACCGCTACTACTGGCGCGTTCGCGCGATCGACGCAAACGGGAACGCCGGCGTCTGGAACCTCGGCCCGGAGTTTCTGAAGGCCTTCGACAACGTGGCGCCGAGCATCGACGGCCTCCGGATGCTCGACGGGCTGCCCGGCGTCGGGGCCGTCGCGACGACGACGCCCGTCGTCGTCTGGGATCCCGTGCCCGGCGCCTCCGCGTACGAGGTGGAGGTCACGCGCTTCGAGAGCGGCTGCCAGTGGACGGCGACCCAGGAGCACTGGACGAGCGTCACCGCGTCCACGGCGTGGACGCCGCTCGGGTGGGGCTGGAACCGGCGGCTCCCGTACCAGAGCTCGCAGAGCGTCGCGACCGACACGCCGGTGCTCGTCGCGGGGCACTCGTACTGCGTTCGCGTGACGGCGCTCGACCGGACGGCGACCTCGGCCGTGCGGATCCGAAGCGCCGAGACCTACCTGCCGGACGAGAACAGCCCGGCGTTCACCTGGCTCGGGTCGCCGGCGGGCTCGCCGTGCTCGCCGTCGTGCAGCAACGGGGCGCTCGGCAGCGACGACTACCTCGCTCCGCTGCGTGGCGCGACGGAGACCGGCGTCGAGCTCTTTCGCTGGAACCCGTTGGAGGGAGCGCAGAGCTACTTCGTCATCGTCGCGAAGGACGAGGAGTTCACGAACGTCGTCGACTACGCCTTCACGCGGATCCCGGCCTACGCTCCGCGGGCGACGAACGGGCCGCGGACGTACCCGGACGAGACGACCTCGTACTACTGGGCCGTGCTCCCGGCGACGGGCGCCGACGGATCCGGCGTCGTGACGGCACCGCGCTTCTCGGCGCCGGCGAGCTTCCACAAGCGGTCGACGCCGCCCGAGCTCCTCGCTCCGGCGCCGGGCACCGCCGTCAGCGGCGCGCCGGTCTTCCACTGGACTCCGGCGGCGGGCGCGCACCGGTACAAGCTCGAGGTTGCGAGCGATGCGAGCTTCGCGAGCCTCATCGACACGGTCGTGACCGACTCGACGTCCTACACGAGCAGCGAGCCGTACCCGGCCGACAGGACGCTCTACTGGCGCGTCCGGGCCGACGCAGAGGACGTGCTGAACGCCACCGGGCTCGCGCTCAGATGGTCGGAGCCGCGGACGTTCTCGAAGGTGCTTCCGGCCCCGGTGCCAAGCCCGGACAATCCGACGGCCGGCGACTTCGTGCCGACCTGGACCTGGGATCCGGTGCCGGGCGCGGTCTCGTACGACTTCCAGCTCCGCTTCCCGAACGGGACGGTGCGGACGTTCCCCGGCGTCCCGTCCGCCTCCGCGACGCCGACGATCCTCAAGGGAACCGGGATCTGGACGTGGCAGGTCCGGGCGAACTTCCCGAGAGTCGCGACGACCGGCCTCACGCCGGGGCCGTGGAGCGTCTCGCGCACCTTCACGCGGACGATCCGCGAGCCGGCGGGCCCGACCGAGGAGGTCGCCGGCCGTCGCGTCGTCCTGCGCTGGAGCCCGAAGCTCGGCGCCCTCAACTACCGGGTGCAGATCTCGACCAGGGCCGACTTCGGGACGCTCGTCGAGACGACGACGACGGAGAACCCGACGTACGCGCCGCGGCTCACGCAGTTCGCGTACGCGGCCGGCGGGACGTTCCACTGGCGCGTGGCCGCCTCCGACGATACGTTCGCGAACGTGGGCGACTTCACGCCCCCGCGGTCGTTCACGATCCCGCCCGTGACGATCCTGAAGGCGGGGAGCCGGATCACCGTCAAGGTGCGGCGTGCGAGCCGGAGCCTGCGCGTGAGCGGCGTCGTGACGCCGGCGCATCGAGGCTCCGTCACCGTCGCGCTCGCGCGCAGAAGCGGAGGCGCGTTCCGGACGGTGGCTGTGCGGAGCGCGCAGCTGAGCGCCACGAGCGTCTACAAGACGTCGTTCCCGCGCCCTGCGCCGGGGCGGTGCCGCGTGACGGCGACCTTCCCGGGCGACCGCGACCACCTGAAGAGCACGGTGCGGCTGAAGGTGAGGTGCTGAGCGGGCGCGGCCGCGACCGCAGGGCCGACTTCCTACCGGCCGCGCTCCAGCTGCTGCTTCAGCGTGGCGAGGTTCTCGTCGACGCCGCGGCGGACGACCCTGCCTGCGACCGGTCCGAGCAGGCCCGCGACGCCCCCGAGCTCGACCTCCGCGTCGAGGTGGACATCCGTTCCGCCGCCGTGCTCCTCGAGCCTGTAGCGGTACGTGAACGGCGTCGGGCCGTCGAAGGCTCGGATGACGACCTCCTTGGGAGCGGACGCGCTCACGATCTCGAGGAGGTTCTCGGCGGCCCCCGTCGGCAGGGTTCGGAGCATGCGGTAGCGCCCCGCCTCGGCGAGCGGCGTCACGTCGGTGACCGCGGAGTTCCACCGCGGGTAGGTCTCGGGATCCGCGATCGTCCCGAAGACCTCCTCCCGCGGCCGGTCGATGTGGACGGAGGTGTCGAAGTGGATCACGGCTCCCCCTCCTGTACCCGGACGGAAGCTACGCCGTCAGGTCCGCAGCCATCTCCTCGACGACCGCGACGAACGCGTCGGCGTCCTCGAGGGAGTGCGTGACGGAGAGCGTCCACTCCTCCTCGCGCCCCGGGGTCATGAAGATGCCGCGGTTCATGTTGTAGAGCCACGCGAGGTCCATGAGCTCGCCGTCCTGCGTCGCCTTGAACGACTCGTAGTCCGTGATCTTGGAGGGCGAGAACGTGACGCAGCCCTTCGCGCCGACGCCGACCGCGTAGCCGGGCAGCGCGTGCTTCTCGATCACGGCCTCGCAGCCGGTCATGAGCCGCTCGTTCATCGCGTCGAGGTGCTCGTACGCCTCGGGCGTCAGCACCTCCTCGAGGCTCGCGCGCGCCGCGGCCATCGAGGCCGGGTTGCCGTTGAACGTCCCGACCTGGTAGACGCGCTCGTTCTCGACGAGCTCCATGATCTCTTCGGTCGCGCCGATCGCGCCCGACGGGAGCCCGGCGCCGAGCCCCTTGGCGAGCGTGACCATGTCCGGGACGACGCCGAACCGCTCGACCGCCCCGCCGGCTGCGATGCAGAGGCCCGTCTTCACCTCGTCGAAGATGAGAACGATCCCGTGGCGCTCGGTCAGCTCGCGCACCGCCTCGAGGTAGCCGGGCTCGGGGAGCACGATCCCGAGGTTCATCATCGCCGCCTCCATGATCACGCAGGCTGGCTTCCGGCCCTCCTCGATCAGGCGCTCGATGCGGCGCTCCATCGCGTCCGCGTCGTTGAACGGCACGGGGATCGTCAGGTCGACGACCGACTGCGGGATCCCCTCGCCGTACGGGAGGGAGGCGTAGTTCTCGCGGTCGCCGATCTCGTCGTACGGGACGCCGATCGAGACCATCGCGTAGTCGTGGTGGCCGTGGTAGGAGCCGAAGATCTTCACGATCGTGTCGCGGCCGGTGAAGGCGCGCGCGATGCGGATCGCGTCCATCGTCGACTCGGAGCCGGAGTTCGTGTAGCGCCACTTCGGGAGGCGGAAGCGGCGGGCGAGCTCCTCGGCGACGACGATCCCGTCTTCGGTCGGTGCGGCGAAGTGCGTGCCCTTCTCGAGCCGCTCGCGCACGGCCGCGGCGACCGCCGGGTGCGCGTGGCCCTGCACCATCGAGCCGAAGCCGTTGTGGAAGTCGAGCATCTCGTTCCCGTCCACGTCCCAGACGCGCGGGCCCTGTCCGCGGTCGAGATAGATCGGCCACGGGTCGCGGAGGTGGTACGAGGAAGGCACGCCGCCCGCGAGGGACGTCCGGCCGCGCTCGAAGAGCGCCCGCGACGCCTGCGTGCGCTCGTTCAGCCGCTTCTCCTCGCGCTCGGTGAGCTCCGCAATGCGGCCCCGATCGAGCTGGACGACTTCGCGTTGCGCCATGGGCGCAGTCTAATTGCGTCGCGCTGCGCGGAGCGCCGCCACCGTCTCGTCGTGTGGAAGTGCCTCCACGACGCGGCCGTCGCGACCGGCCGTCGTCTCGGCCGACCAGAGCGCGTTCAGCACCGCCTCCTCGGTCGCCTCGACGGTCGCGGCGAAGAGCGCGTCGAGGTCGCGGCCGGCCGTCGCGCCCTCGCCGGAGGAGAGCGCGAGGAAGATCTCGCCGCTCCCGTGGTGGGCGACCGAGCCGGTGCGCGCGAGCCCGAGGCCGGCGCGGCGGGCGAGGCGCTCGAGCTGCGGGGCGGCGAGCGGCGCGTCGGTGGCGACGAGCGCGATGCAGCTCCCCGCCGGTCGGCGCTCGTGCGGGTCGGGCGGAAGCGCACGGCCGACGGCGACGCCGTCGACGCGGAGCTGGCCGCGCGTCCCGAAGTTGGCGAGCACGAGCACGCCGAGGGCGCCGCGCCCCGGCACGACGCGGCTCGCCGATCCGATCCCGCCCTTCCAGCCGAAGGCGATCATCCCGGTGCCCGCGCCGACCGCGCCCTGCTCGACCGGGCCGTCCGCCGCGGCGGCCAGCGCCCGGCCGGCGTCGGCGGCCTCCACCTGGACGACGCGCGCCTCGGAGAGGAAGCTGTCGTCGCACTCGCCGACGACCGGGATCACGACGGTCTCCACGCCGACCGCCGGGTCGGCCGCCACCGCGGCGGCGACGGCGCCGTCGAAGACGCGCCCGACGGCCATCGTCCCGGTCAGGTAGACGGGCGTCTCGGCGACGCCCCACTCGGAGACCTGGAGGAAGCCCGTCAGCTCGCCCGCGCCGTTCAGCACCGCCGCGCCGGCGGGAAGGGGGAGCCGCGGCGGGACGAGGACGGTCACGCCGGTCCGCGCCACGCCGCGGCCCTTCGGCGGCTCGGGCTCGTCGCGGCGCACGGTCACGTGGCCGACGCGAAACCCGGCGACGTCCGTGATCGCGTTGGCCGGTCCCGGCGCGAGCTCGCCGATCCGGATCCCGTGCTCGCGCAGGGTCGACATCGCGCGGAGCTTATGCTCGGGCGATGCCGCTCGGCCTGCCCGTCGTCTGGAGCGACCGCCATCGCCTGCACGACCCGGGCGGCGAGGTCTGGGTCGGCGTGCGGACGCCCGCGGCCGAGATCCCGGCGCGCGCCGAGGCGATCCGGGACGCGCTCGCGGCCGACGGCGCCCGGATCGCCGGCGCGGAGGGGCATCCCGACGAGCGGCTCCTCGCCGTGCACGACGCCGACCTCCTCGACTACCTCGCGCGCGCGTGGGCGGACTGGGAGGCCGCCGGCCTGCCGGACGACCCCGGCCAGGACCGCGTCGTCCCGTACGTCTTCGCGCACCACGGCCTGACCGAGACGCCCGCCGTGCCGACCGCGCCGTGGGCCCGGCCCGGCTACTTCGCGTACGACACGATGACGCTCGTCGGGCCGGGCACCTGGGACGCCGCGCGGGCGGCGGTCGACGCGGCGCTCACGGCGGCCGACCTCGTCCTCGCCGGCGCGCCGGCCGCGTACGCCTGCTGCCGCCCGCCCGGCCACCACGTCACGCGGCGGGCGCACGGCGGCTCCTGCTACCTGAACAACGCCGCCGCGGCCGCCGCGCTCCTCCGCGACGAGCTCGGCCGCGTCGCCGTCCTCGACGTCGACGCGCACCACGGCAACGGGACGCAGTCGATCTTCTGGGAGGATCCCGACGTGCTGACGGGCTCCGTCCACGTCGATCCGGCCGCCGGCTGGTTCCCGCACTATCTCGGCTTCGCCGGCGAGACCGGCGCCGGGGACGGCGCGGGCACGAACCTGAACCTCCCGCTCGCGCCGGGCACCGGTGACGCCGACTGGGTCGAGGCCGTCGCGCGCCTCGCTGCCTGGGCGCGGGACGGCGGGGTGCAGGCGCTCGTCGTCGCGCTCGGCGTCGACGCGGCCGCGGGCGACCCTGAGAGCCCGCTCGCCGTCACCCCGGACGGCTTCCGCGCGGCCGGGCGGGGGCTCGGTGCCCTCGGCCTGCCGACGGTCGTCGTCCAGGAGGGCGGCTACGACCTCGACGCGCTCGGCGGCCTCGTCCTGGAGACGCTCACCGGCCTCGAGAAGGGCCTCGCGCATGCCTGAGCCGGTCGCGCACTGGATCGGCAAGGACGAGCGCGGCGGCATCCCCGTGCCCGCCCGGCCGGACGTGCCGCCCCCGCCGCACTGGCGCCTCGAGGCGATCGCCGCGGTCGAGCGGCCGCGCTCGCTCACGCTCGGCGCGGACGGGCGGACGGCCGTCTACATCCAGGATCGCGACACCTCCGACGTCTGGCTCCTCGACCTCGAGCGCGGCGTCCCGGAGCGCCTGACGAGCGGGCGCGAGCCGGCGCCGTACTGGGAGGACGTCGAGCCGCGCCGCTCGCCGGACGGGTCGCAGGTCGCGTACGGCGACGAGGGCGCCGTCTGGATCGTGCCGACGGCGGGCGGCCCGCCGCGCCGCCTCGCGAAGGGCTCGAGCCCGCTCTGGCTTGACGAAGCCCGCCTCGCGATCACGGTCGAGCGCGACCGCGCGACGCGCCTCGCGGTGCTCGACGTGCACGACCCCTGGCCGCGCCGCCTCGCCCGGCACGACGACCACGGCGACGAGGGAAGCGCCGCCGTCTCGCCCGACGGCCGCGAGGTCGCGTTCGTCTTCACGCCGCGCGACGACCTCAAGCGGAGCGAGATCCGCGTAACCGATCTCGGGAGTGGCGTGACGCGCGCGCTCACCGGCACGCCCGGGATGCAGGACCGAAGCCCGGCGTGGTCGCCCGACGGCGCGACGCTCGCCTACGTCTCCGAGCGGCCCGGTTGGGACGAGCTCCACCTCGTCGGGCGCGACGGAAGCGGCGACCGGCGGCTCACGCACGAGGAGGCCGACTTCTCCGAGCCGCGCTGGCACCCCGACGCGACGCGGCTCGTGGCGGTCCGCGGGCGGCGCAACCGCTTCGACCTCGTGACCGTCGACGCGGCGACGGGCGCGGTCGAGACGCTCTCCCCCGGCGGCGCCTGGGGCGCCCCGCACTGGACGGCGGACGGCGAGATCCTCGGGACGTACGAGGACCACGCGACCCCGCCCGAGCTCAGGCTCGTCCGGCCGGGCGCCGGGCCGCGCACGCTCCTCGCGCCGTCGCCGCGCGCGATCCGCCGCGCCCCGCACGTGGCGCCGGAGGAGGTCGCGTACACCTCGTTCGACGGCCTCGAGATACCGGCGTTCCTCTTCCGTCCGCGCCACGCGAGCGCGGAGCGGCCGGCGCCCGCGGTCGTCTATCCCCACGGCGGGCCGACCGACGCGTACGGCGACCACTGGGACGGCCACGCGCAGTACTTCCTCGACAAGGGCTACGCGTGGCTCGCGCCGAACTTCCGCGGGTCGACGGGCTACGGGCGCGAGTTCGAGCGCAGAAACCACGGCGTCTGGGGCGTGGACGACACGAAGGACTGCCTCGCCGCCGCCGACTTCCTCCGCGGGCTCGACTGGGTCGACGGCGGGCGCCTCGCGATCTTCGGCGGAAGCTACGGCTCGTACATGGCGCTCTGCGCCGCCGTGGACGACGACGCGGGCCGCTTCCGCTGCGCGGTGGCGAAATACGGCGACTGCGACATCCTCACCTCGTGGGCGCAGGGCGACCGGGAGGGCGTCCAGGACCTCGAGCGGATGATGGGCCACCCCGAGACCGCCCGGGAGGCGTACCGCCGCGGGTCGCCGATCCACCGGCTCGAGCGGCTCGGCGTTCCGATCCTCGTCGCGCACGGCGAGCGGGACGAGCGAGTGCACCCGAAGCAGTCCGAGGAGCTCGTCGCCGGGCTCCGCCGGCTCGGAAAGACGTTCGAGTACGTCACGTACCCGACGGAGGGGCACGGCTTGCTGCGCGCCGGACCGCAGATCGACTTCTACCGGCGGCTCGAGCGATTCCTGGACTGGTCTTTGCTGTAGGCGCACGCCATAATCCCGCGATGAGCGCGCGCCGCCTCCTCGTCGGCCTCCTAGCGGCGGTCGCGATCCTCACGCTCGCGGCCGGCGCGGCCGCACAGGGGACGGGCGAGCGGCTGATCCTCACGGTCGGGCTCGACAACGACGTGGACAGCCTGAACCCGCTCGTCGGGGTCGAGGTGCCGGACTACGAGGTCTGGAACCTCCACTACGCAACGCTCACGGACAAGGCGGCCGAGGACTTCGAGACGATCCCCGGCCTGGCCGAGTCCTGGGAGGGCTCGGACGACGGGCTCACGTGGACCTACACGCTGCGCGAGGGCCTCCTCTGGTCGGACGGTGAGCCGCTGACCTCGGAGGACGTCGCCTTCACGATCAACCGGGCTCGCGAGGAGGGCTGGCTGAACTACGACTCGACGGTCGCGAACATCACCGCGTCGGCGCCGGACGAGCGCACGGTCGTCCTCGAGTCGAGCGTCCCCGACCCGAAGCTCCCGACGATGGACGTCTACATCCTCCCGGAGCACGTCTGGGGCGAGCTCGGTCCCCGCGAGATCACGCGCTACGACGGGCTCGACGGGGTCGGCTCCGGGCCGTTCACGATCGCGGAGCTTCGCCGCGGCGAGTTCTGGCGCCTGGAGGCGAACGAGAACTACTGGGGCGGGCGGCCGGCGATCGACGAGGTCGTGTTCCGCCTCTTCAACAATGCGGACGCGATGGTCGCGGCGCTGCAGACGGGCGAGATCGACGCGGCGCACTACGTCCCCGAGAGCTCGTTCGCCGAGCTTGCCGAGACCGAGGGGATCGTCGCGGTGGAGGGCCAGCAGGGCGGGTTCGACGAGCTTGCGATCAACGGCGGCGACGGCCTGAAGGAGCCGCATCCGGCCCTCATGGATTTGGCCGTACGCCAGGCGATCGCCCACGCGATCGACGAGCAGACGATCATCGACCGCGTCCTGGAAGGGCTCGGCTCGCCGAGCGAGGCGATGAGCCCGTCCGCCGATCCCGAGTGGACGCCGGAGATCCCGGAGGAGGAGCGGTTCGACTTCGACCTCGACCGCGCGCGCGAGCTGCTCGACGAGGGCGGCTACCTCGACACCGACGGCGACGGCGTTCGCGAGATGCCGGGCGGCGGGCGTCCGCTCGACTTCGTCTACGCCGTTCGCACCGAGTCCCAGTCGGCGCCCGGCGTGGCCGAGTTCGTCTCCGGCTGGCTGAGCGAGATCGGGATCGCGACAACGCAGCAGCCGATGAACGACACGCGCCTCACCGAGGTGATCGGCCGCGGCGACTACGACATGTTCCAGTGGGGCTGGGTGCCGTTCGTCGACCCCGACCCGATGCTTTCCTACTTCACGTGCGACCAGGTGAGCGCCGACCCGGACGAGCCGACGAACTACTACAACGACGCGAACCTCTGCGACCCTGAGTACGACCGGCTCTACGAGGAGCAGAAGGTCGAGCTCGACAAGGAGCGGCGCGTGGAGATCGTCCACGAGATGCTGCGCCGCTTCTACTCGCAGGCGGTCTACCACATCCTCTACCTGAGCCCGGACCTGCAGGCCTACCGCACCGACCGGTTCGAGGGCTGGGTGCGTCAGCCCGCGGACGTGGGGCCCGTGATGTTCTCGAACTCCTCGCCGTCCTACGCGCTCCTGCGACCGGTCTCGGAGGAGGACGAGGCGGCCGAGGGCGGCGGCGAGGCCGCCGCCGCCACGGACGACGACGGCGGGATGAGCACCGGAACGCTCGTCGCCCTCGTCGCGCTCGCGCTGCTCGCGGTCGCGGCGGCCGTGTGGGTCCTACGCCGCAGGCGAACGGTCGACGAGCGCGACTGACCGGCCCGGGCGCGGGGGCTCGTGAATCGCCGGCGGGTCATCGGCAAGATCCTCGCGTCGGTCGGGACGCTGCTCTTCGTCGTCGTCTTCAACTTCTTCCTGTTCCGGGTGGTCGAGTCAGACCCGGTCGCGAACCTCTACCGCGGCCGGAACCTCTCGCAGGAGCAGCGCGAGGAGCTCCGCCGTGAGTTCGGGCTCGACGGCTCGCAGGCCGAGCAGTTCGCGCGCTACGTCGTCCAGACCGCGCAGCTGAACCTCGGCCGCTCGTACGTTTCGAACGAGCCGGTCGCCTCCGAGATCGCGCGCCGCGCGTGGCCGACCGTCGCGCTCGTCGGGGTCTCGGCGCTCCTCTCGGCTCTGATCGGGATCCTCATCGGGATCGTCGCCGCCTGGAGGCGCGGCTCCAAGACCGACTACGTCTCCACGGGGTTCACCATGACGACCTACTCGATGCCGGACTTCTGGCTCGGGATGCTCCTCCTGCTCGTGTTCGCGGTCGGGCTCGGCTGGTTCCCCGTGGGCGGGATCGCCGATCCGCAGACCGGCGGTGGGCTCGAGCGGCTGATCGACCAGGCGCACCACATAGTGCTGCCGGCCGCGACGCTCACGCTCGCGTACCTCGGCGAGTACGCGCTCATCATGCGCTCGTCGCTCCTCGACACGATGCGCGAGGACTACCTGCTCCTCGCGCGTGCGAAGGGGCTGCGCGACGTCGCCGTCCGGAACCGTCACGCCGTGCCGAACGCCCTCCTGCCCGTGACGACGCTCCTCGCGATCAACATCGGGTTCGTCCTCTCCGGCGCGATCGCCGTCGAGACGATCTTCTCCTGGCCGGGGCTCGGGCTCGCGACGTTCGAGGCGCTCTCCGGGCCCGACCTGCCGATGCTCCAGGGGCTCTTCCTCGTCTTCAGCGCGGCCGTGATCGTCGCGAATCTCGCCGCCGATCTTCTCTACTCGTACCTCGACCCGCGGGTGCGGACGGCATGAGGGGCGCGGTCGCCACCTCCGCGACCCGGGTCGCCTGGGCGCGCCGGCGCCGCGCCGTCGCCGGCGCGTGGGGGGACTACCGGAGGAGCCGCACCGGGATGGTCGGGCTCGCGGTCCTCGTCCTCGCGGGCCTCGTCGCGCTCGGCGCGCCGCTCCTCGCCGACGAGGCCGAGCTGCGGGCGGTGAACGCGATCGACAACCCCTCGTGGGCGCCGCCGAGCGAGTTCCCGCCGCTCGGGACGGACAACCTCGGGCGCAGCGTCTGGGCGCAGTTCGTCTGGGGATCGCGGATCAGCCTGCTCGTGGGGCTCGCGGCGACGGTGATCGCGATCGTGATCGGGACCGTCGTGGGCGTCTCGGCCGGCTTCGTCGGCGGGCGGTTCGGCGGGCTGCTCATGCGCGGCACGGAGTGGTTCCTCGTCATCCCCTTCCTTCCGCTCGCGATCGTGCTCGCCGCGGTGCTCGGGCCCTCGATCGAGAACATCATCCTCGTGATCGGGATCACCTCGTGGCCGGGGACGGCCCGGCTCATCCGCGCGCAGGTGCTCACGTTGAAGGAGCGGCTCTACGTCGACCGCAGCCGCGCGTTCGGCGCGTCGAACCGCCATCTGATGGGGCGGCACATCCTCCCGAACGTCATGCCGCTCGTCCTCGCGAACACGACCCTCACCGTCCCGATCGCGATCCTCTCCGAGACGACGCTCTCGTTCCTCGGCCTCGGCGACCCGTCGCGCGCGTCGTGGGGGAAAATGCTCGAGGAGGCGTTCCACGCGGGCGCGATCACGCGCGAGGCCTGGTGGTACTTCCTCCCACCGGGGCTCGGGATCATGCTCGTCGTGCTCGCGTTCACCCTGTGCGGCCAGGCGCTCGAGGCGATCCTCGACCCGCGCCTCAGGGAGCGGCGGTCGTGAGCGCCGCTCCCCGGCCGGCGGCGCCGCTCCTCGCGGTGCGCGGCCTCGCCGTCACCTACGCGGGCTCGGGCGGCGGCGTGCCCGCGGTGCGCGGCGTCAGCCTCGATCTCGCCCCGGGCGAGACGCTCGGGCTCGCGGGGGAGTCGGGCTGCGGCAAGTCGACGCTCGCCGGGGCGATCCTGCGGCTGCTTCCGCGCGGGACGGCGGTCACGGGCGAGGTGCTCCTCGACGGCGAGGACGTCCTCGCGATGAGGCCCGGGCGCCTTCGGGCGGTGCGCTGGACGGAGGCCTCGATCGTCCTCCAGGGCGCGCTCCACTCGCTGAACCCGGTGCAGCGGATCGGCGCGCAGATCGTCGAGGCGATCGAGCTCCACGAGCCGAGACTCGGGCGCGGCGCCGTGCGCGCCCGCGTGGCCGAGCTGCTCGAGCTCGTCGGGATCCCGGCCGATCGCGCCTCCGACTATCCCCACCGGCTCTCGGGCGGGCAGCGCCAGCGGGTGCTGATCGCGCTCGCGCTCGCCTGCCGGCCGCGGCTCCTCATCGCGGACGAGCCGACGACGGCGCTCGACGTGATGGTGCAGGCGCAGGTGCTCCGCCTGCTCGCGCGGCTCCAGGAGGAGCTCGGCCTCGCCGTCCTCTTCGTCACGCACGACCTCTCGACGCTCGCCGCCGTCTGCCGGCGGATCGCGGTCATGTACGCCGGGCGGATCGTGGAGGAGGGGCCGAGCGACGAGGTCTTCCGCGCGCCGGCCCACCCGTACACGCGCGCGCTGGCCGCGGCGTTCCCGGTGATCGGCGACCCCGCGTTCCGGCGGCATCCGTCCGGGCTGCCCGGCGATCCGCCGGATCCGCGCGAGCTTCCGTCCGGCTGCCCGTTCCACCCGCGGTGCCCGCTCGCGCAGCCCGAGTGTCCCGACGTCGACGTCCGGCTGCGCCCGGCCGGCGCCGGGCGCGCGGCGGCGTGCGTCCTCGTGGAGCCCGCGTGACGCCGCTCCTCGAGCTGCGCGGGGTCGAGGTCGGCTTCCCCGTCCGCGGCGGCCGGGTCGCGCGGGCCGTGGACGGCGTCGACCTGACGGTCGAGCCGGGCGAGGTGCTCGCGCTCGTCGGCGAGTCCGGCTGCGGCAAGACGACGCTGGCGCGAACGATCGTCGGGCTCGAGCGGCCCGACGCCGGCGAGGTGCGCTTCGAGGGAGAACCCGTCGCGCGGCGCGGCGGGGCGCTGCGAGCCTTCCGGCGGCGCGTCCAGATGGTCTTCCAGGATCCCGCCGGCGCGCTGAACCCGCGGCAGACGATCTACGAGGCCGTCGCCGAGGGCCTGCGGATCCAGAAGACGCCCGGGAACGAGGAGGAGCTCGTCGCGCAGGCGCTCTCCCGCGCCGGGCTACGGCCGCCGGAGCGGTTCTTCCGCCTCTACCCGTACGAGATCTCGGGCGGTCAGCGGCAGCGCGTCGTGATCGCCGGCGCGATGGCGGTCGGGCCGAGCCTGCTCGTCGCCGACGAGCCGGTCTCGAGCCTCGACGCCTCGGTGCGCGGGGAGATCCTCGAGCTCATGCTCGGCCTCGTGCGCGAGACCGGCGTCTCGATCCTCGTCGTGACGCACGACCTCGGGCTCGCGTGGAACGTCGCCGACCGCGTGGCGGTCATGTACCTCGGCCGGATCGTCGAGATCGGGACGACCGAGGAGCTGCTCGGCGATCCGAAGCACCCGTACACCGCGGCGCTCCTGTCGGTCGTGCCGGAGGCGGGCGGGCGCGAGCCGTTGATCCTCTCCGGCGAGACGCCCGACCCGACGCGGATCCCCTCCGGGTGCCGCTTTCACCCACGCTGCCCCCTCTACGCGTCGGGCGAAGCGGCGCGGCTCGGGATCGAGGAGCGGTGCCGCGGGGAGGACCCCGCGCTCGCCCCGGCCCGCGGCGGGCCGCAGCTTGCGGCCTGCCACGCGACCGCGCTCACTGAAGCAGCCGCCTGATCGTCCGCTCGAACCGGCGTTCACGGCGCTCGCCGCCCGCCTCCGCGGTGACGGTGACCGCGACGTGGTACGCCGCCGCGTCGGAGCGGAGGTCGAGCTCCGCGCGGGCGGCGCAGACCGCCTCGGGCCAGGCGATCCGGTAGACGCTGACGGCGTGCGCTCTGCCGCGCGCCGGGTCGTGCGGCCTGACCGCGATCGTGCCCTCGTAGCGCTCCTCGACCCGCGCGCCGTGCTCGGCGTCGTACGCCGTGCCATGACCGATGCGCGCGCGCGTCTCGCGGCCGAGAACGTCGCGCTCGACGACCCAGGTCGCGGGCGGATCGTCCTGCTCGGCGTCGCGCGGCGGCGGCGGCGCGAACTGCGGCCTCCCGGCGCCGCCCGGCGGGACGGTCGGAAGCGTGAGGACGACCGTCGAGCGGTCGACCGTGAGCGGCTCCGCGGACGGAGGCGGCCAGATGTTCGGCCAGTCCGCACCCGCGAGGGAGAGCCGGATCCGATGGCCGGCCTCGAAGACCCACGAGGTCGCCTCGAGCTCGAGCTCGATCTCGGCCGGGCCGTCGAGCGGCCCGGGGTCGGTGGAGGATTCGCGGTGCGCGAGGTTCAGGAGCCCGCGCGTCACGAGCGCGGACGTCCCGTCCGGGAAGACGTCGCAGAGCTTCGCCGAGAGGAACGCGACCGGCGCGGCGGTCTCGATGCGGAGGCGAAGGCGCGCGTGGCCGAGGATCTCGAGTTCCTCCGCGAGCGGCGCCCACTCGTACGAGAGCGAGCGCGCGTCGTCCTCGCGCTGGTCGGCCGGCTGGCCCCAGGGAAGCCGCGCGGCGCACGAGATCCATGCGGCGGTCCCGACGTCGCCCTCGACGCGGAGCTCGTCCACACCGTCGGCCGGCTCGGGCCGCAGGTCGAGCTC
The DNA here is from genome assembly GCA_025930955.1 of Thermoleophilia bacterium. GTDB lineage: Bacteria > Actinomycetota > Thermoleophilia > Gaiellales > Gaiellaceae > JAICNY01. The sequence goes on from JAICNY010000012.1 coordinate 21,065, forward strand.
GCGGGCGCGCTCGAGCGGCCAGCCGGCCTCGGAACGCCATTCGCCGCGAACCTCGGCGAGATCGGGCGCGGGCCGGGTCGAGCGGCGGACGAAGACGGCGATCGGCGGCTCCTCGTCCACGCCGTTCCGCTCGTCCCGGAGCCAGCGCGCGAACCAGCGGGAGAGCTCCGGAACGAGATCGATGCGCGGGCCGGGAAGCGACGTGGCCGGTGACATGTGGCTCCACGGGCCGAGAAGGAGCCGCTTCGGCGCCTCGAGGCGCTCGAAGGTGCGCAACGTGTTGTTGCGGTAGCCGTCCGCCCAGCCGCCGACGAGCATCGTCGGACAGGCGATCCGCTCGTAGCCCGGCCGCAGCGAGCCGTGCCGCCAGTACGGGCCGTCGGCCTGCTCCTCGAGCCAGCGGAGGAGCCAGGGCTCCGCGGCCTCGACCCGCTCGCGCCACGCATCGCGCCACCCCTCGCCGTACACCGCCGGAACCGGCGGGAGGACGTTCATCGCCGCCATGTAGAGGACGTAGTCGAGGAGGTCGAGGCCGCGGAGCGCGCCCCCCGTGTAGTGGACGTCGTCCGTGTAGCGGTCGTCCGTCGCGTAGATCGCGGCGACCGCGCCGAGCGCGGGCGGGCGCTCGCACGCGAGCTGGAGCGAGTTGAAGCCGGAGTACGACGTGCCGAACATCCCGACGCGCCCGGTCGACCACTCCTGCGCCGCGAGCCACGCGACCACCTCGGCCAGGTCCGCGAGCTCCTGCGGCGGGTACTCGTCGGTCGCGATCCCGTCCGAGGAGCCCGTTCCGCGCAGGTCGACGCGGGCGACCGCGAAGCCGCCCTCGCCGCAGAGCCGCTCGTACTCGGAGGCGTAGGAGGCGGTGAGGTCGTCCATCCGGTACGGGAGCGCCTCGAGGAGCACGGCGGCCGGCAGCTCCCCGGGGAGCCAGAGCCGGGCCGCGAGCCGCGTCCCGTCGAAGAGCGGGATCGCGGCGCGCTCACGCGCTCCGGGGCGAAGAGGCATCCCGGCTACACGCGCGCCCGTGATGAGGGAAGACCCCCTCCACCCACTAGTGAAAGCGTATCGAGGAAACCCGCGCGTGTCTGTGCCGCTTCGTGCCGAAACCGTGTCGGACTCGCTCGACTGCGTACGCGGCTCGCCGGTGTGCCGCGCGCGGCGGTGGGGAACGCGCCCGGGAAAGGGAGGTGGACGATGGAGGAGAAGCGGAGCGAGCCGGACCGCGCCGAGACCGAAGGGGTCGAGCCCGAGGAGAGCCTCGGTCGGGAGCCGCTCGGCGAGGGCGAGGAGGGCTGGGAGGAGCTCGAGGAGACCGCCGACGAGGCGCGCTCCTAGCGTTGCACAGGCGGACCTGACCCCACGGCGAGGGCGAGTGCCCGCCGGCGGCCGGCGACCCTGCGGCCGGCGGGCCGAGCTACGACGGGAGGAGGAGCCCGCCGGTCACGCCGATCACCTCGCCGACGACGAAGCGCGCCTCGTCGGACGCGAGGAAGACGTAGGCGGGTGCGAGCTCGGCCGGCTGCGCCGGACGCCCGAGCGGGTTGTCCTGACCGAACTCCGCGACCTCTTCCGGCTCGAACGACATGGCGATGAGCGGCGTCCAGACCGGCCCCGGCGCGACGGCGTTCACGCGGATGCCCTGCTCCACGAGCTCCTTCGCGAGCGCCTTCGTGAAGGTCGAGATCGCGCCCTTCGTCGCCGCGTAGTGGATGAGCGTCGGCGACGGGTCGTACGCCTGGATGGAAGTCGTGTTGATGATCGAGGAGCCGGGTTCGAGGTGCGGGATCGCGGCGCGGGAGAGCCAGAAGAAGCTGAGGACGTTCGTCCGGAACACCCGCTCGATCTCCTCCGACGGGATCTCCGTGATGCTCTCGTGCACGCCCTGCGTCGCCGCGTTGTTCACGAGGATGTCGAGCCGTCCGAGCTCGTCCACGGCGCGCTCGACGAGCGCCTTGCAGTGCTCCTCGTCCCCGATGTCGCCGGGAACGGCCACGGCCTTGCGGCCTGCGTCCTCGACGACGCGAACCGTCTCGGCGGCGTCGTCGTCCTCCGAGAGGTACGAGACGAGCACGTCGGCGCCCTCGCGCGCGAACGCAAGCGCGACCGCGCGGCCGATGCCGCTGTCGGCGCCGGTGACGAGCGCGACCTTGTCCCGGAGCTTCGCCGTGCCCTCGTACGTCTCCTCGCCGTAGTCCGGGTGAGGCTCCATCTCGCTCTCGCGCCCGGGCGCGGGCTGCGCCTGCTTCGGGAACGGCGGCTCTGGGCCGGCCCGCCTGGGATCCTCGGTCTGCGCCACGAGCCCCCGCGTTCCCGGGCGGGCGGGGCGGAAACCTAGGCGGCGGCGACGAGCGAGATGCCGTTGGACGCCCCGAGCGCGGACAGCCGGAGGGCGTCGTCGGCGTCCATGCGCGGCGCGACGGCGCGGAGGAAGTCCTCGTAGCGGGCCGCCGAGCGGACGAGCGAGCCGCTCAGGTAGCGCACCGGCCCGTGGGGGGCCCGCACCGTGTGCGGGATCCCGTGCGGGGCGACGACGCTCTCGCCGGCCTCGAGCTCGATCTCCGCGCCTCCGGCGAAGACCGCGAGCACGCCCTCGAGCACGTGGAACGCCTCGGGTGTCTCGTGCACGTGCACGGGCGTCCAGTCGCCGCGCCGGAGGCGGCTCTCGACGATCGCGAGGCTCCGCGGCGACTCGAGCGAGGTCGAGGCGGAGAGGGCGCGGGCCAGGTCGACGTGTGCCGAGAAGTCCATGACCGAAGCCTCGCGTGCCGCGGCCCGCAGTGGAATGAGGCCACCCCGCGTCCGTGCGTTCGGCTAGCCGAACCTTCAGGCGGCCGGGCAGGCGTCGTCGCCCTCGGCGACGTCGGGGAGCTTGGCGAGCATCTCGGCGAGCGCCTCGATCTCGTCCGCGTCGAGGTGCTCCTCCATGAGCGAGCGCACCGACCCCTCGTGCGCGCACGACGCCGCGAGGAGCCTCTCGCGCCCAGCGTCCGTGAGCTGTGCGTACGAGACGCGGAGGTCCTCCTTGCACGCCTGCCGCTCGACGAGCCCGGCCCGCTCGAGCCCCTCGAGGAGCCGGGTGATCCCGGACGGCGTGAGCAGGAGCCTGCGCGCGAGGTCGACGCGCTTCATCCGGCCGCCGTCCGCACGGGAGAGGACGTAGAGCGCCTCGTAGTCGTTGACGGTCAGTCCGTGCTCGGCCTGGAGCCGTGCGCCGAGCAGCCGGACGGACGACGCGTGAGCGCGCATGAGCCGCGTCCACGCGCGGACTGCGGGCGGTGCCTCGGTTGCGGTCAGTTCGGTCGACAATGTTTGCGCTCTCAATCTTAGCGTGCTACATTTGATTGCGTTCTCAATATTACACTACGCAACGAAAGGAAGAAGACATGACGACGATCACCGAGACCATCGCTCCGGCCGGCACCTGGGAGCTCGACCCCGTCCACTCCACGGTGGGCTTCGAGGTGGACTATCTCGCCGGCACGTTCAAGGGCGACTTCCGCGACGTCGCGGCGACGTTCGCCGCCGACGGCGGCACCGCGCGCCTCGAGGGCGTTGCGCAGGTCGCGAGCGTCGACGTGAAGGACGAGAACCTGGCCGCCCACCTCCAGTCCCCGGACTTCTTCGACGCCGAGCGCCATCCGGAGCTTCGCTTCACGGCGGAGGACGTCGCGCTCGACGGCGACGCCGTCACGATCCGCGGCGAGATCACGATGAAGGGCGTCACGAAGCCGGTCTCCCTCGCCGGCACGGCCGCTCCGCCGATGACGGACCCGTACGGGCGCGAGCGCATCGGCCTGAAGCTCGCGACCTCGGTCGACCGGACGGAGTTCGGGATCGACTGGAACGCCCCGCTCCCCACCGGCGACCCGGCGCTCGCGAACGACGTGACGATCGTCGCCGACCTCCACTTCACGAGGGCGTAGGGAGCGACGTGCGGATCCTCGGCATCTCCGGCAGCCTGCGGCGGGACTCGTACAACACGGGCCTCCTCCGCTCGGCCGTACAGCTCGCGCCCGTCGATGTCGAGCTCTGGGACGGTCTCAAGGCCGTCCCGCCCTACGACGCGGACGACGAGGCGGATCCGGCGCCGGCGGTCGTGGAGCTCCGCTCCGCGCTCGCCGGCGCCGACGGGTTCCTCCTCGCCACGCCGGAGTACAACCACTCCGTCCCGGGTCACCTGAAGAACGCGCTCGACTGGGCGTCGCGCCCGCTCGCCACGAACCCGATCCGGAACAAGCCGGCCGCGGTCGTCGGCGCCTCGACCGGCGCGTTCGGCGCGGTCTGGGCGCAGGCGGAGCTCCGCAAGGTGCTGTCGGCGATCGGCGCGCGCGTCCTCGAGGAGGACCTGCCGGTCGGGCTCGCGGCGACGCGCTTCGACGAGGACGGGCTCCTGGCGGACGACGAGCTGCGCGAGCGGCTCCGCGCGCTCGTCGACCACCTCGTCGCGTCCGTCGACGACCGGCTCGCAACCGCCGCCTAGCTCCGGAAGAACCCGGCGAGCGCGCCCGCGACCCGGTCGGGGTCGTTCTCCATCGGGATGTGGCCCGCGTCCGGCACGCGGACGAGCGTGCACGCGGGCACCTCGGCGGCGAGGCGCTCGGCGTACGTCACCGGCTGGAACTCGTCGTCCTCGCCCCAGACGAGGAGCTTCGGCGCGCTCGACTCGCGCAGCGCGGGGAGGAGGTCGAGCGTGTAGCGCGGGTCTGCGGCGCCCGCGATCGCCATCCACGAGCGGCCGACGCGCAGGTCGTGCCAGGGGCTCAGGTACTCCTCGAGCTCCGAGGCGGTCAGCGGCCGTGCGGCCGCCTTCGTGACGGCGACGCGACGCGCCTCGACGAGCTCGTCGGCCGTCACCGCGGCGACGACCTCGGGGTCGCGGAAGCGCGCGACGCCGGGCACCGGCCAGGAGTCGTACGTGACCGAGTTGACGAGCGCGAGCCGCGCCACGTCGAGCCCGCCGGCCGCGAGCAGGTGCTGCGCGACCGCGCCGCCGATGTCGTGGCCGGCGACGAGCAGCGACTCCTCGGCGCCGAGCGCCTCGGCGAACCGCTCGAGCCACCCGGCGAGCGCCGGCACGGCGGCCGTCTCGAGCGTGAGCTCGCCCTCCGATCGCCCGCAGCCGGGGAAGTCGACCGCGACCGGCCGCAGGCCCGTCTCGGCGAGCCGGTCGAGGACGGGCGCCCAGACCCGGCTCCAGTACGTCCCGTGCAGCAGGAGCACGAGCGGGCCTTCCACCCCGGCGGTCAGGTAGCTCGCCTGGACGCCGTCCACCGCGACCGAGCGCCGGATCACAGGGCCGGGATCTCCAGTCCCTGCTCGTCCATCATCCGCCGGACGCCCTCACGCTCGAGGAGGCGCGTGAAGTGAGCGCGCAGGTTCGGCCGGTCCCAGGCGGGCGGATCCTGCCTCCGCCCCCAGCGGACGAGCATGAAGAGGAAGAGATCGGCGCCGCTCCGCCCCTCGCCGACGAGCCAGGGGCGGTCCGCGAGCTCGGCGTCCAGACGCTCGAGGTGCTCCGCGATCGACCGCGCCGCGAGCTGGCGGATCCCCTCCTCGCCGGCCGGATCGACCGTGTAGCGCTCGGGATAGAACCAGTGCAGGAAGGCCGGCTGGAGCGTGTTCGTCATGAACATGAGCCACCGGTAGAGCTCCGAGCGCTCGCGCGTCCCCGGCGGCGGGACGAGGCGCGCGTCGGGGAAGCGCTCGGCGACGTGGAGGACGCACGCGGCCGACTCGGTCAGGACGAGGTCGCCGTCCTCGAGCGTCGGCACGCGGCCGAGCGGGTTCAGCGCGAGATACTCGCGCGGGCTCCGGCCCTGCTCGTCGCGCTCGACGAGGCGGAGCTCGTACCCGGCGCCGGCCTCCGCGAGCGCGGCGTGCGGCGCCATCGCCGCCGACCCGGGAACGTAGTGGAGCCGGAACCTCACGCCGCGCGGATCCTAGCCCGCGGAATCCGGTCTGCGCGGCCCGCGGCGTGAGCGGGCTACGTGCGCGCGGCGCCTGCCAGCTCGAGCACGAGCCTCGCCGCCCGCGCGAGCGGCTCCGGCAGCCCGTCGGGCCCGACGTCCGCGAAGCGTCGCAGCGCCCCCTGCGGCTTGTGGCCGAGCACGCCGGTCGCGCCCTCGAAGTCCGGCTCGAGCACGACGACCCGCTCAGCGCCGACGACGGTTTCGATGAGCGCGTTCAGCCGGCTCTCTGCGGGGATCGGCTCCTTGCCGGGCTCGGCGTCCCGGTCGTGAACGGCGACGAACGGGACGCCGACCGCGTCGCAGATCTGCGCGAAGACCGGGATGTTCGACTTCCCGCCGCACTCGATGACCGAGATCGCCTCGCCGTCGGCGTCGAAGCCGAGCGCCTGGAAGACGAAGGGGAAGACGAGCTTCTCCGTCCGCCCCTCGACGAGGAGCGCGGCGCGGGCGAGGAAGAGCTCGCTCCGCTCGGCGTCGAGCTCGCTGACGATCCGGAACTCCTCGTCGGCCGGCAGCGGGCCCGGCTGGGTGATCCGCGTCCCCGCGGCGGAGTCGTGACCGACGATCGCGAGCTCCTCCAGGTGCGCGACGTTCAGGAACGAGGGCGAGTGGGTCGAGAAGACGACCTGGTTCCCGGCCGAGGCGAACGAATGGAGGAGCTTGTGGAGGTACCGCTGCGCCTGCGGGCGCAGGAAGAGCTCCGGCTCCTCCACGAGGAGCACGATGCCCGAGAGCCCTGCCTCGCACCACCGCTCCAGGCCGGCGACGAAGGCGAGCGCCGGTGCTGCGGCCGACCCGTCGCGGTCGGCGAGCGCGGCGGCGAAGAGCCGTTCCGCCTCGGCGGCCGCCCTGGAGGCGGGCGCGGAGGGCGCCACGACCGTCTCGCTGCGGAGCGCCGCCGGCAGGAAGAGCGAGGCGGGGACCGTGTCGCCTTCGGGCGGCCGCCTCGGGCGCCCGAGCTCGTACGCGATCTCCCGCCCGTCGCCGAGGCGGCCGGCGATCCGCACGTCGCCGTCGCCCCGCCAGACGTCTTCCGGGCCCGGCTCGGGCGCCGCCGGGTCGAGCAGCAGGCGGATCGCCTCGAGGAGGTTCGACTTGCCCGAGCTCGCCTCGCCGACGAGCGCGCAGAGCTCTCCCGGCGCGAGCGTCACGTCGCGCGCCGAGCGAAACCCCCGCACGCGCACCTCCGCCAGTCCGAACGTCACGGCCGCCAGCCTATGTCCGCGCTCCGGGATGCGCCGCGATCGAGGTCGGGCCGGATGCGGCGCGCGTCAGTCGCGCAGGGCTCGCAGCGCGTTCAGGATCACGGCCACGTCGATGGCCTCCTGGAGGAGCGCGCCCGCGACCGGGGCGATGTAGCCGGCCGCCGCGAAGCCCATCGCGACGAGCGAGAGCCCCATTCCGGCGAGGACGCTCTGCCGCGCGATACCGAGCGAGCGGCGGCCGATCGCGACGGCGTCGACGACGCGGTCGACCCGGTCCTGGATGACGACCGCGTCGGCC
>JAICNY010000213.1 GCA_025930955.1 Thermoleophilia bacterium
ATCGCTCCTCGGCGCCCACGACCCAGGCGCGCTCGTATCCGTCCCAAGCGGCCCGCAGCGACCAGAGCTCGAGCAAGTGGCCGCCGCCCGTGCAAACGAGGAGAACCTCGACTTCTCCGTCTCCGCCGCGCGCCCGGACCGAGTCGGATGCCCTTTCCGCGAGGACCGAGTCCGCCCGTGGGACGAGCCCGCTCGCTCCGATCCTGCCCCGCAATCTTCCCCCCTCCCCCCGGTCGAGAGGCAGTGCTGCCAGATTACGTCGCCAATGGTCATGTGTCAATGATTACGAAAGCAGCCTGGTGTCTTCACCCTCTGAGGTAGTGTGCGCGCCGACGAGCCGGTAGCCGACGCCCCACACGTTGAGCACGAACGCGTGGCCGCCGCCCTCGTTCAGCTTCCGCCGGAGGCGGCTCGCGTGACTGTCGAGCGTCCGCGTCCGGCCTAGTGAGCGGAAGTTCCAGACCTCCCGCAGCAGCTCCTCCTTCGTGCAGACGCGCTCCGGCTCGCGGGCGAGCGCGAGCAGGAGGTCGTACTCCTTCACCGAGAGGTCGACGGGCACGCCGCCGACGCTCACGAGCCGGGCGGCCGTGTCGATCGTGAGGTCGCGCACGGCGAGCAGCCGGCGGCGCCGGTTCGTCCGGCGCAGGACGGCGCGCATCCGGGCGAGCAGCTCCTCGTACACGAACGGCCGCGCGAGGTAGTCGTCGCAGCCGCGCGCGAACCCGCGCACGCGGTCGACCGGCTCGGCGCGGGGGCTGACGAGGATGACCGGGACGTCGCGGTTCCACGTCCGCCCCGGCTCGCCGGCGCGCAGTCGGCTGCACACCTCGAAGCCCGACTCGTCCGGAAGCGCCGTGTCGAGCAGGACGAGGTCCGGACGCTCGCGCTCGACGAGCTCGAGGGCCGGCCGCGCCGCCTCCGCGGCCAGCACCTGGAACCCGTCGTCGGCGAGCTGCTCCTCGAGGAACGCCCGGATCGGCGCGTCGCCCTCGACCACGAGAACCTGCTCTCCACCCATGCGAGCGACCGTAGCCGCGCGCCCGGTGCCCGGCCAGATGTCCTTTCCGCCGAAAGCGTGACAAGCGCTCGACAGGCGGCGGAGGCGGCCTAGTACCCGGAGAACTTGTCCGGGCGGATCTGCCCTTCCGGGAGCCCCGCCCCTTCGAGCGACTCGACGACCGCGTCGACCATCGGCGGCGGCCCGGCGACGAGGAAGGTCGTCGCGTCGAACTCGTCGCCGAGCACGTCGCGGAGCATCGCCTCGTCGACCATCCGCGTCTCGCCGTCCCACTCCGGGTCCTCGTTCATGGTGAGGACGACGCGCAGGCCGGGGATGCGCTCCTCGAGCTCCGCGAGCTCGTCGAGGAACGCCGTCGACGCGCGGTCGCGGTTCGAGTAGACGAGCGTCACGCGATGCCCGAGCCCGCGGTCGGCGATGTAGCGGAGCATGCAGCGGAAGACGGTGATCCCGATCCCGCCCGCGACGAAGGCGTACGGGCCGCCGTCCTCGGCCGGCAGGAGGAAGTCACCCTTCGGCTGCTCGACGTCCACGTCGTCCGCGACCTCGAGCTGCGCCAGCGTCTGCTTGAAGGCCGTGTCGCGGATCCGCGTCGCCAGGCCGAGCACGCCGCGCTCGGTCGGCGACGTGCAGACGGAGACGTGGCGGCGCAGGCCACGATCGTCCGAGAGGCCGCGGTCGGGGAGCTCGACCCAGAAGTACTGCCCCGGCGTGAAATCGACCTCCTCCCCGAGCAGGTCGAAGACGACGAAGAGCGTCCCCTCGGCGACCTCGCGCTTCTCGGCGATCCGTGCGCGCACGCGGGCAATCTACCCGGGCACGAACGGCTCGGGGAGCGCGACGATGCGCTGGAGCTCGGCGCGCGCGTTGGTCCAGGTCCCGCAAGGGCTCGGGATCACCTCGATCCCCGTCCACCTCGTGGTGCGGCGATCCGGTCGTCGATCATGCGCCTTCGGTGCCCCCTTGCGGGGTCCGCGAGGTCGCCTCCTTCGGGTCGGTCAGCTCGATTTCTGGTCAAGCCCCTCTGCGCCAACCGACTCGATCGCGAGGATGTTCCCGTCGGGATCGCGCAGCCACGCCGCCCTGATCCCTGCGACCGTCGCGATTCCGTCGACCGTCTTCAGGCCCGGCAGGTCGTACTCCTCGAACACGACCCCGCGGGCCCGCAGCGCCTCGACGACCGCGTCGAGCGCGGCCACGCGAAAACCTGCGATCGTGTGCCGGCTCTGTCCTGCGCCGACGCTCTCGTACGCGAGGAGCGTTCCCTCGCCGGCGCGGAACTCCGCCTCCGGGCTCTCGGGGATGTCGTCCCGGCGCTCCTTTAGAGCGAGGCCGAGGGTTTCTCCGTAGAACTCGATCGCCGCCTCCACGTCGGTCACCGGAACGATCGCGACGATCTCCGCTTGATCCAGCATCCTTCCTCCTTCCATTCAGAGCCGCCCGGACCGAAGCACGCCCCACACGAGCCAGACGCCCAGGACGCCCGCGACGACGAAGCCGATCACCGAGAGGAAGTGGAGGCCGAAGATCTGCGGCCCGCCCTCCGCGAGGATCCCGAGGAGCGACGAGCCGATCAGTCCGCCCATGACGACGAGGCCGACGACCAGCCGGTTGAAGACGTGGTCGAGCCGGTCGAAGAGCTCGTCGAGCCCCTCGTGCCGGAAGCCGATCTCGACCTGCCCGTCACGGAACTCCTCGAGGATGTCGGAGATCTGGTAGGGCGCATCCATGAGGATCCGCGCGTAGTCCGTCCCCTGCTGGCGCGCGCGCAGGGCGAGGCGGCGCGGCGTGAAGCGCTCGAGCATCAGCTCCCGCGCGTACGGCTTCGCGACCTCGAAGACGTTGAAGTCCGGGTAGAGCTCGAGCCCGACCGAGCCGAGCGTCGCGATCGCGCGGTCGAGCATCACGAAGCGCGCGGGCAGCTCGAGCCGCAGCCGGAAGATGAGCGCGAAGACCTCGCGGATCACCTGGATCGGGTCGATCTCGTGCAGCCGTGCGCCGTAGTAGCGGTAGTAGAGGTCGCGCAGCTCGGCGCCGAACTCGGCCTCCTTCGAACGGTCGAACTTCACGCCCAGCGCGGCGAGGTCGCGCGGCAGCCGGTCGACATTCTCGTTCACGATGTCGATGAAGAGCCGCGTCGCCTTCGACATGTCCTCGTCCGTCAGCGCCCCGGCCATGCCGAAGTCGATGATCCCGATCGTGTCGTGCTCGTCGAGCACCATGAGGTTCGACGGGTGCGGGTCGGCGTGGAAGAAGCCGTGTCGGAAGATCATCGCCATCCACGCGTCCGCGATCGTCGTCGCGAG
>JAICNY010000069.1 GCA_025930955.1 Thermoleophilia bacterium
ACGACCGAGGTCACCTTCCGCGGGCACGCGGTCGACCTCAAGGCGCCGTGGAGGCGCGTGCGCTTCGTGGACACGCTCGAGCAGCTCGAGCTCTGGACGCGCGACGAGAAGGAGCTTCGTGCCTGGCTCGAGGAGCGAGGTGTGGACACCGCCGCGGACAAGGACTGGCCCCAGCTCGTCGACCACGCATTCGGCCACTTCGTGGAACCGAGCCTGATCGAGCCGACGATCGTCCACGACTACCCGGTCGAGATCTCGCCCTTCGCGCTCCTGAAGCCCGACGACCCGACGATGGTCGAGCGGTTCGAGTACTTCATCGGCGGGATGGAGCTCGGGAACGCGTTCAGCGAGCTGAACGAGGCGGACGAGCAGGCGGAGCGCTTCCGCCTGCAGCAGGCCGACCGCGAGGCCGGCGACGCGACGGCCGAGGCGGGTGACCCGGACTACGTCGAGGCGCTCTCGTACGGGATGCCGCCGACGGGCGGCCTCGGGCTCGGGATCGACCGGCTCGCGATGGTCTTCACCGGGCGCGAGACGATCCGCGACGTGATCCTCTTCCCGGCGCTCCGCGAGCGCGGTTAGCCCGCGAGCGAGCGGACGACCCGCGCCGGCACGCCGAGCGCGAGCACGCCGGCCGGAAGGTCGCGCGTCACGACCGCTCCCGCGCCGACGACGGTGTCCTCGCCGACCGTCACGCCCGGGCCGACGATCACGCCGCCGCCGAGCCACGCGTTGTCCCCGATCGCGATCGGCTCGCCGGACTCCCACTTCGCGCGCCGCGGCTCCGGCTCGAGCGGGTGCGTGGCCGTGAGGAGCTGGACGTTCGGGCCGATCTGCACGTCGTCCCCGATCGTGATCGCCGCGACGTCGAGCGCGACGAGCCCCACGTTTGCGAACGTCCGGGCGCCGATCCGCGTCTGGTACCCGTAGTCGCACCAGAACGGCGGGCGGATCTCCGTCCCCTCGCCGATCGAGCCGAGCAGCTCCTCGAGGATCCGGCGCCGCTCGTCCCGCGCCGCGGGCGGGGACGCGTTGAAGCGGTGGAGGAGCTCGTGCGCGCGAAGCGCCTCGGCCGCGAGCTCGGGATCGTCCGCGAGGTACAGGTCGCCGGCGAGCATCCGCTCGCGCTGCGACCGGCCGTCGGGCGGGCGCCCGCTCACGCGGCCAGCCGGGCGGCGCCCCTCGGCGTCCCCGAGAGGATGTAGACGCTCGCGAGGCCGGCCCACTCGCCGTACGGCTCGAGGAGCGCGCGCGTCTCCTCCGTCTCCACCCGCCGGCCGCGCTCGGCCGCGAGAAGCTTCACGAGCCCGAGGTCGCCGACGAGACCGCGGTCGAACCGGCCGAGGCCGTAGAGCGAGACGACGCCCGCCGACCACGGTCCGAGCCCGCGCTCGCGCTCGATCCGCGCCGCCGCCGCGGCGGAGCCGACCCCGCGTAGCCGCTCGACGTCGAGCTCGCGGGCGAGCCGGACGAGCACGCCCGCCTTCCGCGCCGGCAGCCCGAGCGGGGAGAGCGCGGCCGGCGCGAGCCCGGCGAACGACTCCCGGCGCGGCGGCAGCCGCAGGCCCGCGTGCTCGCGCGAGAGCCGCCGGACGAGCTTCGACTCGAGCAGCCGCGCCGCCCGCGCCTGGATGAGCTGGCCGCACACCGCCTTGAGGAGCGCGTGCATGACCGTCGCCGTCCGGAGCGGCCGCCGCCCCGGGTGCGCCCGGATCGCGGGCCCGACGAGCGGGTCGTCGCGGAAGCGGCGCAGGAACTCGGCGTGCGAGTCGTCGACCGCGAGCATGAATCGGAAGCGCTCGAGCGCCGCCTCCGCCCGATCGCCCTCCACGCGGACGGCCACCGTCCCGTCCGGCCGCTGCCAGGCGCGGGCGAGCGCCGGCGCCCCGCCCGCCTCGAGCGCGGCGGTGAAGACCCCGTCCCGCAGGAAGCGCGTGGCGTCGCTCGAGAGCCGCGCCGACTGCACGAGGGAGTACGGCGGGGCGGGGCGGAGGCTCGTTTCGAGAACTCGTCTCAAGACGAAGCCTTGAGCCGTCGGGCCACGCTGGACGGCCCCTGCCCGCGTCCTCGCTCTCGCCCGTAGCCTCCGGCTACGAACGAGACGCTGCACCGGGGGGTGGACGAGGGGGGATTCCCCCCTCGTAGGCACGAGCCGTCCATCGCACCCCGACGGCGAAGCGTCATCTCGAAACGAGTTCCGAGCACCATCCGCGGAAATCTACGCGGCCGGGGCGCCGACTACAGTTCCGCGCGTGAAAGTCGTCATCCTGGCCGGCGGATTCGGGACGCGGATCAGCGAGGAGAGCGCCGTGAGGCCGAAGCCGATGGTGGAGATCGGCGGCATGCCCGTCCTCTGGCACATCATGAAGATCTACGCGGCGCACGACCTGAACGACTTCGTGGTCTCCGCGGGCTACAAGAGCCACATGCTGAAGGAGTGGTTCGCGAGCTACTACCTCCACCGCTCCGACGTCACGTTCGACCTGGCCGAGAACGCGATGACGACGCACGAGACGACCGTCGAGCCCTGGCGCGTCACGGTCGTCGACACGGGCGACGCGACGATGACCGGCGGGCGCATCAAGCGCGTCGCCGACCACATCGGCGGGGAGACGTTCTGCCTCACGTACGGCGACACGCTCTCGGACGTCGACGTCGTCGAGCTCGTGCGGTTCCACCGGGAGCAGGGCGTGCTCTGCACGGTGACCGCCGTGCAGCCGCCGGGCCGGTTCGGCGCGCTCGCGCTCGGGCACGGCTCGCCGCTCGTGGGCGGCTTCCACGAGAAGCCCGCGGGCGACGGCGGCTGGGTGAACGGCGGGTTCTTCGTCTGCGAGCCGGGCGTCCTCGACTACATCGAGGAGGACGTGACGATCTGGGAGCGGGAGCCGATGGAGCGCCTCGCCGCCGACGGGCAGCTCGCGGCGTACCGCCACTCCGGCTTCTGGCACCCGCTCGACACGCTGCGCGACCGGATGGTGCTCGAGCAGCGCTGGGAGAGCGGCGACGCCCCCTGGCGCGCCTGGTGAGCACCGGGCGCTAGGCGAAGAGCGCGTTCTGCTCGGCGCGAAGGCCGTCGACGAACCGGCCTCCGGGCACGTCGACGTCCTCGAACGTGAGCACCGCGTCCTTCTCGACCGAGCGCCGCACCGTGCAGCCCTCGGCGAGGCCCATCGGGAGCAGCCGCTCGCGCGCGGCGTCGTTCTCGTTCTCGGCGAGCCCGTACGTGAGGTAGCCGCCCGGCCCGTCCAGCTCGTCGCCGGGGGAGAGGTCGACCTTCGCGGCCGCGACGACCTCGACGCGGATCCCGCCGAGCGGCGCGAGCGCGGCGTCGCCGAAGCAGACCGCGCGGGCGACCGTGGTCGGCACCTCGAAGTGGCAGAGGTGGTACGGCGTCGTGAAGCAGTAGAGCGGCCCCTCGCCGAGCTTGTAGAGCTCGAGGTAGTGGCGCTGCACCGGGTTGTCGTGCGTACCGAGCACGAAGACGCCCGGCCCGGGCGCCGCGCCGACGACGTAGTCCACGATCCCGGGCCCCTCGAGGAGCTCGTCGGCGTCGAAGAGCTTCGCCGCTTCCTCGACCGGCGTGCCCGGCTCGACCGTGGGCCCGTGCATCCCGCGCCGCGCGACGCGCATCCCGGTCGCGTTCGCGACGACCGCCTGCTCGAACGAGATCTTCGTCCCGTCCGCGAAGGACGTGACCATCGTCGCGTTCTGACCCCACCGCTCGGCGAACCCCTGCTGCGTCGTCGGGTTGCGGTACGGGTCGTGGAGGCCCTTGATGTTCCCGCAGAGCACCGGCCGGACGCCGATCCCGCGCACGAAGCGATAGAGGTTCATCGTGACGCCCGGCTGGTCGCCGTCCGCGTTCGTGTAGACGACGCCGCGCCGGTCCGCGCGCGCCTTGAGCGCCGGGCCGACCGTCCCGTCGAGCTCGGCGTTCATGAGGATCGCGTGCTTACCGTGCTCGATCGCGCGCGCGACGACCCGGGCGGCCGGCTCGACCGAGCCGGTCACCTCGACGAGCGCGTCGATCTCCTCGGCGTCGGCGACGAGGAGCGGGTCGGGCGTGACCGCCGGACGGCCTGCGCGGAGCGCCTTCCCGAGCTCGTCGGCCGTCCCGGCCTCGACCGGATCCGTCACGCCCGCGAGCCCGTACGCCTCGTGCGCGCGCTCGAGCGTGCGGTTCGCGATCGCGACGAGCTTCATCCCCGGCGTCGCCGTCTCGATCTGGAGCGCGATCCCGCGCCCCATGAAGCCGGCGCCGACCATGGCGACGCGGATCGGCTTCCCCTCGGCCTCGCGGCGCTCGAGCTCGCGGTCGACGAGGATCATCCGGTCCAGTCCGGCCAGGACGCGTCCTTCTCGGACACGATCGCGCCCTCGGGCTGCGGCCACTCGATCCCGAAGCCGGGGTCGTCCCAGCGGTAGCCGCGCTCGGCCCCGGGCGCGTAGAACTCGGACACGAGGTAGAACGTCTCCGCGTCGTCCGTCAGCGTCTGGTAGCCGTGCGCGAAGCCCTCCGGGACGTAGACCGCGCGGCCGTTCTCCGCCGAGAGCTCGACGCCGACCCAGCGGCCCCGCGTCGGCGAGCCGTCCCGCAGGTCGACGATCACGTCGTAGACCGCGCCGCGCGTGGCCCGGATGACCTTCACCTCCGCGTGCGGCGGCTCCTGCATGTGCATGCCGCGCACCGTGCCCTTGTGCCGGTTCCACGAGACGTTCGCCTGCACGAGCCGGGTCTCGAGGCCGTGCTCGTCGAGCTCGTCCGCGCACCAGGCCCGCGCGAAGAAGCCGCGCTCGTCCTCGCGGCGCTCCAGGTCGAGGACGTACGCCCCCGCCAGCTCGAGCTCGGTGAAGATCACGCCGGGACTCTACGCAGCGTCTCGTCGAGCTCGTCGCGGGCACGGAGCGCGTCGATCCGGCGCAGTCGGACGTAGCGGTCGCCCTCGAAGTCCTCGAGCGTGAGGCCCGCGGCGCGGTACGCGGCGGCGAGCTCCTCCGCGCCGGCGCGCGCCGTCCAGCGGAGCCGGAGGTCCGGCAGCGCGCGGGCCAGCTTCGCGAAGGAGACGCGGTAGCTCCGAGGGTCGGGATCGCCGGAGCCGGCGAGCTCGACCTCGGCGCCGCCGACGACGTCGCGGGCGATCTCTGCGAGCTCGCGCACCTGGTAGTTCTCGTCCGAGCCGCCGACGTTGAAGGCCTGCGCGTGCACGACGTCGCGCGGCGCCGCGAGCAGCGCCGCCGTGGTGAGCGCGATGTCCTCCACGTGGACGAGCGGGCGCCAGGGCGTGCCGTCGCTCATGATCTTCACGCGCCCGGTCGTGAAGGCCCACGCGACGAGGTTGTTCAGCACGATGTCGAGCCGCAGGCGCGGCGAGACGCCGTAGGCGGTCGCGTTGCGCATGAAGACCGGCGAGAAGCCGTCGTCGGCGAGCCCGGCGAGCGCCTCCTCGGCGAGCACCTTCGACTCCGCGTAGGCGGTGAGCGGCCGGAGCGGCGCCTGCTCGTCCACGAGCTCGTCCGTGTCCGACGCGCCGTACATCGAGCACGACGAGGCGAAGACGAAGCGCGACGCGCCCGCCTCCCGCGCCGCCCGGGCGAGCGAGACCGAGGCCTCGAAGTTGATCGCGCGCGTGAGCTCGGGCGAGAGCTCGCCGATCGGGTCGTTCGAGAGCGCCGCCAGATGGACGACCGCGTCGACGCCGGCGAGATCGGGCGCGGTCACGTCCCGCACGTCGCGCACGAGCGCCGGCCGCGCGCCGTCCTCGCCCGAGCCGGGCAGGTCGCAGCCCTCGTAGAGCAGGGCGTCGAGCCCGAGGACCTCGTGTCCCGCGTCCGCGAGCACGCGCCCCGTGATCGAGCCGAGATAGCCGTGGCTGCCGGTGAGGAAAACCTTCATCGCAGCACTAACTATGCGTGACTAGAGGCGCCGCAGGAAGAGCACGGCCGGACCCTTGAACGGCGGCGCGAAGCGCCGTACCGCGCCGCCGCGCACCCGCTTCCCGAGCTTCGAGCGCCCGACCGCCGGGCGGTACCACTCGACGCGGAAGCGTCCGGTCGCCTTGCGCAGGTCGACGCGGAACGCGCGCGGCTTCGGCTGGTACACGAGGTACTGCCGGCGGCCGACCGTGAGCGCGTAGCCGGTGGACGAGACGTGTCCGCGCGGCCGAGAGGCGGCGAGGTCGATCCGCTTCGACCAGCGGAGCGTCTGGCCCATCGCACGGCGGATCGGCGTCCGGACGGGGTCGTGCGCGCCCTCGTCGATGACGTCCATGTAGATCGGGTTCAGCCCCCGCGTGAGGCTCCGCCACGCGAACGACGCGTCGGCCTGCACCGCGTCGGCCGGGCCGCAGATCCCGCAGTGGTGGTCGGTGTCCGAGACGACTACCTTCCGCCCGTCGGCCGGCGGCGGGTCGGTCATGTACCGGTGGGCCCACGGCGAGACCCAGTCGGCCGGGCTCCGGAAGACGAGCTTGTTGTTGCCGCCCAGGTGTGGATACGTCATGCCGACGGGGCGCTTCTGGCCTGCCGGCTGGAGGCCCTTGACGAAGCGGATCATGTGGTACTGCCACTGCGTCGACCACGAGCCCGCCTCGTTCGCGATCTCGTAGAGGACGTTCGGGAGGTCGTTCACGGTCTCGACGACCTTCTCGGCGTACGCTTCCTGGATCGCGAGGATCGCGGCGTTCGTCGGCGCGAGCGTGACGATCTCCTTCCCGAGCCCGTCGCCGTTCGCATCGCCGTCGATCCCGTTCACGTTGTTGTCCTCGTGGAACGGGTGGAAGACCCAGCGCGAGGCGGGGTCGACCGAGTGGAGCCACCAGCCCTCGAAGAGCATGACGGAGACGTAGATCCCGCGCTCGTTCGCCGCCTCGATCCGCGCGCGGAGCCGGTCGAAGTACGCCTGGTCGAGCTGCCCGAGGTCGAACTTCGGCCCGGCGTCGTGCGCCGTTCCCGGGCCCGTACGCGGCCATGGATGGAACGCCGTCGTCGTCTGGCGCGAATTCCCGAGGTCGTCGAAGCACATCGTCCACCTCGTGTGCTCGACCCGCCAGAGCCGGACGAAGTTGTGGTCGTGATCCTCGAGCCAGTCGAGGTGGCGGTCCCAGTCGAAGGCGGCGGGGGCGTCCCAGCAGCCGGACGTCCAGTCGGGCGCGCCGAGGTTCCACCAGACGTGCGAGCCGGTCAGGTAGACGGCCTTGCCCGTCCCGTCGGTGAAGTAGCGCGGGTTGGACTCGAGCACCCGGAGCGGGCCCTTGACCGCGGCCTCGGTCGCGGAGACGGCGAAGAGCGCGGCGCAGAGCGCGCACGCGAGAAGGGAAAGGCCCTGGCGCATCCCGGCCCCGAGCCTACCGTCCCTCGCGGCGGGCGGCCCGGAGGCCGCGGAGCGACGCGCGCATCTCGGCGGCCGCGGTGGGCCGGCGGAGCAGGTGGAAGGCGATCGCGCGCGCCGCGAGCCCGGCGGCGACGACCCCTGAGGCGAGCCGCGCGCGCGCCGGCGAGAGGTTGCGGGAGAGCATGGCCGCCTCCGCCGCCGCGACGCGTTCCGCCCGCCCGGGGTCGCGCTCGTCGCCGCCGCTCGAGCCGGCGCCGAGGTGGACGAACCGGGCGTCGTGGACGAAGCGGACGGCGCGCCCCAGCCGGCGCGCGCGCCAGCAGAGGTCGAGGTCCTCCGCATACATGTGCGACGACTCGTCGAAGCCGCCGAGCGCGTCGAACGTCTCGCGCCGGACGAGCAGCACCGCGCCGTTGGCCGCCTGGATCTCGCGCGACTCAGAGTGATCCCAGTGCGTGCTCCAGCGCGGCTGGAAGCGGTTGGGGACGAGCCGGCTCAAGCCGGACGCGCGTACGGCGGCGACCGCGGGAGTGGTGAGCGGGACGACGCTCGGCTGGAGCGATCCGTCCTCGTTCACGAGCCGGGGCGCGACGACGCCGACGCGCGGGTCGTCGAGCGCCCGCCGCATCCGCTCGACCGAGCCGGGCCGGTCGACGAACGCGTCGGAGTTGACGAAGAGGTACGCCGCTGCCGGGAGCGCCCGCGCGCCGATGTTGTTCCCCCGCGCGAAGCCGACGTTCTCCTCGAGGCGCACGAGGACGGCGCCGCGCAGCTCCTCGCCGAAGCGGGCGAACGAGTTGTCGGCCGAGCCGTTGTCGACGACGACGATCCGCTCGAGCGGAACGCCGTCGTCCGCGAGCGAGTGGACACAGCGGATCGTCAGGTCCGGCGTCCGCCAGTTGAGGACGACCGCGGTGATCACAGGCGCTCTCCCGCGAGCAGCCGAGAGGGCGCGTGCTCCGTCAACTCGGCGGCGGCGGCGTCGCCGAGCCGCTCGGCGACCATGCGCGCGGCGTCGCCGAGGTGCGGGCTCCGCCGGCGCGTCCCGTGGGAGTCGCTCGCGAGGAGGCCGGCCCGCCCCGTGTCCACGAGCCGCCAGCCGGCCGCGGCGGCGTCTCCGCCGAAGCGCCCGATGAGGCTCGGCGCGACGACCTGGAGGACGCCGCCGTCGCGGAGGATGCGATCGGCGATCCGCGCGCTCCGCTGCACCGCCCGGCAACGCTCGGGATGGCCGAAGAGGGGCAGGAGCTCGATCTCCTCGAGCCGCGCGAAGACGGACGGGAAGAAGCTCGGGGGCGTGTCGCGCAGTACCTCGACGAGCACGTAGCGGCCAGCGATCGCGCGGCGGCGGAGCTCCTCGAGCGGCGCCGAGACCGCGTGCCCGGGGCTCACCTCCGCGGCGAGCGACGCCTCGAGCCCGAGCGCCTCGAGCTCCGGCCGGAGCTCGCGCAGCCGCTCCTCGGCGTCGTCGTGGCGCGTCGGGAACTGCGACGCGTAGTGCGGCGTGCAGAGCACGCGGTCGATCCCGTCCGCGAGGAGCGCACGGGCCAGGCCGAGCGCGTCCTCCGTCGTCTTGGGCCCGTCGTCGAGGCCGGGGAGAAGATGGCAGTGCGTGTCGATCACGCGCGCGCTCCGGAGCGGAGCGACTCGAAGACCCGGCAGAGGCCGCGGGCGGTCTCCTCCCACGAGTAGCGGGCGACCGTCTCGGCGCCGCGAACGCGGAGATCGGCGCGCAGCTCTTCGTCTCGGGCGATCCTGCGGATCGCCTCGGCCCACGCGTCCTCGTCGCCGACCGGCGCGAGCAGGGCGCCGTCGCCGGAGATCTCCCGCACGGCCGGGATGTCGCTCGCGAGCACCGGGCAGCCGTGCGCCATCCCCTCGAGCGGCGTGAACCCGAAGCCCTCGTAGCGCGAGGGGAGGAGGAGCGCCGTCGCCGCGCCGTAGAGCGCGACGAGGGTCGAGTCGGGCGCGCCCTCGAGGACGGTCACACGCGGGCCGGCCGTGGCGAGCGCCGCGTCGAGCTCGGGATACGGCTCGCGCGGGCGTCCGACGAGCACGAGGCCGTCGTCCACCCCGGAGCGCGCGTAGGCCCACACGAGCGTCGCCACGTCCTTCTTGGCCGTCAGGTCGCCGACATAGAGCAGGAAGGGGCGGGGCGGGAGCACGTCGGAGGGCGCTGCGCCGTCCGCTTCCACGAGCCCCGGGCCGGAGCGCACGACGGTCACCCGCTCCGGCGGCGTCCCGAAATGACGGTGTGCCTCGTCGCGGGCGAACTCGGACACCGCGACCACCCGCGCGGCGCGCCGGAGCGCCCAGGGGTAGACACGCCGCTTGTAGGCGTGGCGAACCTTCTCGAACCCGTGGACGATCGACGCGTCGTGCATCGTCGCGGTGAAGCGCCGACGCGGCCGCAGGAGCGGGCCGGTCAGGTCGAAGAAGTGGAGCAGGTCGGCGGGGCGCGACGCGGCGGCGAGCTGCTCTCCGGCGAGCCGTGCTGGGCCGGAGCGCGCGTCGTGGAACGCCGAGCCCGCGAGCGCGACGGCGAGCCGCCGGGGCCCGGCGACCTCCGCGCCCGCGGGCGTCGTCAGGAGCGTCAGCCGGAGTCCGGGGAACTCGTCCGCGACCGCGTCGAGCGCGCGCGTGAGCTGTGCCGCGTAGCGCGGGACGCCGGAGCCGTGCGGCGCGGCCGCGACGAGCAGGCCGACGAGACAGACGTCGAGGGGGCGGCGGCCCGGCGCCTCCTCGGCGCCGGGCTCACGCACCGCTCGGTCCCGCGACCGGACGGATCGCCCGCCGTCGCCCCGTCCGGACGCGGGCGGGCACCCCGGCCGGGCGCGGCTCGTCGCCTTCCCGCGCCGACGCGAGCGCGAGCCCGACGAGCAGGAGCCCGACGTACGCGGTCGGGAAGGCCGAGAACGACTCGCGCGTGATCGCGTCGAGCGAGAGGCTGACGAGGATCGCGAGCGCGACCCACCCCTCCGTGCGACCGCTCCTGACGGCGCGGTAGCCGAGCGTCCCGAGGCGGCCGAGGAGGAGCAGGAACGCCACGAGCCCGACGACGCCGATGTCGGCCGCGACCGCGAAGTAGCCGGAGTCGACGATGAGCTCCTTCGAGCGCGAGAGCGCCTGCTCGCGCGTCTGCGTGACGTCGAAGTGTGCGCGGTTCGCGGCCGTCCCGACGTCGCCGACGCCGCGCCCGAGCGGAATGTCCTCGCCGTCCTCGAACACCGCGCGCCAGGCCTCCGTCCGCCCGTTCAGCGTGTAGAAGGCGGCCGGCCCGCCCTGGACGACGCGCTGCTCCGTCGCGTCCTGCGACAACATGAACGTCGCCGACGCGACGAGGACGATCGCGAGCATGAACGCTGCGCTCACCATCCTCCCGTGGCGGGCGAGGAACAGCGCGAGGAGGCCCGCGACGATCAGCACCGCCGTCCGCACGACGGACAGCGAGAGGCCGACCGCGATGATCCCGGCCGCCGCGAACACGATCGGCCGGCGCGGCGCCCACATGAGGATCGCCGCGAGCCCGAACATGAGGAGCGCCGCGTAGGCGAACGGCTCGTCGAGCGTCCCGAAGCTGCGCAGGAAGCCGTCGATCGTCCGGACGTTCCGGTTCCAGAGCCAGCCGAACTCGACGAGGCGCGCGGGCCCGGCGAGCTGCTGCGCGATCCCGACGAGCGCGACCACCGTGCACGTTGCGATGAGCGAGACGAGCGCCCAGTGGAGCGTCCGACGCGGATTCGGCAGCGTGAGCCCGGCGAGCAGGAGCGCCATCGGCAGGATGAAGAGCCGGACGCCGTGGCCCCACGCCCAGCTCCGCTCGAGGGAGCCGCCGATGTTCAGCGCGTAGAGGGCGAGGAGGAAGCCGAGCAGCGCGACGATCCAGAGGTCGCCCGGGATCCGCCGGCCGCCGCGTGCGGCGAGGACGACGACGACGAGCGCGGCCGCCGCCGCGGCGACCGTCACGACGTCCTTGAGCGGCCCGACCCAGGGCATCCAGAGCGCCTTGACCATCGGAAGGAGAGCGAAGAGCGGGATGGTCGCGGCGACCGCGACGTGGGGCACTCCGACGAAGGCGATCACGACGAGCCCGAACACGGCGAGCCCGACGAGGAGCGTCACCGAGAAGACCTCGCCGAGCCGCGTCGAGGCGGCGAGCGTCATGAAGAGGATGAAGGCGCCGAGCGCGAAGTGCGCGAGGTCGCTTCGGAAGAAGCCGCTTCTCAGCACCGCGTTCACCCTCGCGGCCCCCTACTTGTAGTAGTAGTAGTCGTCCTCTTCCGGCGGAGCGTCGGTGATGACAGCGCCGACGAGGTCCGTCTGCCACGTCTCGGCCTGGCGGTTGAGCGCGATGAGGCTCCGGCGCGTGACGCGGCCGTAGCGGACGACGCCGACGACGAGGTCGACGCTCCGCGAGAGCTCCGCCATCTCGACCGTGGCGAGCGCGGGCGGTGTGTCGAGCACGACGACGTCCGCGTCGTTCGCGAGCCGGTCGAGGAGCTCCCTGACCTGCGCGGAGCGCGCGATACGGGCGCCGCGCTCGTGCCCGCCGGCGGCGATGACGCGCAGCGAGCCCTTCCCCTCCTCGCGGAGTCCACCGAGGTCACCGTGGCCGTTCGAGGCGGCGACCGCCTGGCCGCCCGACTTGCCGTTCAGCGGGATCGACCAGAGGGCGCGGTCGAGCTCGGCCGTCCCGTCGACGACCTGGACGACGCCCGGCGACCCCTGCGGGATCCGGAACACGCGCCCGACCGACGGCTTGCGCAGGTCGAAGTCGACGAGGATGACGCGCTGGCCGCGCTGGGCCATCGCGACCGCGAGGTTCGTCGCGGTGGTGGTCTTCCCCTCGCCCGCGATCGCGCTCGTGACCGCGATGATCGTGCGGTCCGCCTTCCCTCGGATCTGCATGATGTTCGCCGCGAGCAGGGCGTAGGTGTCGCCCCAGCGGGACTCGTGCCGCCCGACGGTGACGAGCTTCGTGCGCTTCGGAAGCGACTGGATCGCCGCAAGGACGGGCCGTCCAAGGGCGTCCTCCACGTCCGCCTCCGAGCGGATGCGGGTGTTGAACGCCTCGCGGATGCCCGCGATGAGGAGGGCGATCACGAGGCCGAGCGCGCCGCCGAAGACAGCGTCGCGGACCGGCCGGGGGCTCGTCTTCTCCGCGACGACGGCGCTCTCGATGAGCGTCGCGCCGCCGGTGTTCAGGGTGTCGAGGACGCGGAGCCGGTTGAGCTGGTCGCGCAGCTCGGCGCGCTCCTGCGTCGTGACGCCGCCGCCGCTCGCCGGCAGATCGTCGATCTGCTCCTCGAGCTGCTCGATCGCGCGGCCGACCGCCTCGCCCGAGAGCTCGGCGCGCCACTCGACGTACTCGGCCGCGACGACGTTCACGCAGTCGACGGCGAGCGCGGCCTCCGAACGCGTGCACGTGAAGGTGAGGACGTCGGTGTCCGCGCCGCCGCTCACCTCGACGGAGTCCTGGAGCGTCTGCGAGCTGCCGACGTCGCCGTTCTCCGCCGCGCGTTCGTAGAGCTCCGGGGTGTTCGCGAGCTCCGTCGCCGTGTCGATCACGCGCTGCGGATCGGTGTACGGCATTTGGACGCCCGAGACGATCGGGCCGAGATCGGCGGAGTGGACGACGCGCGCCGTCGCCTCGTACTGCGGCCCGTTGAGCTGCCGAATC
The DNA here is from genome assembly GCA_025930955.1 of Thermoleophilia bacterium. Lineage (GTDB taxonomy): Bacteria > Actinomycetota > Thermoleophilia > Gaiellales > Gaiellaceae > JAICNY01. The sequence goes on from JAICNY010000069.1 coordinate 13,011, forward strand.
GCGCTCACGGTCACGGTGCCCAGAAGGATCAGGGCGATCGTGAGCGGCAGCGATCGGCGGATCGCAGCCTTGAGAGCTTCCGCGGCGCTCGGTCTCATCGGACGCAGTATCGGCGCGAGGGGCTCGCACCATGACCCCGGGCCGCAAACGGGTTCGTGTCGTGTCTCACGTCTCTCCACGATAGCCGTAGTGGGCGCGATTCACGCATCGGAGCGCGCTTTTCGCTCGATCGAGGGACGTACGTCGTAGCCGCCTTTACCTCCAAAGGGGGGACTCCGTTCCCTCTCCCCAGGGTTCCTCCGCCTCTGAGGCGCGCCGATCCACGTGGCGGAAGCCGCCATGCCGAGGACGACGAGCAGCACCGACCGCCGCACGCCGCTTGCCCGCCGGGCGGGTCTCGCGACCCTGCTCGCCGGGCTTGCGCTCCTCGCGGCACCCGGCGCGCTTGCGTCGACGGAGGGCACGGAGCCGCTCGAGTCCACGATCTTTCGCCCCGTCGCCGACACGTACGTCGACGCGGCGCGGCCGCGCGCGGCGCACGGCACGAGGAAGCGGCTCCGTGCGTCCGCCATGCGCAAGCGCACGTACCTCCGCTTCCGCGTCCGCGGGTTCGCGGAGGTCGAGGACGCGATGCTCTACGTGCGCG
>JAICNY010000111.1 GCA_025930955.1 Thermoleophilia bacterium
CCGATTCCGGCCTCGGCGATCTTGTAGGGGGCCCGGCCCATCAGCTCCTGCCCCTCGAAGCGGACGGAGCCGTTCGCCTGGGCCATGAGGCCCATGAGCGCGAGGCAGAGCGTCGTCTTCCCCATGCCGTTGCGCCCGATGACGGCGACAGGCTCGCGCTCCATCTCGAAGGTGACGCCGTGGAGGGCCTGCGCCCGCCCGTAGAAGGCGTTCAGGTCGGTGACGGACAGGAACGGCTCAGGCATGGGCGTGGTGGCTCCCGAGGTAGAGGTCGTGCACGAGCTGATTGCCGCGGATCTCGGCCGGTGTGCCCTCGACGATCACGCGCCCGTCGTGCATCATCGTCACGCGCTCCGCGACGCCGAGCGCCACGTCCATGTCGTGCTCGATGAGGATGAGCGTGATGTCTCGGTCGAGCCCGAGCAGGAGCTCGGTCAGGGCGACGCGCTCCCCGCGGGAGAGCCCGGCCGCGGGCTCGTCGAGCATCATGATCTTCGGGTCGCCGGCACGCGCCATCCCCACCTCGAGCTGGCGCTGCTCCCCGTGCGAGAGCGAGCCCACGAGCGTTCCGAGCTGGCGCTCGAGCCCGACCCGCTGGGCGAGGTCCCGGGCGCGCTCGCGGATCGGCCCGTCCCGGCCGGACAGGCGCACGGGGCGGAGATGCCCGCCCCGCACGCCGATCACGGCCAGGTAGAGGTTGTCCTCGACCGTCAGGCCGAGGAAGAGACGCGAGGTCTGGAAGGTTCGCGTGAGCCCGAGCTTCGCCCGCCGGCGCGCAGGCATCGTCGTGACGTCGCGCCCGAAGAGCTCGACCCTCCCCGCGGTGGGCGGGAACTCGCCGGAGATGACGTTGAAGAGCGTCGTCTTGCCGGCGCCGTTCGGCCCGAGGAGGGCGCGGCGCTCGCCGGGCATGACGTCGAGGTCGACGTCGTGGACGGCCAGGACGCCCCCGAAGCGCCGGCCGACCCCGCGGAGGCGAAGGATCGGCTCGGCGCTCTCGGGCTCTGTCGCTGCGATGCTCACGGTTCCCTTCTGACTAGCCGCCTCCGCCCTGCACGGTCCACGGCGGCGGCTCGGCCTCCTCGCAGGCCGGGTTCGTCCGGTCGGGCGAGGGCGTCTCCGGGCTGAAGAAGCCCGCGAACGTCTGGTCGACCTGCGGGATCGTCTTGATCGTCTGCACGTCCGGGACGCCGTCACCGGTCTGGTCCTCGACGATCTGCTGGAGGAAGTTGTCCATGATCGCCTGGCGGTTCTCGTCCAGGGTGATCGTGCCGAGAGGAGCGTCGAGCTCCATGTTCGCGAGCGCCTCCCGGAACGCTGCGTGGTCGTCCGAGAGGTCGCCCTCGACCTCCTCGAGCGCCTGCGCGATCGCCTCCATCGCCGTGTAGTAGCCGTACGCGAAGACGCTCGACGCCGTGCCCTCGAGGTCGGCGTACGCGTTCCCGAGTCCCTCTGCGTACTCGAGATAGGCGGGCTCCTCCGAGTCGCCGGCGGTCATGCCGGCCGTGACGACGCCGACGACCTGATCCCCGAGCTCTTCGAGGATCACCGGGTCGGTCATGAAGATGCCGCCCATGATCTTGTCGGCGAGATTGCCGCGGAGCTGGCCGTACTGGTTGACGAACGCGACGGTCCCGGTGCCGCCGACGCCCATGAAGAACCCGTCGACGTCCTCCGGGATCTGCGTGATGAAGGAGGAGTAGTCCTCCTCGCCGAGGGGCGGCCAGAGCCGCTCGGTGACGTTCCCTCCGATCGCGCAGAACTCGGCGACGAAGCCCGCGATCTGCGAGTACGGGAAGTCGTAGTCGTCCCCGATCGTCACGACGTTTCGCCACCCGAGCTCGTTGTACGCGTAGTCGCCGAGCCCGGCGGTCCATTGCGTGCCGTCCGAGTGGAACCGGAAGAAGTTCTCCGACCGCACCTTGAGCGTGGTGTCCTGGGCGCCGGAGATCCCGTTGACGAAGGTGACGCCGGGCTGCTCCTTCGAGTAGTTCGCGACCGCGATCCCCTCGCTGCCCGAGAGCGGGCCGAGCAGGATCTCCACGTTCTCCTGCTCGACGAGCCGGCGTGCCTCCTCGACGGCGCTGTCCGGTGTGGAGTCGGAGCCGCCGTACACGATCTCGATCGGGCGTCCGGCGATCACCGCGTTCTCGACGCCGTCGGTCGGATCGTCGCTCGCCGGGGTGGCACCGCGCTCGATCAGCGGAAGCATCGCCCCGCCCCAGGTCTGGCCCTCGAAGGGCGCGAATGCCCCCTCGTTGTTCGAGAAGATGCCGATCCTGAGGGGCTCGCCCGTCGCTTCGGCATCGGTGCCCGTCGTGGTCGCCGTCACGCCGCCCTCGTCGTCGCCGTCGTCTCCGCCGCAGCCTGCGGCGATGCCCGCGACGAGGAAGGCCAGCACGGTGAGGAAGGCCCACAGCCGGAACCTGCCTCCATCACTTCCGTCTCGCATCGCTCAATCTCCTCCTGTCGGTTGTCTCACGCTCGGTTGCTCTTCGGGGACGTGTCGTCCGTGTGCGTCTCTCCTCCCTTCTCGGTCACGAGGGGTGGGCACTCTCTTCGGCCGCTTCGGGCGGCGATGAACCGGTGCCGGCGAAGCGGCGCCCGACGAAGTCCGTGATCGACTGCCAGATCCCCATCAGCCCGCCCGGGGAGAGGAGGACGATGGCGAGGAAGACCACTCCGATCACGGTGTTGAAGCGTCCGCCCACGATGTCGATGCCGCGGGTCCAGTTGTCGAGGACGGTGAAGACGATTGCTCCCACCCAGGCCCCTTCCAGGCGGTAGAGCCCTCCGATCACCGCGATGATGAGGACGTCCAGGGTGCGCGGGAGGTCGATCGACCCAGGCGAGATGCGGGTGTTCCACCAGACCGAGAGGATCCCAGCGAACGCGGCGACGAGGGCTCCCAGCCCGAAGGCGAGCATGCGCAGGAGCGGCACGTTGAAGCCCAGGGCCCGCATGCGGGACGGGTCGTCGCGCACGCCCTGGAGCGCCAGCCCGAACGGCGTGCGGCCGAGGTAGCGGAGCAGCACGTAGACCGCCGCGGCCGTGCCCAGCGCGATGTAGAAGAGGTTCGCCGGGTCCGAGACGGGGTTCGAGACGATGTCGGGGCGGTCGACGTTGTTCACGCCCCCGAAGCCGGAGAGCTGCGTCACCTGGGCGAAGAAGAGGTACACGATGACCCCGAACGCCAACGTGATCATGAGGAAGTAGATCCCGTAGCTTCGGCTCGCGATCGCCCCGAAGAGGAGCCCGACGCCCGTGCAGACGAGGATCCCTGCCAGGGTTCCGAGCCAGGGGTTCCAGGCGATCGCCGAGCCGCCGTCCGCCTCGACGAGGTTCGCCATCGTGAACCCCGCGATGCCGTAGAGGGCGACCTGGCCGAGCGAGACCATCCCGACGTAGCCCGCGAGGAAGGTGAGGCTCACCGCGGCGAGGCCGAGCCAGAGGGCCTTCGTGAGAACGGCGCTCAGGTAGAAGTCGGTGAAGAGCAGGGGCGCGGCGGCCAAAACCAGCACGACGACGATCCCGGGGCCCCACCAGAGTGCCCGCTCCACGAGGTGGGGGGAGCGGGTCACGCGGGCCTTCCGAACAGCCCGAGGGGGCGGACGGCCAGCACCAGTACGAGCAGCGCGAAGATGAGGAGCACGGAGTAGTTCGTGTAGCCGGCCGGGAGGTAGACGTCCCCGAACGCGTCGACCAGGCCGAGGGCGAGGGCGCCGATCGCGGCCCCGGCGAGGCTGCCCATGCCGCCGATGATGACGACGATGAGCGAGAAGAGCAGGTACGTCGTGTCGTTCCCCTTGTTGACCGAGATCATCGTCCCGCCGAGGACGCCGCCCAGGCCGGCGAGGAACGCCCCGATGAGGAACGCGCTCGCGAAGACGAGCTGGATGTTGATGCCGAGCGCGGAGACCATCTGCCGGTCGTCCACGCCCGCGCGCACGATCATCCCGAAGCGCGTGCGCTTGATCATGGCCCAGAGGGCCAGCCCGACGGCGATCGCGACGAGGAGGACGAAGATCCGGAAGAACGGATAGGAGATGTCGTAGAGGCGGAGGCTCACCGTCTCCGGGAAGGAACTGGGGGCGGCGAGGTTCTCGGCCACTCCGCCGAAGTTGGCGAGCACCTGGTCGGCGATGATGATCGAGATGGCGATCGTGATCAGGGCCTGGCGCAACTCTTGACCCTGGTTCCAGCGCAGAAAGACCTGCTGCATGACGAGGCCGATCAGACCGACCGCGAGGCACGCCACGACGAGCGGGATGATCCAGTCGCCGATGCCGGCCTTCGAGGTCCCGAAGGCCGACGTGGCCTCCCCGCCCGTGAGGTTCTTCTGGAGCTCGAGCGCGAAGAAGCCCGCCAGCATGTAGAGCGAGCCGTGCGCCATGTTCACCACGCGCATGAGGCCGAAGATGAGCGTGAAGCCGCTCGCGACGACGAAGTAGAGGCCCGCGAGCGTGAGCCCGTTGAGGCCGACGACGACGAACGTCCGCGGATCGTCGGCGGCCTTGTAGCCGACGTAGACCGCGACGAAGGCGAGGACGAGGCCGATGAGGACGCGTACCGCGAGCGTTCTCGGCGGGACTGCCGACATGCGCGTCCGCCACGCGGGGCTCGCCGCCGCCGCCGCCCCCCGAGTCACACGAGCCGCTCTCTAAGTGGGCTGGCCGATGATCGAATTTGAAAAGAGACGAACACTTTTGAAGGGCGACCGTACCACTGCGGAGGCCGGGTTGCAAAGCGCCCGCTTCGGCGGACGCGCGTCAGAGGAACGCGCGGGCCCGCGAGGACACGGCCGGTCGGAGTACGGTGATCGCATGACCGGATCTGCGGCCAGCGCCGAGCGAGGCGCTCGACCGACCGACCGGCCGGGCTCGCAGGACGACCTCCGACGCCTGGCCCGTGCGGGGCTCGCCGGCGCCTCGGAGCGGGCTCCCGCGCGGGCGCACTTCCGCGCGCTCGGGATCGACCCGGCGCGCCTCGACGGCCCGATCGTCGGCGTCGTCTCGACGTGGACGGAGACCATGCCGTGCAACCTGAACCAGCGCTACCTGGCCGAGCACGTGAAGGCGGCGGTCGAGGCGGCCGGCGGCGTGGCGCTCGCGTTCACCACGATCGCGGTCTCGGACAACCAGTCGCAGGGGACGCCGGGGATGCGCGCCTCGCTCGTCTCGCGCGAGGTGATCGCGGACTCGATCGAGCTCATGACGCACGCGCACGACTTCGACGCGCTCGTCTGTCTCGTCGGCTGCGACAAGACGGTGCCCGGAGCGCTCATGGCGCTCGCCCGCGTGAACAAGCCCGCGGTCTGCCTCTATTCGGGGCCGATGCGCGCGGGCCGCTGGCGGGGGCGCGAGGTCGCGATCGGCGACGTGTGGGAGGCGGTCGGCGCCGAGGAGCGCGGCCTTCTCTCGCGCGCGGAGCTCGACGAGCTCGAACGCGTCGCCTGCCCGGGGGCCGGGACCTGCGCGGGGCACTTCACCGCGAACACGATGGCCGTCGCGCTCGAGCTCCTCGGGATCGCCGCGCTCGGCGACGGGTTGATCCCCGCCGCGGAGCTTACGGAGAAGCGCGCCGCCGCCGGACGGGCGGGCAGGCTCGCCGTCCGGCTTGCGGGCGACGGCGTGACCGCGCGGCGCTTCCTCTCGCGCGGCGCGCTTCTCAACGCGATGGCGGGGATCGCCGCGACGGGCGGCTCGACGAACGGCCTCCTCCACCTGCTCGCGCTCGCGCGGGAGGGCGGCGTCGCGCTCGAGCTCGAAGAGCTCGCCGGGGTCGGCGCGAGGACGCCCGTCCTCGCGAGCCTCGCGCCCGGCGGGCGGTGGATGGCGGAGGACTTCCATCGCGCCGGCGGGACCGCGACCCTGGTGCGGGAGCTCGTCCGCGGCGGGCTCGTGGACGGCGGTGCTCCGACGGTGACGGGCGACGCGCTCGGGGACGCGCCGGCGGGCGCGCCCGCGCCGGACGGCGAGGTGCTCGCCCCGGTCGAGCGGCCGTTCGCGGCCGGCGGAGCGCTCCGCGTCCTGCGCGGGAGCCTCGCGCCGGACGGCGCGGTCGTGAAGCTCGCCGGGACCGAGCGCCGCGCCCAGCGCGGGCCGGCGCGCGTCTTCGAGAGCGAGGAGGCGTGCGCCGACGCCGTCCGGGGCGGAGCGGTACGTGCGGGCGACGTGCTCGTCGTCCGCTACGAGGGGCCGGCGGGCGGGCCCGGCATGCGCGAGATGCTGAGCGTCACCGCCTCCGTCGTCGGCGCAGGCCTCGGCGAGTCGGTCGCGCTCGTCACCGACGGGCGCTTCTCCGGCGCGACGCGCGGGCTCATGGTCGGGCATGTCTCGCCGGAGGCGGCCCGCGGCGGGCCGCTCGCGATCGTGCGGGACGGTGACCCGGTCGCGATCGACGCCGACGCAGAGACGCTCGAGCTCGAGCTCCCGGCCGCCGAGATCGCCGCGCGGCTCGCTGACTGGCGCCCGCCGGCGCTTCCGTACGCGGACGGCGTCTTCGGGCGCTACCGCGCGCTCGTCTCGTCCGCCTCGGAGGGCGCGGTGCTCCGCGTGCCGCCTCCGTGAACGAACGGCGTGGCGGGCGGCCCGGCGACGCCCGCGTCGGCGACGAAGACGCTGCCCGCGAGCGGCTCGCGCGCCAGCTCGGCCTCGGCGAGGCCCTGCCGCGCCGTCGTGACGAAGAGCGAGCGCCCGTCCGGGCCGCCGAAGCAGCAGGCGGTCACGTTCGTCGCGGGGACCTCGAGCACGCGGTCGAGCCGGCCGTCCGCATCGAAGCGGCGTACCGCCCCGCCGCCGTAGAGCGCGACCCAGATGCCGCCCTCGTCGTCGACCGCGAGCCCGTCGGGGACCCCGTCTTCGGCGGCGATTCGCGCGAACGGGCGCCGCGCACCGGGCTCGCCCGTCGTTGGCTCGTAGTCGAAGACGTCCACCCGGCGGGTCGGCGAGTCGACGTAGTACATCCGCGTCCCGTCGGGCGACCAGCCGAGCCCGTTCGAGAGCGTCACGGCGTCGAGCACGCGCTCGAGCCCGGCCTCGGCCGTGTAGCGGTAGAGCGCGCCGCCGCCCGGCCGCTCGTCGAGCGCCATCGTCCCCACGAAGAGCCGCCCGGCCGGGTCGCACGCGCCGTCGTTCGCGCGGACGTCGTCGCCGTGCGGGAACGCCGCGAACGTCTCGATCCTGTTCGCCGCCTCGTCCAACACGGCCAGCCGGCGCGCCAGCGCGAGCAGGAGGCCGCCGCCCTCCACGGGCAGCGCGACCCCGATCCGCTCGCCGAGGTCGAGCGGGCGGTCCTGGCCCGTCGTCGGGTCGAAGCGGTGGAGCCGGCGTCCCTCGATGTCGACGGCGAGCAGCCGCCGGCCGGGCGCGTCCCAGCGCGGGCCCTCGCCGAGCGTCGCTTCGAGGCGCAGGGCGACGTCCATCCGGAAAGGTTAAGCGGCGATGGAGCGTGAGTTCGAGGGCAGGCGGGCGCTCGTGACCGGCGCCGGCTCGGGGATCGGCGCCGCGGTCGCGCGGCGGCTCGCGGTGGGCGGCGCGTCGGTCGTCCTCGCCGACGTACGGCCGGAGGGAATCGAGGCGCTCGCCGCGGAGCTCGGCGGCGACGCGCAGCCGCTTCTCCTAGACGTGCGCGACGAGGAGGCCGTCGCGCCGGCGGCGGCAGGCCTGGACGTCCTCGCGAACGTCGCCGGGATCGGCTCGACGCAGAGCGCGCCCGACACGCCGCTCGAGGTGTGGGAGGACGTCTTCGCCGTGAACGCGCGCGGGACGTTCCTCACGTGCAAGCACGCGATCCCCGACATGGCGGCCCGCGGCGGCGGCGCGATCGTGAACGTCGCGTCGGTCGCGGCCCTCGTCGGCCTGCGCAACCGCGCCGCCTACTGCGCCTCGAAGGGAGCCGTCGTGGCGCTCACCCGCGCGCTCGCGGTCGACCACGTCGGCGAGGGGATCCGCGTGAACGCGGTCTGCCCGGGCACGGTCGACTCGCCGTGGGTGCGGCGCCTCGTCGAGGAGGTCGGCGAGTCGCTCGACGCGCTGCGCGCCCGCCAGCCGCTCGGACGGCTCGGGACGCCGGAGGAGATCGCCGAGGCGGTCGTCTACCTCGCGTCCGACCGGGCGGGGTTCGTGACAGGGAGCGTCCTCACGATCGACGGCGGGCTCACGGCGGCCTAGGTGCAGGCGCTCGTCGTCACTCCGGGCGAGCCGCACTCCGTTCGCGTCGCCGAGCACCCGGTCGAGGCAGCGGAGAGCGCGGTGCTGGTGCGGACGCTCGAGGTCGGCGTGTGCGGCACCGACCGGGAGATCTCCGAGGGCATCTTCGGCGTCGCGCCGGGCGACGAGCGGGCGCTCGTCCTCGGCCACGAGCTGCTCGGCGTCGTCGAGCGTGACGGCCACGGGTTCTCGCGGGGGGATCTCGTCACGGCGACCGTCCGGCGCTCGTGCCGGCGCTGCGTCGCGTGCGAGGAGGGCGCCCCCGACTCGTGCCTCACCGGGGACTACAGCGAGCGGGGGATCACGCGCCTGCACGGGTTCGCGCGCGAGCTCGTCGCCGAGGATCCGGCGCAGCTCGTGCCGATCCCGCGCGCGCTCGGCCGTCTCGGTGTGGTCGCGGAGCCGGCCTCGATCTGCGCGCGGGCGCTCCGGCACGCGCGGGCGATCGGGAACCGGCAGCCGTGGCGGGCCGAGCGTGCGCTAGTGATCGGCGCCGGTGCGATCGGGATGCTCGTCACGTATCTCCTCCGCCTGGAGGGCCTCGACGTCTGGACGGCCGCCCTGGACCCGCCCGGCAGCCCGCGCGCGCGGCTCGTCGAGGCCTCCGGCGCCCGCTACGTCGCGAGCCGGGAGACGCCGCTCGAGGACCTCCGGGACGAGGTCGGCGGCTTCGACCTCGTCGTCGAGGCGGCCGGCGACGCGCAGGTCATGGCCGCGACGCTAGGCCTGCTGCGCCGCAGCGGCGTCGCCTGCCTGCTCGGGATCGATCCGCGCGAGCGGACCGTCGAGCTCGACGGCCCCACGATCGGCCTCGACGCCGTCCTCGAGAACCGGGTCCTCTTCGGGAGCGTCAACGCGCACCGCGAGGACTGGGTGGCGGCGGTCGACGGCCTCGCGCGGGCGCGCGAGCGCTGGCCGGAGGCGCTCGAGCGCTTCGTCACGCTGCGCGTGCCGCTCGACCGGTTCGGGGAGGCGTTCGAGCACCGAGGCGTCAAGGCGACGCTCGTCCTCGGCGAGACGGGCGGAGCCCGGTGAGCGGCCTCGGCGCCGCCAGCCCCCGCTAGAGCGCCTCGAACGTCCCGGTCTCGCGAATCTCGACCGGGTGCCCGCCGAGGTCGGTGGGAAGCGCGCGCCCGAGCTCCTCGGTCGCGATCTCGACGAGCACGACGACGCACGGCTCGCCGCCGGACTCGCCCTCGGCCACGCCGACGACGCCGGGGATGGAGAGGAGCTCGCCCGCGTGCTCGACGAGCTCCTCTCCGACCGACCGATCCGGGTTAGGAGCCGTCGACGGTCACCCCGAAGGCGTTCAGAACGTCCTGGATCCGGTTCGCCACGGCGAGCCGCCCGTTCGAGCTTCCGGCGAAGAGCAGCCCGACCGGGTTGCGGTTCGAGGTCACGAGGAGCGACCCCGAGTCGCCCGGCTGGATGAACGCGCCCGAGCTCTCCACGATCACCTGGCCGACGAAGCGTGCCGTCCCCGTGCTGTAGCCGACGTTCACGGTCGCGTTCACCATCGTGATCGTCCCCTGCGTGTGGCCGGTCGTCCGGCCGTACTTCTGGACGGACTGGCCGACCGCCGCGCTCACCGTCGCCGACTGCGGCGTGCCGTA
>JAICNY010000055.1 GCA_025930955.1 Thermoleophilia bacterium
CGAGATCGGCGACTGCCGGATCGACGCCTGGCTCGACGACCTCGCCGGCCGCCACGGCTTCGACGTGACGGGCCATCGCGTCGAGCTCGAGGGCGTCTGCGCCGGCTGCCGCTGAGCGGGCCCGTCAGCCGGCGACGAGTCGGACCGCGGCGCGCTCGCTCCACTCGCCGACCACGACCCGCAGGACGTAGCGCCCTGGGCGCAACCCGCGCGGGACGCGAACCGAGGCGGCACCGGGCGCGACGGTGCCGCCGAACCCCTCGCCGGCGCCCACGGGCCGGAGCGCGTACTCGACGACGCGCGCGTCCGCGTCCGTGCGAAAGCGGAGCGTCCCGCCGACACGCGCGCGGGGCTGGGCCCCGAGGAGCTCGACGTAGCGAACCCGGACGGCGACGACCGCCGTCGGCTCCGAGCGGTTCCCGGCCGCATCGACGACGACGACCTGCGTCGCGTACATGCCCGGCTCGGCGAACTCGCCGTCGATCCGCCCCTGCCAGCGGACGCGTCCCTCCCCGGCCGGCCGCCGCGGGGCGTGCACGGCCGTCTCTCCCTCCACCTCGACGAGCGCGTACGCGGCCTCGTTCGTCCGGTAGCGGTACCGCACGCGGTCGCGCCGGCCGTCCCCGTCCGGCGAGAAGACGAGCGGCTCCGCCTCCAGCAGCTGCACGCGCGGAGGCCGCGCGTCGACGCGCACGGGGGTCGGCACCGTGATCGTCCGGTCGAGGTTCTCGAGCTCGAGCCGGAGCCGGTAGCGGCCGCTCCGGACGAGCTCGCCCGCCTCGTCGCGCCCGTCCCACTCGAACTCGGCCCGGCCGCGCGGCCGCTCGAGCTCCTCGGCGAGCGTCGCGACGTGCTCGCCGGCGCCGTCCACGATCGTGGCGGTCACGACGACGCGCTCACGGAACCGCACCGCGAGCTGCGCGACCGCCTTCTCGCACTCGCAGCCCGGCCCGATGAGGCGCGTGAGCTCGGGCGCGGTGACGGGGGAGCGCTCGAGCTTCAGCCGCTCGGCGATCGCGAACGACGCCGCTGCGGCGAGCAGGAGGGCGACGACCACGAGCGTCACGGCGGCCGGACGGGTTCCGGGAGCCTCGAGCCGGGCGGCCAGCCCGCGCAGCCGGTCGAGCACGGCGCCTACCCGGTGCGCGCGCCGGCCGCGGCGCCGCGGCGGGCGAGCGCCGCGCGGACGCAGGCGACGACCTGCTCCTGCTCGTCCGCCGAGATGCCCGCCCACATCGGCAGGGCGACGTTCTCCGCGGCGGCCCGCTCGGTCTCGGGGAGCGAGCCGGGCTCGTAGCCGAGCGACGCAAGCGCCGGTTGCAGGTGGAGCGGCCGCGTGTAGTACGCCGCCGAGCCGATCCCGGCCTCGCGGAGCGCCGCGAGCACGCGCTCCTGCGCCTCCGTCCGCACGACGTACATGTGGAAGACGTGGCCGGGCTCCTCGGGCGGAAGGCGCACGAGCCCGCCGAGCCCGAGCGCCTCGTAGCGCGCCGCCGCCTCGCGCCGCGCCGCGTTCCAGCCGTCGAGCTCGGGGAGGAAGAGACGAAGGGCCGCCGCCTGGAGCTCGTCGAGCCGGGAGTTCCAGCCGACGAGCTCGAACGTCTGCTTGTCGTGCGAGCCGTGGAAGCGGAGCATCCGGACGCGCTCGGCAAGCTCATCGCTACTCGTCGCGACGAGCCCGCCGTCGCCGAGCGCGAAGAGGTTCTTCGTCGGGAAGAAGCTGAACGTCGCGGCCACGCCGACCGAGCCGGCGCGGCGCTCGCCGACCCGCGCGCCGAACGCCTGCGCGGCGTCCTCGACGATCGGGATCCCGGGCGGGAGCGCGTCGAGCTCCGCCGGGCGGCCGAAGAGGTGCACGGCGAGGATCGCCTTGGTGCGCCGCGTGACCTTCGCGGCGACGTCCTCGGGGTCGAGGTTCAGCGTCTCCGGATGGATGTCGCAGAAGACGGGCGTCGCGCCCGCGTGGACGACCGGCTCGACGGTCGCGTAGAACGTGAACGCGGGGCAGATGACCTCGTCTCCGGGCCCGATCCCGAGCGCGTCGAGGACGAGCGAGATCGCGTCCGTGCCGTTGCCGACCCCGATCGCGTCCTGCGTGCCGAGGAACGCGGCCGTCTCCCGCTCGAACGCGTCCACGTTCGGGCCGAGGATGAAGCGGCCGGAGTCGACCACGTCCGCGAACGCCTCGAGTACCCGGCCGCGGAGCGGCGCGAATTGCGCACGCACGTCGACGAGCGGGATGGCCACGGGCCCGAGTCTACGCCGAGCGCTCGAGCGCCCGCCGCCGGATCCTGCGCCGCCGGTGATGCCAGACGAGGCCCGCCGCCGTCAGCAGGATGAGCGCGATGATCGCGTAGTCGGCGTAGTGCCACGCCTCGTGGAAGCGCTCCCAGCTCGCGCCGACCGCGACGCCGACCGCGGCGAGGCCGAAGTACCACGGGATCGTCCCGATCGTCGTCAGCGCCGTGTAGCGCCCGAGCGGCATCTCGGCGATCCCGGCCGGGATGGAGATGAACGAGCGGATGACCGGCAGGCAGCGCGAGACGAGGACGGCCCAGTTTCCCCAGCGGTCGAACCACTCCTCGGCCGTGTCGAGCTTCGCGGGCGTGACGTGGAGCCAGCGTCCGTGCCGTTCCAGATAGGGCCTCCCGCCGTAGAGCCCGATCGCCCACCCTCCGATCGAGCCGAGGATGTAGCCGACCGTCCCGGCGAGCGCGACGGCGAGGAAGGCCCACCAGGTGGACTCGATCGGCGTTCCGAGGAACTAGAGCCGCTCGTCCGAGAACGCTCCCGCCGCGAGCGCGCCGCCGTAGACCATCACGAGCTCGCTCGCCGCGGGCAGCACCGCGTCGATCACCGAGAGGACGAAGATCGCGTAAAGGCCGTAGCCGGCGATCCAGGACGTGACGAGCTCGGTGATCTCACCCACGGAGGGCGAGTCTAGTCGCGACCGTTCCGGGCCCGGCTCAGTTGGGGACGACGCCGAGCTCGACTCGGGCGCGGTTCCCGGTCGAGTCGTAGGCGACGAGGCGCCCCTGCCAGTTCCCGCGCGGGATGTCGAGGCGGGCGTGCCCGGAGAACGGGCGCCGGCCGAGCTCGAGGAAGCGCACCCGACCCGCCCGCTCGAGCCGCACTCGCAGGCGGATCCAAGGCGTCTCGTGGTCGACGGCCGACCAGGTGAGCCGGCGGCCGGAAACCCTAGCGCTGACGCTCGGCGGCGTCCGGTCGACCGCGATCTGAATCGGCTGGATACGGCGCTGACCGCGATTCCCCGCGAGGTCGGTCGCGATCACGAGCGGCCGGTAGGTCCCCGGCTTCTTCTGCCCGGGTCGCCAGACGATTGCGTGCCAGCCCTTCGTCCGCTGGCCGAGGCTGTACGTCTTCCCGCCCGCACGAACGGTCACCCGGGAGATCTTCGAGACCCAGAACCGGACGGTCGCGGCGTCGCGCCAGCCGTCGGCCGGCCAGGGGTAGAGCGTCGGGCCGGACGCGCCGTTTCTGAACACGGGCGGCTCGCGGCTGTACCGGTCGAACCGGCTCCGCGCCTGCTCCCAGAACTCGCGCTCGGTCCGCCGCGCGAGCCACATCGCGAGGTCGACGTGGTAGAGGTGGTACGTGAGCGGCGCCTCCGCCCCCGGCTGGTAGTTCGTCCAGTAGCCCGTGTCGAAGCGGTGGAGGAGCGCGCGGCTCGTCGCCTCGAGGCGCGCGCCCATCGCGATCCCGCGGTCGCGCCCGAGGACGACCCCGTAGTTCGCGATCGAGAGCGCCGCTTGAAGCTGCGCGTTCAGCACCATCATCGAGCTGAAGCTGTAGAGCTTCACCCACGGGCCGGCTCCTGTCCGAATCGTGAGCTTGCCGGGAATGGCGAGGAACGCGCGGTTCGCCGCGGGGAAGAAGTCCGGCCGCGTGAGCCGGCGGCCCGCCCGCGCGAGCGCCTGTGCGCCGACCGCCTGCGCCATCCCGGACGTCCACGGGGGCGAGCCCCCGCCGTACGGGAAGTAGTACTCCCACACCCGGCCCTGCTTCCGCGGGACGGCGCGGATCTGGAGCGCGCGCGCGAGCCGGATCGCCTTCGTGCGCTTCTCCTGGATCAGAAGCTGGTTCAGCTTGATGACGTTCGCGAGGGGATGGAACTGGAGCCCGTAGCCCCAGCCGGCCCGGTAGACGACGCCGTCCGTGCCCATGACGTCAGTTCCGTCGGGGGGCAGCCCGCGGCGCGTGAGGTAGATCCGGTTCTGGTTCAGCATTCCGAAGAGCGCCGTGGCGCGCGCCCGGTTGTAGCGGGGCGCCTGGAGCCGGACGAGCCAGAGGACGCGGGCCAGCGTCCCGGCGCGCGAGGCGGGAAGGCGGCCGATCGCGGTGAGCGCCCGCGCCGTCGTCCGCCGGTGCGCGCGGAGCTGTTGCGCGTTCAGCCGACCGTCGTTGTACGCCTTGACGAGACCGACCCGGATCGCGCGCGCGTCGCTCGCCGGCGATGCCTCGGCGGGCGGCGCGAGCACCGCGAAGGCCGCCGGGACGAGCACGGCGACCGCGGCGAGAGCTGCGAGACGACGGGGCAAGGCTTCGACTGAGGGAAGCACACCGCTGCCCGAAAGGGAAGAAGCCGGGTGCGGGGCTTTACTAGTTCCAGACGCGGACGTCGCGGTACAGCGTGTCGCGCTGCACCGGCGTCTTGCCGAGCGCCTTGATCGCGCGGACGAAGTCGTCCGCCGTCGCCCGGTACGTCGTGCCGGCTGCCGAGACGACGTTCTCCTCGATCATGATCGAGCCGAGGTCGTCGGCCCCGAACCCGAGCGCGACCTGGCCGACCTTCATCCCCTGCGTGACCCAGCTCGACTGGATGTGGTCGACGTTGTCGAGATAGATCCGGCTGACCGCCTGCGTGAGGAGGTAGTCGAACGAAGTCGGCATCGTCTCGGCGGGGACGCGGTCGGCGAGCCGGTTCCCGTCCGACTGGAACGTCCACGAGATGAACGCGCGAAAGCCGCGGTGCTCGTCCTGGAGCTCGCGGATCCGGCGCATGTGCTCCACCCGCTCCTCGAGCGTCTCGACGTGGCCGTACATCATCGTCGCCGTGGTCGAGACGCCGAGCCGGTGCGCCGCGCGCATGACGCCGAGCCACTCGCCGGTCTTCGTCTTCTTCGGCGCGATGATGTGGCGCACGCGGTCGACGAGGATCTCCGCGCCGCCGCCCGGAAGCGAGTCGAGGCCGGCGTCCCGCAGGCGCGTCAGGGTGGCCGGGATCGTGAGCCTCGAGCGGCGCGCGATGTGCTGCACCTCGGGCGGCGAGAGCGCGTGCAGGTGAATCCGATACCGGCTCTTGATCGAGCGGAAGAGGTCCTCGTAGAAGTCGATTCCGAGGTCCGGGTGGTGGCCGCCCTGCATGAGGAGCGCCGTGCCGCCGAGGGCGAGCGTCTCCTCGATCTTCTTGAAGATGACCGCCTTCGGGAGCAGGTAGCCCTCGCGGCGGTCGCCCGGGCGGCGGTAGAAGGCGCAGAAGTCGCAGTCGGTGTGGCAGACGTTCGTGTAGTTGACGTTCCGGTCGATCACGAACGTGATCCGGTCGGGATCGACGCGCCGGTTGCGGAGCTCGTGCGCGGCGCGGCCGACGGCGACGAGGTCGCGGGAGCGGAGGAGCGCGATTGCGTCTGCGTCCGTGATCCGCTCGCCGGAGAGCGCCTTGTCGAGAATCTCCGTGGTCGCGGCGGGGCGCTCGGCGGTGGCGCTCATGCGGCGGTCACCGCCTGGGTCTCGGTCGCGAGGAAGCGGAGCTCGGGGACGCGGTCGAGCTCGCCGGCGTCGCGCGCGAGCTCGAAGAACGTGAGCAGGCCGGCGCGCTCGCGCGGGCCGAACCGGTAGCGGAGCTTCTCGAAGTAGCGCGCGAGAAAGCCCGCCGGGTAGCCGTAGCGGGCGCTCGCCTCGCGGGCGAGCCCCTCCGGGTTGGCGCGGGCGGCCTCGTGCGCCGCGAGGAGCGCGTCCTCGAGCGCCGCCGTCTCCGGCGGGGCCGGGTCGGCGCACGCGAAGACCGCGTAGACCATCGGAAGACCGGTGCGCTCGCGCCACAGCCGGCCGAGGTCGTGGTGCGGCGTCGGGTCCTCGAACATCGACTGGAGCGCGGCGTCGCCGATCAGCAGCTTCGCGTCGGCGGGCTCGCCGAGCGCGACGTGCTCGGCCTCCGGGAGAAGGATGCGGACGAGCGCGACGGAGGTGGCGCTCTCCGGCGTGACCGCGACCGAGGCGATCGAGCCGAGCGGAGCGCGCGAGACGAGCTGGATCGAGTCGACCGCGCCCTCGGACGAGACGCACAGGCGCGGAAGGATGCGGAGCCGGCCGGCGTTGCGCGCGTACTCGATCGACGAGATCGGCGCGAGATCGACCTCGCCGGCGAGGAGCGCGCGGTTCAGCTCGGTCGGGACGCCGGGCACTTCCTCCACCGGCGCGTCGAGCCGCCAGAAGAGCGGCGCCATGTTGACGTACGAGATGCGCCCGAGCCGGATCACGCGGCCGTCCACTGGAAGAAGGTGATGAGGTTCCCGTCCCCGTCGAGCGTCGCGAACTCGCGGGTGCCGAAGTCGGTGGTCGAGACGCCGTCCCGCGAGACCGGGTGGAGCACGTCGCGCTCCCGGAACTCGACGTAGAGCTCGTCGACGCCCGCGACCTCGACGCGACAGCTTCCCGTGCCGGCGAGAAACGACTCCGCCCCCGAGCGGACGGGGCGTTCGGAAGGCGCGCGCCCGCGCCACGTCTCGTCGCCCGCCTCCCAGAGGTGGAGCTCGGCGTCACCGCGACGGACGACCGCGAAGCCCGCGTCGTGGTGGAGCACGTCGAACCCGAGCCGCTCGCGGTAGAAGCCCACGGCAGCGGCGGCGTCGCGCACCGGGAGGGCGGGGATCGCCCGCGTGAGCCGCACCTTCGTCGCCGTGCTCATTCGTCTTCCCGCGCGCGGGTACACCGGGTCTCCCGCCCGCCTACCGCTTCGACCGTAGCGACAAAAAGCGCACGCGTGTGTGCCGGACCGTGCCGAACGTGTGTCAACCGTCCCACCGCCTGAGCTCGCTGTAGAGCGTGTCCCGCTGGACGGGCACGCGGCCGGCGTCGCGGACGAACCTGACCAGCTCGGAGACCTTCTGCTCCGTCTCGGTCGTCGCGCCCGCCGCGTGGAAGATCGTCTCCCGCACGACCGTCCCCTGGACGTCGTTCGCGCCGAAATGCAAGGCGACGGCCGCGAGCGGCATGCCCATCATGATCCAGTAGGCCTTCACGTGCGGGATGTTGTCGAGCATGAGCCGGGACACCGCAATCACCTTGAGGTCGTCCGTCCCCGCCGACTGCTTCCAGCCGCGCCGCTCGAACACGGTGTTCTCCGGGTGGAACGCAAGCGGGATGAACGCGAGGAACCCCCCGGTCTCGTCCTGCAGCGAGCGCAGCCGCAGGAGGTGGTCGATCCGTTCCTCGTACGTCTCGACATGGCCGTAGAGCATGGTGCAGTGCGTCGGGATCCCGAGCGCGTGCGCGATCCGGTGCGTCTCGAGCCAGATGTCCGGATGCTCCTTCCCGGGTGCGATCAGCCGGCGCACGCGGTCGGCGAAGACCTCCGCGCCGCCGCCCGGGAGCGAGCCGAGCCCGGCGCCGCGCAGCTCCCGTAGCACCGCCTCGTGCGAGAGCCCCGAGAGCGTCGTCATGTGGTGGATCTCGCTCGCCGTGTAGCACTTGAGGTGCACGTCCGGCATGGCGTCGTGGAGCTTCCCGATCGTCTCGACGTAGAAGTCGAAGCCGACGTGCGGGTTCTCGCCGTTCACCATGTGGATCTCCGTGAACCCGGTCAGCTCGCGCTGCGCGAGCGCGTCGGCGACGAGCTCGTCCGGGGTCTGCGTGTACGCGTGCTCCTGCTTCTGCGTCGCCGCGAACGCGCAGAACTTGCACTTCACGCGGCAGACGTTCGTCTGGTTCAGGTAGAGGTTCTGGACGAAGTAGACGTCGTCCGTGCCGCCGCGCAGCCGCCGCGCAAGGTCGGCGAGCTCGCCGAGCGCGAGGACGTCGTCCGACTCCATCAGCGTGAGCCCGTCGTCGAAGTCGAGCCGCTCCCCCGCCTCGAGCTTCGCGCGGACCTCGTCGAGCGCGGTGCCGTGCGCGAGCGTCGCCATCACGCCTCCCTGTCTACCACGACGCGGGTGAGCGGCTCGAGGGTGTCCCGCTCGTACTCGCCGTCGAGCGCTGCGCGGGCGGCGCGCGCGTAGCCGAGCGCGACCTCGCGCGCCTCGAAGAGGGCGCCGGTCGCGGCGACGCGGGCGAGCGCGTCCGGCACGTCCTCGCCGGCGAGCGCGCGCGCGATCGTCCGGTCCTCGCGCGCCGCGAGGATGAGCGGCAGCGTCGGCGTCCCGTCGCGGAGGTCGAGGCCGCGCGGCTTGCCCGTCGCCCCGGGCGTGCCGGCGCAGTCGAGGATGTCGTCCGCGATCTGGAACGCGATCCCCAGTGCCAGCCCGAACGCGCCGAGGCCGTCGCGGCCGCCGCCGAGGAGGCACGCGGCCTC
Organism: Thermoleophilia bacterium; assembly: GCA_025930955.1. Lineage (GTDB taxonomy): Bacteria > Actinomycetota > Thermoleophilia > Gaiellales > Gaiellaceae > JAICNY01. The sequence continues at coordinate 8,531 of JAICNY010000055.1, forward strand.
GAAGAGCTTCCCCGTCTTGAGCGAGCAGCGCTCGAGGTACTCCTCCACGGTCGTGTCCGGCCGGCGCGCCTGGCGCCGCTGGAGCGCCTCGCCGCGCGCGAGCGAGAGCGCCGCGCCCGCGAGGAGCGAGACCGCCCGCGCGTCGCCCGTCGCGGCGAGCTCCGCGAACGCGCGCGCGAAGAGGTAGTCGCCCGCCGCGCGCGCGGCGTCGGGCCCGTGCGCGGCCCATACGGTCGGGCGCCCGCGCCGGAGCGCCGCCGCGTCGAGCAGGTCGTCGTGGACGAGCGTCGCCATGTGCACGAGCTCGACCGCCGTGCCCGCCGCGAGCGGTCGCTCGTCCTCGCGCAGCTCGGGCGGCGTGGCGAGGAAGACGAGCACCGGCCGCAGGCGCTTCCCGCCGGCCGAGAGCGTCTCCGTCCCGATCCGCCCGACGACGCCCGGGTGCGAGCCGACCGCGCGCTCGAGCCGCAGCTCGAGCAGCTCGAGGTACGCGTCGAGCCCAGCCGCCGCGCGGACGGCCGCGAGCGCGCTCACTCCCCGGCCTCCCGCGTCCCGGCGTGCAGGGCGACGATCCCGCCGCCGAAGAGGCGCCAAGAAACGGCGCCGAAGCCCGCCCGTTCGAGCGCGGCGGCCAGGTCCTCGGGCCCCGGAAAGCGTCGCACGCTAGCTGGAAGGTACGTGTACGCGGCCCCGCCGGGCAGCACCTTCCCGAGGAGCGGCACGATCCGGTCGAACCAGAGACGGAAGAACGGCCGCAGGAGCCCGCGCGGCCGCGTGATCTCGAGGCACCCGACCCGCCCGCCCGGCCGGACGACGCGCGCGAGCTCGGCGAGCCCGGCGTCGAGGTCGGCGACGTTCCGGATCCCGAAGCCGACCGTCGCGACGTCGAACGCCCCGTCCTCGAACGGAAGCTCGAGCACGTCGCCCTCGACCCACTCGACCGCCGACGACTTCCGCCGCGCCCGCGCGAGCATCTCCCCGGAGAAGTCGAGCCCGACCACGCGCGCGCCCGCCCGCGAGGCCTCGACGGCGAGGTCGCCCGTCCCGCAGCACGCGTCGAGCACGCGATCGCCCGGCCGGACGACCGCCGCCACGGTCGCGCGCCGCCAGCGCCGGTCGAGGCCGGCCGTCATGACCCGGTTCATGAGGTCGTACACCGGCGAGATCCGGTCGAACATCCGGCGGACGTCCTCCGAGGGGAGCCGGCCCGTCTCCACGCTCACTGCCCCCAGCGCCTCACGAGCGTCTGGTCGAGCCCGAGCTGGTCGAGCGCCCGGGCGACGACGAAGTCGACGAGGTCGTCGATCGTCTTCGGCTCGTGGTAGAAGCCCGGCGCGAGGAAGAGGATCACGGCCCCGGCCTGCCGGAGCCTCAGCATCCCCTCCAGGTGGATCGCCGAGAGCGGCGTCTCGCGCGGCATGAGCACGAGCTTCCGTCCCTCCTTGAGCGCGACCGACGCGGCTCGGTGGACGAGGTTGTCCATCGCGCCGGACGCGAGCGTCCCGAGCGTCGCCATCGAGCACGGGCAGACGACGTAGCCGTCCACCTTGGCCGAGCCGCTTGCGTACGGCGCGGAGTAGTCGTTCCCCGCGTAGACGGTCACGCCGTCGAGACCGCCCACGAGCCGGTCGCGCACCTCGTCGTGCGGGAGCGACGCGTCTCCGTAAAGCTCCGTGGCGAGCACCTCGTAGCCCGCCGCCGAGGCCGACACGCCGACCTCACAGCCCGCATCGACGAGCGCCGCGAGGAGCCGGGCGGCATACGGCGCGCCCGAGGCGCCCGTGATGCCGAGAAACACCCGCACGGCGCGGGCGCTACCCGCCGCCCGTCGAGGCCTCGAGGAAGACGGCGACCGCCTGGAGCTGCTCTTCGGTCAGGTTCGGGAAGCCGGGCATCGGCGAGCCCGGCCGGATCGCCTGCGGGTTCCGCACCCATTCGACCCAGTACTCCTCGCCGCGGCCGAGGTCGCCCACGGTCGTGAGCTCCGGCGCGCCGATGTTCTGCGCGCCCTCCCCCGCGTAGACGTGGCAGCTCAGGCACCCGGCCTCGGCGAACACGTCGGCCCCGAGCGCCAGCTCCTCGTTCCCCTCGCAGTCGAGGTCGTTCGCCTCGCACAGCACCGAGCCGGCGGTCGCGCTCGGTTCCTCGGCGGTTGCGCCCTCCCAGGTCAGGATCCCCATCGAGGCGATCACGAGGAGCGCCGCGACGACCGCGACGGGCCGCCGGACGAGCCGCCGCTCGCGGCGCCGGTCGATGAACGGCAGCGCGAAGAGGAGGATGAGGAGGATCGTCGGGATCCCGACCGTGCCGAGGATCACCGACTCCGGCCACTTGAAGATCCGGAGGAGGTAGAAGAGGAAGAAGAAGTACCAGTCCGGCCGCGGCACGAACGACGTCGTGCCCGGGTCGGCCTCCTCCGTGTAGCGCGGCCCAAGCAGGCCCGCGTCGCCCGGCTCCTCGCCCGACGTGAAGTACCAGATCGCCGCGAGCGCCGTGATCACGGAGACGACGACGAGGCTCATCACCGTGTCGTGGAACATCGCGTACGGGTAGAACGGCTTCCCGCGCTTCTCGACGTCCTCCTTGTAGCGGGCGTAGCGCTCGCGGTTGTCGAGCTTGGCCATCTACTCCTCGACTCCGCTGCGCGTCGTGATCGCCGGGCCGCCGTTGCCGCGCGGCTTCGGGTCGACGAGCCCCTCGCGCGCGCCCCGCGGCCGGCCGTTCGGCGACGGCTCGTCCGGCTCGGCGTCCTCGCCCCACGGCGGCGGGGTCACGCCGAGGCGGATCACGAGGTACAGGTGCAGCGTGATCAGCCCGATGAGGGCGCCCGGGACCAGGAGCATGTGCATGGCATAGAAGCGTGAGAGCGTGTCCGCTCCGATCTCGGTTCCTCCTCGGAGGAAGTCGGCGATGAACGGCCCGGCGATCGGCGCGGTCGCGTTGATGTTGATCCCGACGACGGTCGCCCAGTACGCGGTCTGATCCCAGGGGAGCAGGTAGCCCGTGAAGCCCTCGAGCATGGCGAGGAGCAGGATGGCGACCCCGATCAGCCAGTTCAGCTCGCGCGGGTACTTGTAGGCGCCGAACAGGAACACGCGGCCCATGTGGAGGAAGAGCAGGATGATGAAGACGCTCGCGCCCCACCGGTGCGTGCCGCGGACGAGCCACCCGAGCGTCAGCTCGTTCGTGATCCAGTTGATCGAGTCCCAGGCCCGGTCGGGGTCCGGCACGTAGTACATCGCGAGCACGACCCCGGTGACGAGCTGGACGATGAACGCGGTGAGCGTCGCCGAGCCGAGCGTGTGGAACCAGTTCGTCCCGCGGGGGACCTTCCGGAAGAGGAAGTAGCTGATCGCGCCGACGATCCCGGAGCGCTCCTCGAGCCAGTTCACGGGCGCGAGAACGAGCGCCTCCATCTGCTCGCGTCGCTTCGATCGTGTGCGCGCCATCAGCCCTCGCTCACGGAACGTAGGGATAGAAGTACTGCTCGAGCCCGTCGACGTGGACGCCCGGGTCGGCGATCTTGTACGCCGTGATCTGCGCCTCCGCGCCCTCGCCCTCCACGCTCCCGACGCTGTACGGCTCGCCCAGCACGAGCCGGCCGTCCATGATCGAGTACGCGTAGCGGTCGAGCGCGCGCACGGGCGGGCCGGCCGTCCGGTTCCCCTCGATGTCGTACGCGCCGCCGTGACACGGGCAGACGAACCCGGACGGCTCCGTGGCGGTGATCTCGACCGGGCCGGACTCCGCGTCGATCTCCGTCACCTCCTCCGCCGTCAGGCCCTGCGGCTGGACGGGGCAGCCGAGGTGGACGCACCGGTTCGAGATGATCGTGAAGCTCGCCTGGCCGTCGAGCGTGCCGTTGTTGCGGACGTACGCGGTGCGGCGCGACACGTCCTCCGGCTCGTCCGCGACGGACTTGAACTTCGTGATCCGCCACTCGCCCTCCGGGAAGTTGTCGAGCGGGCCGAGGTCGACCGCGTCGTACGCCTGGTCGACGAAGGCCGGGAGCACGGCGAACCCGAGCGCCGGGACGGTGACGATCCCGCCGATCAGCGCGCCGATGCCGAGCGTCGCGCCCTCGAGGAAGACGGAGCGCGGGTAACGGGCCGCGGTCTCGTCCTCGAGCTCGACGGCCTCGTCGTCGCGCGCCGGCGGGGCGGGCGACGGCGTCCCGCGCACCTCGCGCGTCGCGTCGCGGATCCAGAGAAAGCCGAAGACGAGCGCGATCGCGCCCCCGATCGCCGCGATCGGCCACGAGATGATCAGCCCGATCAGGGCGACCGCGATGCCGAGCGCGAATGCGAACGGCCAGATGGACGGCGGCGCGGCGTGGGGCGGCGCTTCAGGCTCGGCGTCGCCGCCGGGCCGCTCTAGGTCGTCCGCCACTCGGCCCCCTCCACGCTTGCCGATCCGCTTACGGGCACGCGGGATTCTCTCCTGCTTTCCGGCGGTCTGTCAAAGACGTAGCTTTCGGCGCAAGTCCTTGGAAATCCGGCCGTTCCCGGCCGCTTCCCGGTCGATACCGTACTCGCTCCAGCGGCGGTCGACGAGGGCTCGGATCTCGGTGCTCATCTCGATCCGCTCCGGCCACGTCCGGCCGCCCTCCGCCTCGGTCTTGTGCGTCGCGTCGATGCCGATCTTCCCGCCGATGCAGTAGCCCGCCGCGGCGTGGTCGAGCTGGTCGAGCGGGCCCTCGGAGAGAACGACGTCGCGCTTCGGGTCGACGTTCGCGCCCACGTGGAAGAAGACCTGCTCGTAGTCGTGCACGTCGACGAAGTCGTCCACGACGACGACCGCCTTCGAGAGCGAGAGCATCCCGAGCCCCCAAATCGCGTGCATGACCTTGCGCGCGTGGCCGGGATAGGCCTTGCGGACCGAGACGATCACGCAGTTGTGGAACGCGCCCGCGACCGGGAGGTCGTAGTCGACGATCTCCGGCACGGTCATCCGCACCGCCGGGAGGAAGATCCGCTCCGTCGCCTTGCCGAGCCAGGCGTCCTCCTGCGGCGGTATCCCGACGACGATCGAGGGGTAGATCGCGTCGCGGCGCATCGTCATCGCGGTCAGGTGGAAGACGGGGAACGGCTCGGCGGGCGAGTAGTAGCCCGTGTGGTCGCCGAACGGCCCCTCGGTGCCGAGCTCGCCCTTCTCGATGTAGCCCTCGAGGACGATCTCCGCGCTCGCCGGCACCTCCAGGTCGACCGTCTTGCCCTTCACGAGCTCGACCGGGCTCCCCTTGAAGAAGCCGGCGAGCATGAACTCGTCGATGTGCTTCGGAAGGGGCGCGCTCGCTGAGTACGTCGTGATCGGGTCGCAGCCGAGCGCGACCGCGACCTCGAGCCGGTCGCCCATCCCGCGCCAGTCCGCCGCGCCGTCCTTGTGGATCTGCCAGTGCATGAAGGTCGTGCGCGCATCGATCTTCTGCAGCCGGTACATGCCGACGTTCCGCCCGCCGGTGCGCGGATCACGCGTGATGACGGCCGGGAGCGTGATGAACGGCGCCGGATCGCCGGGCCAGCAGTGCTGGATCGGCAGGAGATCGAGGTTCGGCTCGAGCACGAGCTCCTGGCACGCGCCGCGCGAGACCGTCTTCGGCATCGAATCCGCGAGCTTCTTCAGCTTGCCGAGGCCCTTGACCTTCTCCACGAGGCCCTGCGGCGGCTGCAGCTCGAGGACGTCCGCGACGCGCGCGCCGAGATCGTCGAGGCGCTCGACCCCGAACCCGAGCGCCATCCGCCGCTCAGTCCCGAACTGGTTCACGAGGAGCGGTCGGTCGGAGCCCTTCGGGTTCGTGAAGAGGAGCGCCGGGCCGCCGGCCTTCACCGTGCGGTCGACGATCTCCGTGACCTCGAGGTGCGGATCGACCTCGGCCTCCACCTCCACGAGCTCGCCCTCCCGCCGCAGCAGGTCGAGCCAGGAGCGAAGGTCGCCGGGAGGCACCGTGCTTCGAGTGTATCCGGCGGTCGTCGGCGTCCCGCGCTCAGTACGTCCGCTTGGCGGAGCGGCGCGCCTCGCGGCGGTGCGAGAGGTGCCGCGCGAACTGGCCGAGCGCGATGACGGAGAGGAACGTGAGCGCGACGAGGAGCATCCCGATGATGATCCGCGCGCCCTCCTCGGCCGGGTCGTGGCTCTCCTGGGCGAGCGGGACGAGGGCGAGGAGCAGATCCATCGGGGCGAGAGTCTAGAGGCTCGCCCGCTCGGCGTGGAGGCGTCCCGCCTGCGCGAGCGCGTCCTCGCCCGCGACGCGGGCGGCGAGCGCGGCGAGCGGCCGGGCGTCGCCGCGGTCGCGGAGCGCCTCGCGCGCCGAGGCGAGCTCGCCGTTCCCGGAGCCGATCAGCGCGTGGGTCGCCGCCCAGAGGACGCCGTCGGCGATCGGCTCCCCCGCGGTCGCCTCCGCGCGGAGCTGGGCGCAGAGCGAAAGCAGCTCGGCGAGGTCGGACACCGTCGCCGTGTCGCCGTGCTCGGCCACGCGCACGAGCCCGTGCGCGTAGAGGTAGTCCCCGAGCAGGATCCGCGTGTCGCGGTCGCCCGACGCGAAGAGCCGCGGCCGGCCGTAGTGCATGAGGTAGCCCTCGTAGATCGTCTCGAGCCCGACCGCGAGCTCGGCGGGAGCGAGCGGCGAGAAGACCGGGACCTCGTCGCGCTTTCCGTCCGGGAGGAGCGCCGCCGCCCACAGCTCGCTCTCGGCCGCGGCGTCCTCGGCGATCGTCCGCCAGAGCGTCACGCGAGCCACTCGGCCGCCTCGGCGGCCCAGTACGTCACGATCGCGTCGGCCCCCGCGCGCCTGATCGCGACGAGGGACTCGAGCGCGGCGGCCCGCTCGTCGAGCCAGCCCTGCGCCGCGGCCGCCTTGACCATCGCGTACTCCCCGCTCACGTTGTAGGCGAGCAGCGGCGCGTCGAAGCGCTCGCGCGCGGCGCGGACGACGTCGAGATACGGGAGCGCGGGCTTCACCATGATCGCGTCCGCGCCCTCCTCGAGGTCGAGCTCGCACTCGCGCAGCGCCTCGCGGACGTTCGGCGGGTCCATCTGGTACGAGCGCCGGTCGCCGAACGCGGGCGCCGAGTCGGCCACCTCGCGGAAGGGCCCGTAGAACGCCGAGGCGTACTTCGCGGAGTAGGCGACGATGGGCGTCCGCTCGTAGCCGGCGTCGTCGAGCGC
>JAICNY010000243.1 GCA_025930955.1 Thermoleophilia bacterium
CCGCGAACGAGATGAAGCGACGCCTCGAGGCCCTGCTCGGCGGGGTCGCGCGGACGATGTGGGTGATGACCTTCCACGCCGCCTGCGGCCGGATCCTCCGCCGCGAGGCGCCGCGCCTCGGCCTGAAGTCGAATTTCACGATCTACGACTCGGCCGACCAGGTCCGGCTCGTGAAGAGCTGCCTCGAGGAGCTCGACAAGGACCCGAAGCGCTTCGCCCCGCGCGGCATCCACGCGCAGATCTCCTCGGCGAAGAACCAGCTCGTCTCGCCGGACGAGTACCTCGAGCGCGTCGCCTCGTTCTACGACCAGACGGTCGCGGAGGTGTACAGGCGCTACCAGGAGCGGCTCCACGCCGCGAACGCGCTCGACTTCGACGACCTCCTCGTCCTCACGGTCGAGGTGCTCGAACGGTTCCCCGAGGCGCGCGCCCGTTGGCAGAAGGTCTTCCGCGCCGTCCTCGTCGACGAGTACCAGGACACGAACCACGCCCAGTACCGCCTCCTCCAGCTCCTCGCGGAGAAGCACCGGAACGTCTTCGCCGTAGGGGACCCCGATCAGGCGATCTACGCCTTCAGAGGAGCCGACATCCGGAACGTGCTCGAGTTCGAGCACGACTTCCCGGGCGCGCGTGTGATCGCGCTCGAGCAGAACTACCGCTCGACGAACCGGATCCTCCGCGCGGCGAACTCGCTCATCGCGCACAACCGGGAGCGCAAGCCGAAGAACCTCTTCTCCGACCGCGGCGAGGGCGATCCCGTGCGCGTGCTCGAGGTGGAAGACGAGCACGCCGAGGCGCGGTTCGTCGCCTCCGAGATCGCCCGGCTCCACGACGACGCGTACGCGAGCTCGGAGATCGCGGTCTTCTACCGGACGAACGCGCAGAGCCGCGTGCTCGAGGACGTGCTCGTCCGGCAGGACATCGCCTACCAGGTGATCGGCGGGCCGCGCTTCTACGAGCGGGCCGAGGTGAAGGACGCGGTCGCCTACCTCCAGGCGCTCGACAACCCGGCCGACTCCGTCTCGCTCGCGCGGATCGCCAACCGGCCGCGGCGCGGGGTGGGGGATACGACGCTCGCGCGCCTCCAGACCTTTGCCGACGCGCAGGGGATCACGCTCCGCGAGGCGCTCGGGCGTGCCGACGAGGCCGGGTGTGGCGCGGCGCCGCTCCGGAACGTCCAGAAGCTCGCCGGCCTGCTCGACACGTTCGCCGACGCGGCAACCGAGCTGACCGTGCCCGACCTCGTCGAGCGCGTCCTCGAGGAGTCCGGCTACCTCGAGAGCCTCCGCGCCGAGCGGACGATCGAGGCGCAGGGGCGGATCGAGAACCTCGGCGAGCTCGTCGGCGTCGCGCGCGAGTACCAGGCGACCGCGGACGAGCCGAGCCTCTCCGACTTCCTCCAGGGCATCTCGCTCGTCTCCGACCAGGACGAGCTCGCGGACGAGGGCGGCAAGGTGACGCTCATGACGCTCCACAACGCGAAGGGGCTCGAGTTCCGCGCCGTCTTCCTCGTCGGGATGGAGGAGGGCGTCTTCCCGCACGCGCGCTCGATCGAGGAGGGCGGGCTCGAGGAGGAGCGCCGGCTCGCGTACGTCGGCCTGACGCGGGCCGAGGAGCGCCTGACGCTCACGCACGCCGCCGCGCGCTCGCTCTGGGGCTCGCGGAGCTACAACCTGCCGAGCCGCTTCCTCGACGAGCTCCCGCAGGACGAGATCGAGCGGGACCGCCTCCGGCCGACCTCCTGGTCCGGCTCCGGCGCGCCGCGCGTCGAGGTGCGCCGAGACACCGACATCCCCGACCTCTCGACCGGCGACGCCGTCCGCCACGCCTCCCTCGGGGAGGGCGTCGTCCTGCGGATCGAGAGCGACGGCACCGTGACGGTCCGCTTCGCCGAGGACGGAGCCGAGCGCCGGCTCATGCTCGAGTACGCGCCCCTCGAGCGCATCGGGTGAGCCCGTTCTTACGGGCTCCTTACAGCGGGTCTCTCCAAAGACGCAGCGCTTTGCGTCACAATGAAACGGCTTTGCGCAGGCTCGCCCATGCCACCGCCCTGGCTGCGCTCGCCGTCGCCCTGCTCGCCCCGACGGCCGAGGCGCGCGTCCGCCACTACTGGATCGCGGCCGTCCCGGTCAACTGGGACATCATGCCGACGGGCCGCGACCCGATC
>JAICNY010000040.1 GCA_025930955.1 Thermoleophilia bacterium
GTCTGGTTCGTCGGCGTCCTCGCCGTCGCGACGCTCTCCTCGGTGCTCGTGACGCGCGGCGTCCTCCTGATCCGGCTCGACCAGCGCGTCGACTCGGAGCTCACGCAGGAGGCGGCCGAGCTGCGCCGCCTCGCCGGCGGCAACGACCCGGCGACCGGCAACCCGTTCCGCGGAGACGTGAACCGCGTCTTCCGCATCTTCCTCCAGCGGAACATCCCCGCCCCCTACGAGGCGATCGTGACCTTCGTGGACGGGGAGCCGTTCCTGCGCTCGCGGCCGGTGACGGCGTACCGCCTCGACGAGGACCCCGAGGTCGCGGGCCGCTGGGCGCGCCTCGAGCAGGCCGAGCGCGACGCGCTGGACACCCCGGAGGGCCGGGTCGAGTACCTTGCCGTGCCGCTCGAGTTCGGCGGCGAGACACGCGGCGTCTTCGTCTCGGCGATCTTCCGCGACCGGGCGAGGACGGAGGTGGACGAGGCGACGCGCGCGGCCGCGGCGGTCGGGCTCGCCGTGCTCCTGCTCGGCTCGCTCCTCGCCTGGCGCCTCGCCGACCGGATCGTCCGGCCCGTGACCGAGCTCACGCGCACGTCGCGCGCGATCACGGAGACGGATTTCAGCCGCCGGATCCCGGTCGAGGGACAGGACGAGGTGGCCCAGCTCGCGACGACGTACAACGAGATGCTCGACCGGCTCGAGAGCGCGTTCGCGTCGCAGCGGGAGTTCCTCGACGACGTCGGCCACGAGCTGAAGACGCCGCTTACGATCGTCCGCGGCCACCTCGAGCTGCTCGAGGACGATCCCGAGGAGCGGCGGGAGACGCTCGCGCTCGTCCTCGACGAGCTCGACCGGATGGCGCGGATCGTCGAGGACCTCCTCGTGCTCGCGAAGCACGAGCGGCCCGGCTTCCTGAAGCTCGAGACGGTCGACGTGGGCGACCTGACGGATGCGATCTACGCGAAGGTCGCGCCGCTCGAGTCGGCCGAGTGGATCCTCGAGAGCCGGGGGCGCGGCGTGATCGTCGCGGACGGGCAGCGGCTCACGCAGGCGGTGCTCCAGCTCGCGCAGAACGCGGTGCGCCACGCGGGCGGCACGATCGCGCTCGGCTCGCAGGTCGAGAACGGCGAGGCGCGATTCTGGGTGCGCGACCAGGGGCCCGGCATCGATTCGGAGGAGCAGAAGACGATCTTCTCCCGCTTCCGCCGCGGCGAGTCGGCCGGGCGCGAGGGGTCGGGGCTCGGCCTCACGATCGTCCGCGCGATCGCCGAGCGCCACCACGGCCGCGTCGAGGTCGCGAGCATCCCCGGGATCGGCTCGACCTTCGCCGTCGTCGTCCCCGTCGACCAGCCGCACGAGGAGGAGATCGCATGAGCAGGATCCTGATCGTCGAGGACGAGACCCGGATCGCGTCGTTCGTGGAGAAGGGCCTCAAGGCGAACGGCTTCGCGACGCGCGTCGCGGGCGACGGCGAGTCGGCGCTCGGGCTCGTCCGCGCGGGGGAATACGACCTCGTGATCCTCGACATCGGGCTCCCGGGGATCGACGGCTTCCAGGTGCTCGAGGAGCTTCGGCAGAAGCGCCCCGCGCTCCCGGTCGTGATCCTGACCGCGCGCGACAGCGTCGGGGACACCGTCGCGGGGCTCGAGGGCGGCGCGGACGACTACATCACGAAGCCCTTCCGCTTCGAGGAGCTGCTCGCGCGCGTGCGCCTGCGCCTGCGCGGGAGCCGTCCGGCCGAGCCGACGGTGCTCGAGGCCGGCGACGTGGCCCTGGACCTGCGCACGCGCCAGGCGATCGTGGACGGCGCGACGTTCGACCTGAGCGCACGCGAGTTCGCGCTCGCCGAGGTGTTCTTCCGCCATCCCGGCCAGGTTCTGAGCCGGGAGCAGCTCCTGAGCCAGGTCTGGGGCTACGACTTCGACCCGGGCTCGAACGTCGTGGACGTGTACGTCGGCTACCTGCGCAAGAAGCTCGGGAAGCGGCGCATCGCGAGCGTTCGCGGCATGGGCTACCGCTTCGAGCGCTAGTAGCGCGCGTTGCCTGCGGAAAAGCCGCAGGCCGGTCGGCGGTCGAGCCGCACCGCTTTTCGGCGTCCGCCCCGATTGCGCTGAGCCCGTCCGCGACGAAGCTGCGACTCGTCAAGCGAGTGAAAGGGCGAGTGACATGACCAGCAAGCGCAAGATTCTCGAGATCGGCGGGATCGCCGCCGGCGTCATCCTCATCGCGTTCGGGATCGCCGCGATCGTGATGGGCTACAACGGGCGGACCGAGGTTCGCGACAGCCTCGCCCGCGAGAACATCGTCGGGACTCCCGACTCGACCATTCCGGGCCAGAAGGTCGACACCGGCTCCGAGGCCAAGGCCTTCGCCGACGTCATGCGGGCCCACACGCTCGAGATCACGGGCGGCCAGACGTACGCAGAGATGGGCCGCTTCCTCGACGAAGACGGCAACCCGACGAGCGACGAGGCCGCGGCGGCCAAGGACGAGAACGGCCAGCCGGTCGAGAACGGCCTGCGCAACGTCTGGGTGACCGAGACCGCGCTCTCGACGGCGCTCAACATGAGCTACATGGCCGAGCAGCTCGCGCTCTTCGGCATCGTCGTCGGGGTCGCGCTCCTCTTGAGCGGAATCGGCTTCCTCGTCCTCGCCCTGGGCGGCGCGCTCCGCCACCGCGAGGCGGCGGCAGCCGCCTCCGGGACGGCCGCCCGCCCGCTGACGACCTAGGAAGTCACCGAAGCTCAGGGGCTGACGGGCCCGGCGCGCGCCGGGCCCGTCGCTATTTCGGAGGCAGCGAGGAGACGAAGGCCTCGGCGCGCGCGACCCACGCGTCGAGGCCTTCCTCCGTCTCCGTCGCGGCCGGGCCGACGAGGACGAAGCCCTTCATCGGCCGGCCGGTGAAGTCGAACGGCCGCACGTGCGGCTCGGCGAGCGCGGCCTCGCCGTCCTCCGCGGCGAGGCGCACGACGAGCTCGTCTCCGAGCACGCCGCAGCACATGTTCCCGCCGAGCATGAAGCCGATCCCGCCGAACATCTTCCGCTCGGTCAGATCCGGGCGCTCCTCCAGCAGCTCGCGCACCCGCTCGGCCAGGCCCTCGTCGTACGGCATCGCGCGGAGCATGGCATAGGCTGGCCCGCGTGCGGGCGCTGCTCCTGCCGGGGATCGTCACGCCGGCCGCCGTTGCCTACGAGCGGCTCGTGCCGGCGCTCGGGCCGGATGTCGACGCGCGTCCGAAGGAGCTCGAGGTCTACGCCGGACCGGAGCCGCCTCCGGGCTACTCGCTCGAGGTGGAGGTCGACGGCGTCCTGCGCGCGGCCGACGACGCCGGCTGGGAGCGGTTCCACCTCGTCGGCTACTCGGGCGGCGGGGCGGTCGCGGCGTCGCTTGCGGCCTCGCGGCCGGAGCGGCTCCTGAGCCTCGGCCTCCTCGAGCCCGCCTGGACGGGGAACGGCGGGCTGAGCGAGACGGAGGCGAAGGCGCGCGCCGAGTTCGACGCGCTCGACCGCCTCGAGCCCCGGGAGTTCCTAGCGACCTTCGCCCGCCTGCAACTCCGGCCCGGCGTCGAGCCGCCGCCGCCGCCGAACCCGCCGCCGCCGTGGATGGCGACGCGCCCGGCCGCGATCGCCGCGCTGACCCTCGCGTTTCGCACGGGCGAGCTGTCCGCGGCGTCGCTGCGCCGCTTCGACCGGCCCGTCTACCACGCGCTCGGCGGCCGCTCCCGCCCCGAGCTCTACGGCGAGCAGTCGGCCCGCCTCGCCCACCTCTTCCCCGACTTCACGGAGGAGGTCTTCGAGGAACGCCACCACTTCGACCCGCCGCACCGCGCCGAGCCGGAGCGGCTCGCGGCCTCGCTCCTCGCCCACTGGCGCCGGGCGGAGCGGGCTGACTAGGTCGTCGCAGCCGCGGGCGGCGTGAGCGAGCGCGCGCGCCAGAGGACGTAGGCGACGCCGGCGACGAGAATCGCCGCCATCACGACGAGCAGCGCGACGTCGTCGCCGGTCGGCTTCACGACCATGTCGAGGACGACGAGCAAGAGCACGATGTAGTCGATCCGGGCGAGCGTGAGGAGCTTGCGACCCTCGAAGAGCGCCTCGGGCGTCATCTCCCCGCGCGCCGCCTCGATCAGCTTCCCGATCCGCTCCGCGCGCGGCTTGATCACGAGGAGGCCGGTGAGGAACGTGAGCGCGTACCCGACGAGCCCGAGCACGATCCAGAGCTGCGAGAACGACCAGGCGTCGCTCTCGGCGACGAGCCCGATCCCGAACACGATCACGAGCGCCGAGATCGGGAGGAAGTAGACGTTCCCGAGCCGGTTCGCGACGTCGAGCGAGGTGCGCAGGCCGCCGTCGTCGTCCTTCCGCTCCGCGAGCAGCGCGACGACGACGAGCGAGACCCCCGCCCCGACCCAGAGGATCGCGGTCGTGATGTGCCCGAACAGCAGGATCTCGTAGAGCGACACGGCCCGGGGTTTCTACAGGAACGGGCGGACTAATTCCAGTGGAGCCCGTCGAGCCGGGACAGGTCGAGGTTCCCGCCGGAGAGGACGAGGGCGACCTTCGTCCCGGGAGGAAGCGGGAGCGCGCCCGAGCGGAGGGCGGCCACCGGCGCGGCGGCCGCGCCCTCGACGACGAGCTTCAGGCGGCTCATGGTCCAGAGGACGTTCGCGAAGATGACGGCGTCCGGGACGGTGACGACCTCGTCCACGAAGCGGCGCACGAGCTCGAAGGTGTTCCGCCCTACGGTCTTCACGCGAAGGCCGTCGATGATCGTGTCGCAGCGCTCGAGCGTTACAAGCTCGCCGGCGTCGAGCGACGCCTTCATCGCCGGGCCGTCCGAGGACTCGACCCCGACGACCCGCACCTCGGGCCGCGCGCGCTTCACTGCGGCCGCGACGCCGGAGATCAGGCCGCCGCCGCCGATCGGGACGACGACCACCTCCACCTCGGGCCAGTCCTCGAGGATCTCCAGGCCCAGGGTTCCCTGGCCGGCGATCAGTTCGAGGTCGTCGAACGGGTGCACATAGACGAGCCCTTCCCGCTCGACGAGCTCCCGCGCCTTCTCGTCCGCCTCGTCCCAAATCTCGCCGTGCTGGACGACCTCCGCGCCGTACCCGCGCGTCGCGGCGACCTTGGACGGGGTCGCGTTTGCCGCCATGCAGACGACCGCGCGGATCCCGAGCATCTGCGCCGCGAGCGCGACGCCCTGCGCGTGGTTTCCGGCCGACGAGCAGACGACCCCGCGCGCCCGTTCCTCGTCCGAGAGAAGCGAGAGCTTGTTCAGCGCGCCGCGGATCTTGTACGCGCCCGTGCGCTGAAGCATCTCGGCCTTCAGGCGCACCTCGAGCCCCGTCTCGGCATCGAGCGAGCGGGAGGTGAGGAGCGGCGTCCGGTGCACGAACGGCTCGACGTTAGCCCGCGCGGCGGCCGAGTCCGGAAGCGCGGCGGTGCTCATACGGCCCGAGTCTGACGGATTGCCCGGAAGCGGGGTAGCGTGACGCCCGTTCCCGAGGCCGAGGAGGCGCGCACGAGGATCCAGATGATTCCGTCGGTGGGGCCCGCCGAGTTCCTCGACCTGCCCTGGGAGTCGCCGCTCGAGGAATGGCCGTCCGAGCTGCTGGTGCAAGCGACACGCGGGCTCGGCCGCCACGTCGTGCGCTTCGTCGACCGCGGGGGCGCGCTCTTCGCGCTGAAGGAGCTCCAGGCGCCGCTCGCCGAGCGCGAGTACCGGCTGCTGCGCCGCCTCGCCGCGGAGGGGGTGCCGGCGGTCGAGGGCGTCGGCGCCGTCCGCGAGCGCGAGACGGCGGACGGCGAGCCGCTCGCGGACATCGTCGTCACGCGCTACCTCGAGTTCTCGCTCCCCCTGCGCGTCATGATCGCGCGCCGGCCGCTCCCGGAGCTGCTCGACCGGCTGCTCGACGCGTTCGCCGGGCTGCTCGTCCGGCTTCACCTCGCAGGGTTCTTCTGGGGGGACTGCTCGCTCTCGAACACGCTCTTTCGGCGCGACGCGGGCGCGCTTGCGGCGGCGCTCGTCGACGCCGAGACGTGCGAGCACCACGCGCGGCTCACGGACGGACAGCGCGCGTACGACCTCCAGATCGCGGAGGAGAACATCTTCGGCGAGCTCCTCGACCTCGAGGCGCAGGCGGGCGAGACGGTCACGCCGGCACCGGACCCGGCGGACATCGTCGCCGACGTCCGGGCTCGCTACGAGCGGCTCTGGAGCGACCTGACCGCCGAGGAGGTCTTCGCGCGGCACGAGCGCCACCGGCTCGAGGAGCGGCTCCGGCGGCTGAACGAGCTCGGCTTCGACGCGGAGGAGGTCGAGATCGTCTCGGACGAGCACGGCTACCGGCTCCACCTCGAGCCGGGCGTCGTCGAGCCGGGTCACCACCGGCGGCTGCTCGCGCGGCTGA
Organism: Thermoleophilia bacterium; assembly: GCA_025930955.1. GTDB lineage: Bacteria > Actinomycetota > Thermoleophilia > Gaiellales > Gaiellaceae > JAICNY01. Next base: position 6,411 of record JAICNY010000040.1, read on the forward strand.
CCGGCCTCTCGGCGCAGGAGAACCAGGCGCGGCGGCTGCTCGCGGACATCGCCTCGTTCCGCCGGGCGCTCGAGGAGCGCGGCGAGCGGTTCGTCTCCGAGCCGGCCGCGGCCGGGCGCTGGCTCGCCGAGGTCTTCGAGCCGACCGTCGCCTCGATCCCGCGGGAGCTGCACGGGAAGCGGGACGCCGCCGAGGTCTTCCACGAGCTGCTCGAGCACCGTTGGCACCTCTCCGAGCGGGCGGGGCACGAGGTCGACTTCGACGAGGCCGTGCGCTCGTATGTCGACACCGTGCTGCGCGACGAGGCGGACGAGCGGGCGGTCGTGTCGGACGAGGCGGCCGGCTAGCGCGCTTCCCCGCTCGCGGATGCGCCAGAGCGGCAAGACGGTGCCCGACGGGCGCGAGCCCGAGCCCGGTTGCGCGGCGAGCACGATCGCCGTTGCCGCCGCGACGGCGAGGCGGAGAATCGTGCGGATGCCCGGCAGCTGCTCCTTCCCCTGACGGGCGGGCGAGGCTCCCGCCCCGGGGTCTGACCCCGTAAACCCGGGCCGCGTGCGACTCGCGGCACATCCTTTGCGCCGAAAAAAGAGCCGATTTGCAGGGACATTACGGCGTCGGTGCGACCTGTGCGGCTCCCGACTCGGGGTCTGACCCCGTGAACGCGGCCCCGTCACACCTCCGTGACGGTTTCCGCGTCTCGAGAAGCCCGCTCCGAGCAGGGACGTTACGAAGTCGACACGGATTCGTATGCGAACCAGTGCAGGGTCTGACCCCCTTACGGCGTGCGACCCGCTAAGCGCGCGCGAGTAACTCCGCGGCGGCGATGCGGGAAGTACGGCTACCCGTACCGTCGCCCTCGCGCTGGCGCCCTGGCCGCGGCGCCCGCGGCGGAAGATGCTTCCAGGGCGATGACAACGAAAGACCTGACCTTCCTCTTCACGGACGTGGAGGGCTCGACCGGCATCGTCTGCGCGCTCGGGAACGACCGGTTCGCGGATGTGCTCGCCGACTCCCGCACGCTGATCTGCGACGCGGTCGCGCGCGCGGGCGGTCGCGTGCTCGAGGCGCGCGCCGACGAGTCCTTCGCCGTCTTCGACGAGCCTCAGCACGCGGTCGCGGCCGCGCTCGCCGCGCAGCGCGCCCTGGCCGAGCACGACTGGCCGACAGGAGGCGAGGTGCGCGTGCGCATGGGCCTCCACACCGGCGTCGCGTGGGAGGACGACGGCCATCTGGTCGGCCTCGACGTCCACCGCGCGAGCCGGATCGCGGACGCGGCCCACGGCGGCCAGGTGCTCCTCTCCGCCGACACGGCCGCGCTCGTCGACGCCCCGTTGCGCGACCTCGGCGAGCACGCGCTCCCCGGCCTCCAGACGTACGAGCGGATCTTCCAGCTCGAAGCGCACGGCCTGCGTTCCGAGTTCCCGTGCCTGCGCGGAGCGACCCGGCGCGGTCTCCGCGTGGCGCTCGCCGACGACTCGGTCCTCGTCCGCGAGGGCATCGCCCGCGTCCTCGTCGACGCCGGGATGGAGATCGCGTCGCAGGCCGGAACGGCCGAGCAGCTCCTGATCGACGTCGAGGTGAACGGGCCCGAGGTCGCCGTCGTCGACCTCCGCATGCCGCCCGACTGCAGCGACGAAGGCCTCCAGGCCGCGAAGGAGATCCGGGAGCGGTTCCCCGAGACGGGCGTCCTGCTCCTCTCCCAGAGCCTCGAGCCGGCATACGCGACCGAGCTCCGCGAGCTGGGCGGCGGAGTCGGCTACCTCCTGAAGGACCGCGTCGCGGACCTCGACCAGTTCGCCGAGGCCGTCCGCCGGATCGGCGAGGGCGAGCAGGTCTTCGACCCGGTGCTCGAGCCGGGCCTCGCCCGCACGTAGCGGTGAAGGTCAGCTCGCGCCTCTTGGAGCTCACTCGCTCGCGACCGAGTCCGGCGTGAACTTCCCGCTCGTCGCGTACGGGCAACTGACGGACGCGCCGGTCGAGCCGCCCTCGAACGGAAAGGGCCACGGACGCTGGACGATCACCTTCAAGGCGAGTCGCGTGCCCGTGGCCGCGCCGCCGCCGTCTCACGACCCGCTCCTCGCCCACGACGAGCCGGGGATCGCTCTCGCGCACGCGCGCTTCATCGCGCGGGCGGCCGCGCGCTCCGTCAAGCGTCGCCTGCGCGCGTGACCCGCTCGAGCACCGCCGCGAGCTCCCGCGCGCGCTCCCGTCGGGAGATCGCCGCGAGCTCACTCGCCGGGTAGTCCCGGTCGGGCAGACCTCCCGCGCGCCACTCGTCCACGAGCCCCTCCAGCGCCGCCGCGATCCCGGCGACGTCGGCCGGATCGGCGACCGGGCCGCCGCCGAGCCCGCGCACGAGCGCCGCCGCGGCGCCGCCGGGCGGGACGACGGCGAGGATCGGCCGACGCGCCGCGACGTACTCGAAGACCTTCCCCGACACGATCGCCGGGCCGTGCCCCGACGCGTGCGGGATGAGCAGCAGGAGCGCGTCCGCCTCCCGCTGCGCACGGAGCGCCTCCGAGTAGGTGAGGTGGCCCGTCTCCTCCCAGGCGTGCGGGACGGCGAGCGCGGCGGCGCGCGCCCGGTCGGCCTCGCGCAGGTCGCCGACGAAGCGGACGCGGATCGCCCCGCGCAGCTCGGGGCGCCGCGCCTCGAGCTCCCTGACCGCGGTGAGGACGGGCTCGAGCGAGCGGCTGCCGATGAACGATCCGGCATGGACGAGCGTGAAGCGCTCGTTCCGCCGGTGCTCGAAGGCGGTGAAGTCGTCGAGGTCGGCGCCGTTCCCGATCACCGTCGTCCGCGCGGGCGCGGCGGGATCGAAGCGGGCGAGCTCGTCGGCGATCGTCTGCGTCACGCACGTGAGTGCGGCCGCGCGGCGGACGACGGCGCGGGCGAGCCGCGTCTCGGCCGCCCGCTTCGCACGGACGTGCGGCCCGCGCTCCCCTCGGAACGCGCTCGCGAGCCACGGGTCGCGGAAGTCCGCGACCCAGGGAACCCCGGCGCGCGACCCGGCGAACGCCCCGACCGCGTGCATCGAGTTTGGCGGCGAGGTCGTGAGCAAGACGTCGATCCGCTCGCGCCGGACGATCCGGAGGGCGGCGCGCGCCGCCGACGGCGCCCACGTCGACGCGCGGTCTGGGAGGAGCCGCATGGGCAGGAGCCGCGCCTCGGCGGCGACGCGCGCGAGGCCCCGGCGCTCACGGATCGCCTCCGAGCGGAGCACCGCCGCCGGCCCGCGGAACGGCGCGCGGTGCACCGTCGTCTCGGGCGGGATCGCCTCGAGGAGCCCCTCGTCGCGCACGAGCCACTTCGGGTCGTCCGGCGCCAGCACGTGCACGTCGATCCCGCTCTCGGGCAGGTACTTGCAGAACTTGAGCGTCCGCTGGACGCCCCCGCCGCCGGCCGGGGGGAAGAAGAACGCGACGACGAGCAGGCGCACGGCGGCCGTCACCTGCGCGGGACGAGGGACTCGAGAAGCTTGGCGATCCGCCGCTCCCGCGTCTCCGGCCGCTTCGCGTCGTGGATCCCGTAGAGCGCCGCGTAGCGGTCCTGGCGGCGCATCCCCTCAAACGCCTCGGCCGCGCCCGGCGTCGCGGCGAGCGCGGCGCGGAGGTCGTCCGGCACCTCCATCGTCGTCGGCGAGCCGTACGCGGCCTCCCAGCGTCCGTCCGCCTGCGCGCGCTCGACCTCGGCGAGCCCGGCGGACCGCATCTCGCCGCGCTCGATGAGCGCGAGCGCCTTGTCGCGGTTGACCTGCGACCACTTGCTCCGCTTGCGCCTGGGCGTGAAACGCTGGAGGTAGAAGTCGTCGTCGAGCCGGCGCACGAGCCCGTCGATCCAGCCGAAGCAGAGCGCGACCTCGACCGCCTCGTCGTACGTCACCGTCGGCAGCCCGGACGCCTTCTTCGCGAACTTCACCCAGACGGCGTCCTCGCTGCCGTGGTGCTCCTCGAGCCACGCCTCCCACTCGACGCGCGAGGCGAACGGCAGAATCGGGGCGTCGTCGCTACCAGCCATCGCCGCATGATCGCGGAAGGAGGCCGAATGGGACAGCACCGGGTGCAGGAGCTTCGGCTCGTCGTGACGGCCGAGGACTACGAGGAGGCGCTGCGCTTCTACCGGGACGTCCTCGGGATGCCCGAGGTCGAGGCGATCTCGGACGAGGAGGGCCGCGTGGCGATCCTCGACGCGGGCCGGGCGACGCTCGAGCTGACCGACCCGCAGCACGCCGCGTGGATCGACGAGCTCGAGGTCGGCCGTCGCGCCGCCGGGCATGTCCGGGTCGCGCTTCGCGTGGACGACTCGACCGCCGAGACGCGCCGCCTGGAGGAGGCGGGCGCGACCGTGCTCGCCGAGCCGAGACCGACGCCGTGGGGCTCGCTGAACTCCAGGCTCGAAGGCCCGGCGGGCCTTCAGCTCACGCTCTTCAGCGGAGGGGAGTAGCAACCGGCGCGGTGGGAAGGCGCGAAGGGTGGACGACGAAGGGAGACCAGGATGACCCACGCACAAGCGATGCTCGAGACCCATCCCATCGGTGCGGATCTCGACAACGCAAAGCTCCTCGGCTGCATCGAGGCCTGTTACGACTGCGCGCAGAGCTGCACCGCGTGCGCCGACGCCTGCCTCGGCGAGGAGGACGTGGCGATGGTGCGTCGCTGCATCCGCCTCTGCCAGGACTGCGCCGACGTCTGCATCGCGACCGGCCGGATCCTGAGCCGCCAGACGGAGTACGACGCCGGGATGACGCGCGCCGCGCTCGATGCCTGCGCCCAAGCGTGCCGGATCTGCGCCGACGAGTGCGAGCGGCACGCCGGCCACCACGAGCACTGCCGCGTGTGCGCCGAGGCGTGCCGCCACTGCGAGCGCGCCTGCGCCGAACTGCTCGTCGCGTTCTCGTAGCCCTATCCGCGCCGGGCGGGACGCTCGTCCCGCCCGGCGCCCCGGCTCAAACCGCCGGCCGGAGCACGCCGAGGTACACCCCGACGACCACGAGGATCCCGCCGAAGACGAGCGGGAGCCCGACCGGCTCCGCGTCGAGCCACGCGGAGAGCGCCACCGTCGACACGGGGATGAGGACGAACGTGTACGCCGCCCGCGACGCGCCCCATCGTCCGATCACGAACAGGAAGAGGACGAAGACGACGCCAGAGCCCACGACGACGAGGTAGGCGATCGCGGCCCAGGTCTCCCCGCGCTCCGGCAGCGCGAGCGACTCCCCCGCGGTGAGCGCGCCGGCGATGAGGATCGCCGCTCCGACGGTCATCCCGACCGCGTTGATGACGACGGGGTGCAAGGGCGGGAACCGCCGCACGAGGACTGTCGCCTGGGCGACGCAGAGCGCGCTCCCGAGCGCCGCGAGGAGCGAGGCCGCGGGCACGGTCTCGCGCAGCGGCCCGCGTGACATGACCGCGACGCCCGCGAGCGCGAGGAGCGCGCCGAGCGCCGACGCCGCACGAAACCGCTCCTGTCGCCACGCGACCGCGAGGAGGAGTGTCAGGAGCGGCACGATCGCGAGGATGATCTGGCCGAACCCGGCGTGCAGCCGTACGAGCGCGTAGTAGGCGAGCGCGAACCCGAGCCCGAAGTTGAGCGCGCCGAACACCGCCGCCCCCGCGAGCGCGCGCCCGCGCGGGAGCCCTAACCCGAGCACTGCGACGGCCGCGAGGAGCAGCAGCCCGGCGAGGGCGAACCGCACGCCGGCTCCCCAGAGCGGGTCGAGCTCGCGGTTCGAGAACCGGATCCCGACCGCGTTGCCACCGCCGAGGACCGAGACGCCGACGAACGCCGCGAGCACCGCCCGGTCGCGGTCGACCTCCACGGGACCACGATAAAGCGGGGCGGCCGGGAGATGCCGGCCGCCCCGCTTCGCGTGAGCGAGTGAGCGACTGGGCGCTAGGCGCCGACCGGGACCGGCTCGCCGGCCGGAGCGGCGGCGAGGTCGCGGCGCCGCAGCACCACGAGCGTGGTCACGAGCGAGACGACCGCGAACCCGGCCGCGACCCAGAACGCGAGCGTGAAGCCGTTCGTCAGGGCCTCGGGCGGAGCGGTGCCGGCCGCGAGCTGGTTGTCCGTCCGCGTCGTCGCCACGGTGGCGAGGATCGCGAGACCGAGCGCCCCGCCGATCTGCTGGCTCGTGTTGATGAGCCCGGACGCGAGCCCCGCCTCCGGCCCCTCGACCCCGGCGAGCGCCGCGATCGAGATCGGCACGAACGAGAAGCCCATCCCGACGCCGATCAGCAGGAACCCGGGCAGGAGGTCGCCCGCGTACGTGCCGTTGACCGAGACCTGCGTGAAGTACAGGAGGCCGGCGAGCAGGAGGCCCATCCCGAAGGTGAGCACCGGCTTGACGCCGAGCTTCGTGACGAAGCTCTGCGAGATCCCGGCCGAAACGACCGCGGTGAGCGCGACCGCGAGGTAGCCGACGCCGGTCTCCATCGCGGAGAAGCCCAGGACCTGCTGCATGTAGAGCGAGAGCAGGAAGAACATCCCGAAGATCATCGTCCCGAGCAGGAACCCGATCACGTTCGCCCCCGTGAGCGTCCGTCGGCGGAAGATTCCGAGCCGGACGAGCGGCGAGTGCGAGCGCTGCTCGATCGCGAGGAACACGACCGAGAGGACCGCCCACGCGACGAGCGAGCCGATGGTCTGCCAGGAGGTCCAGCCGTTCGTCGTCGACTGCGTGAGGCCGTAGACGAGGAACATGAGGCTGCCGGTCACCGTGACCGCGCCCCACGCGTCGAAGTGCCGGGCCATCCCGTCCGCGCGGCTCTCTCGGACGTAGCGCGGGACGAGCACGAGCGCGCCGGCCGCGATCGGGAGGTTCACGAAGAAGATCCACTCCCAGGAGATGTACGAGGTGAGGACGCCGCCGAGCAGCACGCCGATCGCGGCGCCCGCGCCGGCGATGCCGCCGAGGATGCCGAGCGCCTTGTTCCGTTCGGGGCCCTCCGCGAAGGTCACGGACGTGATCGAGAACACGGACGGAGCGAGGATCGCGCCGGCTGCGCCCTGGGCGAGCCGGGCGATGATCAGCATCGTGTCCGAGGTGGCGAGCCCGGCCCAGAGCGACGTGACGAAGAAGAGGGCGAGGCCGACCATGAAGAGCGTCCTGCGGCCGAGCAGGTCGCCCATGCGCCCTCCGAGGAGGAGGAACCCTCCGAACGTGAGCGCGTACCCGGAGACCACCCACTGGAGGTTCTCCGGCGTGAAGTTGAGATCCGTCTGGATCGAGGGGAGCGCGACGTTCACGATGGAGACGTCGAGCACCACCATGAGGTAGGCGATCCCGAGCACGGCGAGCGCCTTCCAGCGGCGCGGATCGAGTGCGGTGTCTTGCATGCAAGGTCTCCTTGGGGCGTTTGGTTACCGACCACTAACGATGCCGCCGCCAGGTCTATGCCGGAATGCGGCTGGTCCGAGAGTGAGGGTGCGGGTATCCGCACCCCGCCGCTTCCCGGTTAGGATCAACCGATGGAGACCGTCGAGCGGATCATGAGCCGCAACCTCCTCACCGCGGCGCCGGAGGAGCGGCTGCGAGACGCGGCGAAGCGGATGGTCGGGCGGCGCGTCGGTGCGATCCTCGTGCTCGAGGGCGAGCGGCTCGCCGGGATCCTGACGGAGCGGGACGTCCTCCGCGCGGTCGGAAACGGGCTCGACCCCGACGCGCTCGTCTCGCAGTGGATGACGCGCGGCCCGGAAACCGTCGAGCCGTCGGCGACCGCCGAGGAGGCGCTCGCGCTCATGCACCAGGGCGGCTTCAGGCACCTGCCGGTCGTCGACGGCGACGCGCTCGTCGGGATCGTGTCCGTGCGCGACGTGCTCCGCGTCGGCGTCCAGGACGCGTCGCCGCGCGGCGTGTAGCTACGCCGTCCTGCGGCGGAGGGTCGTCGCGCCGAGGACGAGGGCGAGCACGATGCAGCCGGTCACGACCGCGACGTCGAGCCAGAGCCGCCCGCCGATGTCGTCGGCGGCCACGCGCACGAGCCCGTCGAACGCGTACGTGAAGGGCAGGAAGTCCGAGATCCGCTCGAGCGCGGCCGGCATCGCGTCGCGCGGGACGAAGAGCCCCGCGAGCAGGAGCTGCGGGATGATCACCGCCGGCATGAACTGCACCGCCTGGAACTCGCTCGTCGCGAAGGCGGAGAGGAAGAGGCCGAGCGACATCCCGAGGAGCGCGTTCCCGATCGCGAGCAGGACGACCGCCCAGACCGGCCCAGCCGTCTCGAGACCGAGGAGCCAGAACGCGACGGTCGCCGTGACCGTCGCCTGCACCGCGCCGACGAGCGCGAACGCGAGGCCGTAGCCGAGCAGGAGGTCGAGCTTCGCGATCGGCATCGACATGAGCCGCTCGAGCGTCCCGCTCGTCCGCTCGCGCAGCATCGCGATCGAGGTGAGCAGGAACATGATGATGAGCGGGAACATCCCGACGAGCGGCGGGCCGACGCGGGCGAAGCGGCCCGGCTGCTCGCTGAAGACCCACTCGAGCAGCGCGATCAGCGCGGGCGGGACGACGACGATCATGGCGAGCGTCCGGTGATCCCGGACGAGCTGCGCGAGCACGCGGCGCGCCGTGGCGAGGGTCGCGCGCGGGCTCACGCAGGACCCTCCGCGAGCGCGAGGAACGCCGCCTCGAGGTTCTCCGCGTCCGTCCGCGCGAGCAGCTCGGCGGGCGGCCCGTCCGCCACGATCCGGCCCTCCCGGATGAGGACGAGCTCGTCGCAGCGCTCGGCCTCGTCCATCACGTGCGTCGAGACGAGCACGGTCTTCCCCCGGTCGGCGAGCCCGTGGAACTGGCGCCAGAGGTCGGCGCGCAGCACGGGGTCGAGTCCGACGGTCGGCTCGTCGAGAACGAGGATCTCGGGATCGTTCAGGAGCGCGACGGCGAGCGACGCGCGCGACCGCTCCCCGCCGGAGAGCGTCCGCACGACCTGCTCGGCGTGACCGGCGAGCCCGACGGCGGCGACCGTCTCGTCCACGCGGGCGAGCGGCGCGCCGAGGACGCGCGCGAAGTACTCGAGGTTGTCGCGGACGCTCAGGTCGGCGTAGACGGAGGGCGCCTGCGTGACGTAGCCGAGCCGGTGCCGGAGCGCCGGATCCCCCGCGGGGCGCCCGAGCACCGTGACCTCGCCGCCCGCGACGATCTGGACGCCGACGATCGAGCGCATGAGCGTCGTCTTGCCGGAACCGCTCGGGCCGAGCAGCCCGGTGACGATCCCCGGGCGGATCCCGAGCGTGATCGCGTCGAGAACGCGGTTCCCGCCCCGGACGACCTCGAGGTCCCGGGCCTGGATGCTGTGGTCGAGTTCCGTATAATTCGTCATGCGATGAATTCCTTACGCGAAGAATTACCACGCGCGACGCCGACGTGTCAAGCCGATGGCCCGGCCTAGCGGACGCCGGCCCGGCGAGTCGGGAACGCGCGAGGCGATCCGCGCCGCGGCCGCACGGCTCTTCTCGGAGCAGGGCTACGACCGGACCTCCCTGCGCGCGGTCGCCGCGGCGGCGGGCGTCGACCCGAAGCTCGTCGCGCACTACTTCGGCACGAAGCAGGGGCTCTTCTTCGCGGTCGTCGAGCTGCCGTTCGACCCGGCCGTCGCCGTCCCTGCGATCTTCGCCGGCCCGCGCGAGGAGATCGGGGAGCGCCTCGCGCGCTTCTTCGTCGGCGTGGTCGAGAATCCGGAAGGCCGCCGACGGGTGACCGGCCTCGTGCGCGCGGCCGCCTCGGAGCCGGAGGCGGCTCGGCTCGTTCGGGCGCTGATCGGCCGCGAGGTGATCGGCCGGATCGTCGCCGAGCTCGACGTGGACGACGCCGGTTTGCGGGCGAGCCTCGTCGGCTCGCAGCTGGTCGGCCTCGCGATGGCGCGGTACATCGTCGGGATCGAGCCGCTCGCCTCGCAGCCGCCCGACGCGGTCGTCGCCGCGATCGCGCCGAACCTCCAGCGCTACCTCACCGGGCCGCTCGACCTGCCCTAGGCCAGCCGCAGGAGCGCGTGCAGCCCCCGGGCCAGCCGCTCGAACTCGCCCGGGACGTCGCCCCAGCCGGGCTCGCGGTCGCGGTACTCGGCCTGCAGCTCGCGCAGCCCCTCCCAGACCCACTGCGCCGACGGCCCGCCGAACGGGCACTCCTCGGGCAGGAGGTCCTCGTCGAGCGTGTGTGCGTGACGCCGCGCGCTCCACGCGCCGGCCTTGAGCGCCGGGACGAGCGTGACCTCGCGCACGGCCGTCATGCGACCACGTCCACGCGTGTCCCGAGCGTCGCGAAGCGATAGACGGCTCGCGCGAACGGCGTCGGGACGCGCACGCAGCCGTGGCTCGCCGGGTAGGTGGGCACCTGGGCGTGGCCGTGGATCGCGATCCCGCCGTTGAAGTACGCCGCCCACGGGAGCCACACGCCGTACGGCACCGACCACGAGAGCTGCTCCCGCCGAAAGACGGAGAACCTGCCCGCCGGCGTCGTGTAGCCGGCCGCGCCGCTCGAGACGTGGAGGGTGCGGACGACGCGCCCGTCGCGGACGAGGACGGCGAGCTGGCGGCCGCGCCAGACCTCGATGCGCCGTCCGGGCCCGGAGAGCAGCGGGCGCGGGCGGGCGGCCGCACCGAGCGCCCGCCGCGTCTCCGGGCCGACGACGCCGTCGACGCCGAGCCGCTCGCGCATCTGGAACGCGATCACGGCGTGACGCGTGCGGGCGGTGAAGCTGGGCGCGTCGGCGTCCGAGCGCAGATAGCTCAGCGCGCCGAGCCGCTCGTGCAGCGCGACGACCTCCGGGCCGGACGAACCGAGCTGCAGGAGCTCCGTCGCCGCCGTCGCCGCCGCCGGTTGCGCGAGCGCCGCCGCGCCGAGCGCAACCGTCGCCAGCACCGTCCCCGTTCCGTTTCGCATCCTCGACCTCCGCTCGACGTCCGTTGCTCTCTTCGACCGGCGCGGGCGCCGAATCGTTCGATCGTCACGCCGATCGTGCGGGTGCGGGGCAACGGGATGGTCGCCGGTGGGTAACGGTTCCGTAACGGTGCCCATGCGAGTCGGATACGCCTGCGTGAACACGCAGCTCCCCTCCGCGAGCCGGACGCTGCGCCTCGCCAACCTGACGGACGAGCGGCTGCGTGAGCTCGTCGCGGCGAACCTCGACGCGCTCGAGGCGATCCTGCGCTGGAACGTCGAGCACGACGTGCGCGTCTTCCGGATTTCGTCGGAGACCGTGCCGTTCGGCTCCCACCCGGCCAACGAGCTCCGCTGGTGGGAGGAGCTCGCGCCGCGCTTCTCCGAGCTCGGGGCGCTCATGCGCGCGGACGGGATGCGGCTCTCGATGCACCCCGGCCAGTTCACCGTGCTCGGATCGCCCGAGGACCGGTTCGTCGCGGCGAGCGTCGCGGAGGTCGACTACCACGCGCGGCTCCTGTCGGCGTTCGGACTCGACCGCTCGCACAAGATCGTCGTGCACGGCGGCGGAATCTACGGGGACGGCGCCGCCGCCGCGGAGCGGTTCGCCGCCGCGTTCGAGCGGCTCACGGAGGACGCACGCGGCCGGCTCGTGCTCGAGAACGACGAGCGCTGGTCGCTCGCGGAGGTGCTGCCCCTCGCCGCGCGGATCGGCGTCCCGGTCGTGCTCGACGTCTTCCACCACGCGCTCCGGCCGTCGCTCGGCGAGCTCGACGTGCGCGGCGCCGTCCTCGCGGCCGGCGAGACCTGGCGCGACGGCGACGGCCGCCAGGAGGTGCACTTCTCGACGCAGGAGCCGGGCAAGCGGGCCGGCGCCCACTCGGAGACGCTCGACCCCGCCGCGTTCGCACGCTTCGCCGACGAGGTGGGCGACCTCGACCTCGACTGCGTGATCGAGGTGAAGGACAAGGAGCGGTCGGTGCTCTGCGCGCAGGAGCTCCTCGCGGAGCGCATGCGTGCCTGAGCTCCTGCTCTCGGTCGACCGGGTCGTGCCGCAC
>JAICNY010000249.1 GCA_025930955.1 Thermoleophilia bacterium
CCGCCGCCGCCGCGAGCTGCTGAGCGAAGAGCGGGTTGCCCTCGGAGCGGGAGACGATCGTGTCGACTAGCTCGTCGGGCGGCGGCGTCGTGCAGTCCGTGCGGACGAGCGCGGCGACCGCGTCGGCCGCGAGCGGCTCGAGCTCGACAGAGACCGCGGCGCGCGCGCCGACGATGCTCGCCGCGAGGCGCTGGAGCGCCGCGCCGGGAGCGACCTCCTCCGTTCGGTACGTCCCGACGACGAGCACCGGCGCGCGTGCGACGCCGTGCGCGAGGAACGCGAGCAGGTCGAGCGTCGACCCGTCCGCCCAGTGGAGGTCCTCGAGCGCCAGCACGACCGGGCGCTCCGCCCCGAGCCGCTCGAGCGCGAGGAAGACCTCCTGGAACAGCCGAAGCCGCGAGTCCGTGCCGTGCTCGGGGGGCGGCACGGGCGAACCGCCGTCCGCGAGCTCGGGGACGAGGCGGGCGAGCTCGTGGAGCTGTCCGGCGAGCTCCGCGAGCGGCGGCGACTCCGCGACGGGACGCAGTGCCTCGGCGAACGGCAGGTACGGCAGCCCGACGCCGACGAGCTGGATGCACCGGCCCGAGAGCACGGTCGCTCCGCGCTCGCCCGCCCGAGCGGCGAGCTCCGCGACGAGGCGCGACTTCCCGATCCCGGCGCGGCCCGTGACGAGCACGGTGCTCCCCTCGCCGCGCGCGGCCGCGTCGAGGAGCGTCTCGAGCTGCGCGGCCTCCGCCTCGCGCCCGACGAGCCCGGCCGGGCGGCGGCGGGCGCGGCGCGACGGCGCCGCCGCCGGGCCGGTCGCGGGCGGCTCGAGCGACGGGTCCTGCGTGAGGATCTGCTGCTGGAGGCGCTTGAGCGAGGGGGAGGGCTCGAGCCCGAGCTCCGCGTCGAGCATCCGGCGGAAGCGGTCGTACGCCTCGAGCGCCTCGGCCTGGCGGCCTGCGCGGTAGAGGGCGAGGATGAGCTGCCGGTGCAGCCGCTCGCGGAGGGGATGGCGAAGCGCGAGCGCCTCGACCTCGCCGGTCACCTCGGCGGCGCGCCCGGCGGCGAGCTCCGCGTCGATCCGGTCCTCGCGGCAGGCGAGGCGGAGCTCCTCGAGATGCGCCCGCTCAACCTCGGCGAAGGGCTCGGTGAACTCCGCGAGCGCCGGCCCGCGCCAGAGCTCGAGCGCCTCGGCGAGGAGCGCGGCCGCGCGCTCCGCGTCGCCGGCCTCGAGCGCCGCGCGCCCCTCCGCCCGGAGCCGCGCGAACCGGGCGAGGTCGAGCGCCTCCGGCTCGACCGCGACGAGGTAGCCGGGCGCCTGCGTCCGGAGCGTCTCCGCGGGGAGCGCCTTGCGGAGCTGCGAGACGTGGATCTGCACCATCTTCGCCGCGGTCCCGGGCGCCTCGTCGCCCCAGAGGTCGTCTACGAGGCGTTCGACCGGGACCGTCCGGTTCGCGTCGAGGAGGAGGCGCGCGAGGAGCGCACGGGGCTTCCGGCTGCCGAGCGCGACCGCCTCGCCGTGCTCGACCGCCTCGAGGGGGCCGAGGAGCCGGAACTCCAGCACGAGACGGTTGACGCTACCAGGCATTGCCAGGAACGACTACGCGTCGCGCGCCTCGAGCGCGCGGGCGACGGAGGCACGGGTCGAGACGCCGAGCTTCCCGAAGATGTGCCGGAGGTGCGTCTCGACCGTCTTCTCGCTGAGGAAGAGGGTGGCGGCGATCTCGCGGTTCGTCATGCGGTCACGGACGAGCTCGGCCACCTCGAGCTCGCGCTTCGTCAGGCCGGCGAGGCCTTCGCCGTCGGTGCGCGCGGCCCCGCGGCGCCGGTGATGCCGCCGGCCGAGGCGGCGCAGCTCGCGCTCCGCCTCGTCGCGGTAGCGGCGCGCCCCGGCCGCGTCGAGCTCCGCGGCCGCCAGCCCGAGGAGCTTCGCGCCGCGCTCGCGCTCCCCG
>JAICNY010000138.1 GCA_025930955.1 Thermoleophilia bacterium
CGAGGCTCGGCTCGATGCAGGCCGTGAGCAGCTCCACGTCCGTCCGCCTCCGGGCGGTCACCTGGCAGACGATCGCCGCGCGGCGCTTCCAGAGGTCGTCCGAGCGTGCCCAGGCCCGCATCGCCTCGCCGGCCTCGCCCGGGTACGCGATGACGAGCGGCCCGATCCGCCCCGTGGCCACCGGGTCGACGAGGTCCCACCAGGCCCCAGTGACGACGAGCTCCTCGTACACGGGCACGAGGTCCGGCCGCTGGAACTCGCGGAACCGCCGGTCGCCCGAGAGCTCGATCGCGGCGTAGCGCTCCTCCCGGAAGCGCGCGGCGCGCCAGAGCGCCAGCACGGCCTCCACCCAGGCGTCCCGCGACGGGAACGACGCCTCGGCGAACAGCGCTCGCGCGATCCGACGCATCTCCGGCATGCGGACGCCGTGGAACGGCATGGCCGACTTCATGTACCGCTGCTGCGCCGCCGCCCGCCGGGGATCGCCCGCCGCCGCGAGCCGCGCGCGGAGCTCGCGGGCTAGTACGCGCTCTCGTCCCACGACTCCAAGCGCTGCTTGAGGTCGCGGAGGAAGCGGCCGGCGTACGCGCCGTCCACGAGGCGGTGGTCGTACGTGAGCGTGAGGTTCATGATCGGCCGGATCGCGATCACGTCCTGGCCCATCTCGTCCTGGACGACCCACGGGCGCTTGACCACCGCGTACGTGCCGAGGATCCCGCTTTGCGGCTGGCTGATCACCGGCGTCCCGTGGAACGTGCCGTAGCCGCCCGGGTTGGTGATCGTGAACGTGCCGCCCTGGACGTCGTCCGGCAGGAGCTGCTTGTCCCGCGCGCGCTGCGCGATGTCCGTGACCGCCTTGGCCATCCCGAGCAGGTTGAGCGTCTCGGCGTTCTTCACGATCGGGACGATCAGGCCCTTGCCGTCCGTGAGCTCGACCGCAAAGCCGAGATTCACGAACGATCGCGTCACGATCTGGTCGCCGCGCAGCTCCCCGTTGATCCACGGGTAGTCCCTGAGCGTCTCGACCGCTGCGCGGGCGACGAACGAGAGGTACGTCGGGTTCACGCCGTAGGCGGACTGGTACTCCTTCTTGACCTTCGCGCGGATCGCGACGACCTTCGACATGTCGACCTCGATCGCGCTCGTGACGTGCGCGGACGTGTCGAGGGAGCGGCGCATGTGCTCGGCGATCCCACGCCGCATCGCGGTGACGGGCTCGGTCTGCTCGCCCGCCTGCGGCTCGGCCGCGGGCTGCGGAGCGGGAGCGGGCTTCGGCGCCTCGGCGGCCGCGGGCTGCGGCGTCGTCGGCGCGGGCGCCTCCGGCTCGGCGGGCGCGGCCGGTGCGGCCGGAGCGGCCTGCGCCTGCGCGCCGGACTCGACGAACGCGAGGATGTCCTTCTTCGTCACGCGTCCGCCGCGCCCGGTGCCGGGCACCTGCGCGACGTCGACCCCGTGCTCCGACGCGATCCGCGCGACGACCGGCGAGACGAACGCCTTCCCGTCACCGTCGCCGCTCGGCGCGGCCGGGGGCTCGGCGGCGGCCGGAGCGGGCTCTGCGGCAGCCGCGGCGGGCTCGGCCTCGGTCGTCGCCGCGCTCGCGGTCTCGCCCTCGGCGCTCGAGACGCCCTCGGCCTCCTCGGCCGCCGCGGCTGTCGCGGGCTCGGGCGGCGCCTCCGCGGGCGCCTCGGCCGACTCGACCTCCGCCCCCTCCGGACCGATGACCGCGATCGTCTCGCCGACCGCGACCGTCTCGCCCTCCTGGGACAGGATCTTTTGGACGACGCCGCTCGCGGGGCTCGGAACCTCCGTGTCGACCTTGTCGGTCGAGATTTCGAGAAGCGCCTCGTCGGCCTCGACGGTGTCGCCCGGCTGCTTCAGCCACTTCGTGATCGTCCCCTCGGAGACGGACACGCCCATCTGGGGCATCACGACGTCCACGGCGGTTTGGGTCGCCATTCTCCTCCTAGTACTCCGCGAGGTCCTTCAGCCCTGCGAGGACGTCGTCCACCTGCGGGATGAACGCCTTCTCGAGCGGGGGCGAGAACGGGACCGGGGTGTCGGGGGCTGCGATTCGCTTCACGGGTGCGTCGAGGCTCTCGAAGGCCTCCTCGGTGATCGTCGCCGCGATCTCGGCGCCGAAACCTCCCGTGCGCGTGTCCTCGTGGAGGACGAGCACCTTGGACGTCTTCTCGACCGACCGGAGCACGGCCTTCTTGTCCCACGGCACGACCGTCCGGAGATCGAGGATCTCGACCGACACGCCGTCCTCGGCGAGCTTCTCCGCCGCCTCGTCGGCCGTGTAGACCATCGCGCCCCACGTCACGACGGTGATGTCGTCGCCCTCGCGGTGGATCCGGGCCTCGCCGAACGGGACGGTGTAGCGCTCGTCCGGCACCTCGTCCTTGATCCGCCGGTAGAGGTGCTTGTGCTCGAAGTAGATGACCGGGTTCGGATCCTCGATCGCGCTGATCAGGAGCCCCTTCGCGTCCGCCGGCGTGGCCGGGCAGACGACCTTGAGGCCTGCGATGTGCGCGAAGCTCGACTCCGGGTTCTGGGAGTGGAACGGCCCGCCGGAGAACCCGCCGCCCGAGGGGCAGCGCACGACGATCGGGATGGGCGTGCCGGCCCGGTAGAACTGCTTCGCCGCGACGGTCACGAGTTGGTCCCACGCGCACGAGACGAAGTCGGCGAACTGCATCTCCGCGACCGGGCGCATGCCCATGATCGCCGCCCCCGTGCAGGAGCCGACGATCGCCGTCTCGGCGAGCGGCGCGTCGATCACCCGCCAGGGCCCGAACTCCGCCTGGAAGCCGTTCGTCACCTTGAACGCGCCGCCGTAGACGCCGACGTCCTCGCCGATCACGTACACGCGCTTGTCGCGCTGCATCTCCTGCCGGAGCCCGTCCGAGATCGCCTGGAGGTACGTCTTGACCGGCATTACTTGTGGTGGGGGGTGTCGAGGTCCTCGGGGGAGGCGAAGACGCCGTCCGTCACCGTCTTCGCCTCGGGGAGCGGGCTCTCGTCGGCGCGCTTGATCGCGTCGTTCAGGATCTTCTTGATCTCTGAGGCGATCTCGCCCTCCTCGTCGTCGGTGAGGTCGGCGTTCTCGCGGAGCCAGGTGCGGAAGCGCTCGATCGGGTCGCGCTTCGCCCACTCCTCGAAGAGCTCCTTCGGGACGTACGACGCGTCGTCGTGCACCGCGTGGCCCTCCATGCGGAGGGTCATGCACTCGACGAGCGTCGGGCCGCCGCCCTCGCGCGCCTTCTCGATCGCGCGGCGCGCCTCGCGGTACACGGCGAGGACGTCGGTGCCGTCGACGACGACGCCCTCGAAGCCGTAGGCCTGCGCGCGGTCGGCGACCGTCTCGGACGCGTACTCGAGGTGCGTCGGGGTCGAGTACGCCCACTGGTTGTTGTCGCAGACGAACACGACCGGCAGCCGCCGGGTGCCGGCGAACGTCATCGCCTCGTGGGCGTCGCCGCGCGCCGAGGCGCCCTCCCCGAACCACCCGACCGCGACGCGCTTCTCCTCGCGGATGCGGAAGGCGAGCGCGCAGCCGACGGCCACCGGGAGCATCGCGGGGAGGTGACTGACCATCGCGATCAGCCCGAGGCGCGCGTCGGCCATGTGGACGTTCCCGTCGCGGCCGCGCGTCGGCCCGTCCGAGCGGCCCATGTACTGCGCGAAGATCCGCCACGGCTCGACGCCGCGCGTCACGTGGACGCCCATGTCGCGGTGGAGCGGGGTGCCCACGTCCTCGGGGCCCAGCGCCGTCGCGACGCCGACCGATGCGCCCTCGTTGCCGCGCCCCGTGTAGAAGGAGCCGGGGATCTTCCCCTGCTTGTAGAGGATGTGGCCGCGCTCCTCGATCCCGCGCGTGAGGAGCATGTTGCGGTAGACGCCGAGCAGGTCCTCGCGGTCGAGGCCCGCCTCGCGGACCTCTTTCAACGAGCCGACCGGCTCGGCCTCTCTCGCGACTGCCATCGGTTCCTCTGCCTCCTGGATTCGCCCGCCGCGAGTCTAACGATTGCGGATCGCGAAGAGGTCGGCCGCGTCGTCCCGCCCGCCTCGCGCGCGCTCCGGCAGGATTCGGGCATGGGACGTGCCTCCGACTGGCTGCGCGAGGAGCGGCGCAAGACCCTCGGCGACTGGGTCGCGTTCTGTCTCGCGTGCGGTCATGCGCAGCGCTACTTCACGGAGACGGAGACCGACGTGCCCGCCGCATGCCCGCAGTGCGGCGGCGAGATCCGCAGCCGCTGCCCGTCCTGCTCGGCGCGCGTCAGCTCGATGTTCGCGGTCGAGTGCGAGGACTGCGGCGCGGAGCTCCGCCCGCCCGTCCAGTTCGGGGCGACGATCCGGAAGCCGCCGAAGAAGGGCTAGCCCGGCAGCGAGGCCGCGAGCCCGGACGGGTCGACGATCTCGGAGAAGTGGATGACCGTGACGGTGTCCTCCGGCCCGACCTCGCGGTTGTAGAGGCGGCTGAGGAAGGTCGCCATCTCCTCCGGCCTGCGGATCTCCGGGTTGTCGTGCTCGATCTCGCGCGGCGAGAGGCCGAGCAGCGGCTTCACCTCGATCTTGTCGATCACCGCGTCGAAAACCTTCTCCCGCGGGCCGAAGCGCGTCCCGACGAGCACGGCGACGACCATCCCCTTCTTGTACTTCGGGGACTTGTCGCCCAGCCGGATCGTCGCCGTCTTGCGACGGGAGCGGAGCTGGTCGGCGACCATCGGCGAGTAGAAGTTCAGCGCGTACACGGCGGAGGTGAGGCCGGATGATAGAGGGTCACGCGCTTTTCGACGCCCCGGCCTCGGCGCCTGCCAGGGCCTCGAGGGCCCGCTCGGCCATCTCGCGCTCGCCCTTGTAGGCGAGGAGGCGCGGCGCTTCCGCGAGTGCGAGCCAGCGCGTCTCGGCGACCTCGAACGCCTGCTCGGGCGGGAGGTCGCCGAGCCGTCCGTGCGGCGCGCGCACGAGAAAGAAGCTCACGATCTTGAAGATGCGCTCGCCCGCCCACGTGTAGACGTAGCGGACGTCCCCGAGCTTGCCCTCGAGCGTTCCGTGGAGCCCGGTCTCCTCGTGCACCTCGCGGAGCGCCGTCGCGGCCGGGTCCTCGCCCCGCCCGACGAGGCCCTTCGGCAGCGCCCACGTTCCCTCCGGCTTGCCGCCCGGGCGGATCGCCGCGAGGCGCCACTCGCCCCGGATCCGGCGGACGACCACCCCGCCCGCCGAGAACTCGCGCCGCATGATCCGATCGTAGACGGGGTTCGCGGGCGGCAGGTAGCGTCGCGTCATGCGCCGCCTCCTCGTGCTCGTGAGCGCGATCGTCTTCGTGGACACCATGCTCTACGCGGCGCTCACGCCGCTCCTGCCCGACTACGCGGACGAGTTCGGGCTCTCGAAAGGCGCGGCAGGCGTCCTCGTTGCGGTGTACGCCGTCGGCGTGCTCGCGGGCGCCGTCCCGGCGGGCATCTCGGCCGCCAGGCTGGGGCCGAAGAGGGTTTCGCTCGCAGGGCTCGTCGTGGTCGCGGGCGCGAGCGTCGTCTTCGCGTTCGCCGGGGACGTGTGGACGCTCGGGGCGGCGCGCTTCCTGCAGGGAGTCGGGAGCGCGCTGGCGTGGGCCGGTGGGCTCGCCTGGCTCATCTCGGCGGCTCCCCGGGGCCGGCGCGGCGAGCTGCTGGGGACGGCGTTCGGCGCCGCGATCTTCGGCGTCCTGTTCGGGCCGGTCGTCGGCGCGGTCGCCTCGTTCGTCGGGACCGAGGCGACCTTCACGGCTGTCGGGCTGCTCGCGCTCGGAGTTGCCGTCGTGGGGATCCGCGAGCCGGGTGTCGCCGGAGAGGAGCCGTCGTTCGCGGCCGTGCGCCGCGCGCTTCGCGACGGCCGCTTCGTCTGCGGGCTCTGGCTGATGACGCTTCCGGCGCTCCTGTTCGGCATCCTCGTCGTGCTCGCCACGCTCGACCTCTCGAGGCTCGGCTGGGGCGCGGCCGCGATCGGGACGCTGTTCTTCTCCACCGCGGCGGTCGAGATGGTGGTCGCGCCCCTGGTAGGCCGACTCGTCGACCGCCGCGGGGCGCTACTGCCCGTCCGGGCGGCCCTCACGGCCGGCGTCGCGGTCGCGCTCGCCCTCGCGTGGGCGGAGGATCCCTTCTTGATCGCGGGGCTCGCCCTCGTCGCCTCGATCTCGTGGGGCACGCTCTTCACTCCCGGAATGGCGATCCTCTCGGCGAGCGCGGAGCAGGTCGGGCTGCCGCAGGCGCTGGCGTTCGGTCTCATGAACGCCGCCTGGGCGGGCGGGGCGATGGTCGGCCCGGGAGTGGGCGGCGCGGTCGGCGGCGCCTTCGGCGACGCGGTCGCCTACGGGCTCGGCGCCGTCGCGTGCGCCACGACGCTCGTCGTCCTCACGCGGCTCGTCCCTGTCGGCACTCGTCTGTCGAGAGTGCCGACAAACCCTTGATCAAGTCGAGCGCGTTTCGCTAGCATGACCTCTGGCACTCGGATGGGCCGAGTGCCAGGAGCGACAGACATCGCTGGCAAAGGAGGCTTGCATGGACCTGAAGCCGCTTGGAGATCGCCTGATCGTCGAGGTCCTCGAGGACGAGGAGACGACGGACAGCGGCATCGTCCTGCCCGACACCGCGAAGGAGAAGCCGCAGCGCGGCCGCGTCCTCGCCGTCGGCCCGGGCGGGCGGAACGAGGACGGCGACTACATGCCGATCGACCTCGCCGAGGGCGACGAGATCATCTTTTCCAAGTACGGCGGCACGGAGGTGCGGCTCGGGACGGAGGACTACCTGATCCTCCGCGAGTCCGACGTGCTCGCGAAGGTCGTCCTGGCGGGCGCGCCCGCCTAGCGGAACAGACGAAGGAGGAAGTGCATGGCGCACAAGGATCTGAAGTTCAACGAGGAGGCGCGGCGCTCGCTCGAGCGGGGCGTGAACGTCCTGGCCGACGCGGTCAAGGTCACGCTCGGCCCGAAGGGCCGCTACGTCGTCCTCGACAAGAAGTTCGGTGCCCCGACGATCACGAACGACGGCGTCACGATCGCACGCGAGATCGAGCTCGAGGACGTCTTCGAGAACCAGGGCGCGCAGCTCGTCCGTGAGGTCGCGACGGCGACGAACGACGTCGCCGGCGACGGCACGACGACCGCGACCGTGCTCGCGCAGGCGATCGTCCGCGAGGGCCTCAAGAACGTGGCCGCCGGCGCGAACCCGATGGCGCTCAAGCGCGGCATCGAGAAGGCCGTCGAGCAGGTCGTCGAGGACCTCAAGTCCCAGTCGACGGAGATCTCCGGCAAGGAGGACATCGCCCGCGTCGCCACCATCTCGTCGCGCGAGCGCGAGATCGGCGACGTGATCGCCGACGCGATCGAGAAGGTCGGCAAGGACGGCGTCGTGAACGTCGAGGAGGGCCAGACCTTCGGCCTCGAGCTCGAGTTCACCGAGGGCATGCAGTTCGACAAGGGCTACCTCTCGCCGTACATGATCACGGACTCCGAGCGCATGGAGGCCGTGCTCGACGACCCGTACATCCTCATCGCGAACCAGAAGATCGGCGCGGTGAAGGACATCCTCCCGGTGCTCGAGCAGGTCATCCAGTCCGGCAAGCCGCTGCTGATCATCGCCGAGGACGTCGAGGGCGAGGCGCTCGCGACGCTCGTCGTGAACAAGCTCCGCGGCACGTTCACCGCGGTCGCCGTCAAGGCGCCCGGCTTCGGCGACCGCCGCAAGCGGATGCTCGAGGACATCGCGGTCCTCTCCGGCGGCGAGGTGATCACCGAGGAGATGGGCCTCAAGCTCGAGAACACGAAGCTCTCGCAGCTCGGCCGCGCACGGCGCGTCGTCGTCGACAAGGACTCGACGACGATCATCGACGGTGCCGGCGAGGGCGA
>JAICNY010000042.1 GCA_025930955.1 Thermoleophilia bacterium
CGCGGATAGCGGCCTTCTCGTTGTGCGCGGCGACGACGAGGGAGACGCTCGGCGTCGTGTCCTCCTGCCGCACCGGGCGGGGCCGGAGCCGAGCGAGCGCGGCCGCGGCAACCGGATAGCCGGCGTGCGTCCAAACGATCGCGGCAGCGCTGGCCCAGAACATTCCACGGGCGAGACCGCTCACACGATCGCGCCCTCCTTCGCCTCGCGCCCGTCGGTACCCCCGTACTCGTGCGCGACGACGTCGGCGAGGATGTCGTCGATCCCCCGCGTCGGGCGCCAGCCGACCGCGCGCCCGATCTTCTCGATCGAAGGGACGCGGTGGACCATGTCCTCGATCCCGACCCCGTAGACGTCGGCGTAGTCGACGTACGTGATCTCCGACCGCGAGCCGGTCAGCGCGAGGACGCGGCGCGCGAGATCGAGGATCGAGATGGGCTCCGTCGCGCCGACGTTCAAGATCTCGCCCCGGATCGCCCGAGCGTCCATGAGGGCGACGAGCGCGCGGACGGTGTCGTCGACGTGGCAGAAGCAGCGCGTCTGCGAACCGTCCCCGAAGACCTCGAGCGGCCGCCCTTCGAGCGCGGCGCGGACGAAGCGCGGGATCACCATCCCGAATGCGCCGCTCTGGCGCGGCCCGACGGTATTGAAGAGGCGCGGGATGATGCAGTC
Source organism: Thermoleophilia bacterium (assembly GCA_025930955.1). Classification (GTDB taxonomy): domain Bacteria; phylum Actinomycetota; class Thermoleophilia; order Gaiellales; family Gaiellaceae; genus JAICNY01. The sequence continues at coordinate 673 of JAICNY010000042.1, forward strand.
GAGCCCGTGCTCGTCGTGGTAGGCGAGCGCGAGGAACTCGTCCATCGCCTTCGAGTCGGCGTACGCCCAGCGGCGCTGGGTCGTCGGCCCGTAGATCCGCCGCGCCTGTTCGACGAGCGGCTTCTGGTCGCGGTGATCGCCGTACACCTCGGAGGTCGAGGCGACGAGGACGCGCTTGCCGAACCGGTGGCAGTTGCCGAGCACGACATCCGTCCCCTCCACGTTCGTGACGAGCGTGTGGACCGGCTTCTCGGCGATCAGCCGCACGCCGACCGCTGCGGCGAGGTGGTACACGACGTCGCACCTGTGGACGAGCTCGTTGACGGCCGTGCGGGAGAGAACGGTGTCGACCACGAGGTGGAAGCCGGGCACGTCGCGGACCGCGGCGACGTTCTCGACTGAGCCGGTCGAAAGATCGTCGAGCGCGTACACCTCCCATCCCTGGGCGAGTAGCGCCTCGCACAGGTGCGACCCGATAAATCCGGCGCCGCCGGTGACGAGCGCTTTCCCGCGCGGGAACGGCCCAGCCACGGCGGGGAATCTACACGCCGCGTCCCGGTGGAAACAAGGGGCTCGCTGGCGGGGCCTGTCAGGGCTCGCGAAGAGGCACCGCCTCGCCGCGCTCGACGCGAGAGAACACGGCCGGCGCGGCGAGGATGAGCGTCGCGAAGACGAACACGTAGTACATCTGCATCGTGAGGTAGAAGATGTTCGCCGCCATCGTCCCGACGAGCGCCGCGGCGAGACCCCAGGCGAGCGGCCGCACCCGGTCGGCCAGACCGTCGCCTGCCGCGGCGAGCCGGCGGCCGACGAGGCGCAGATCGGCGAGCCGCCTGAAGAGGAAGACGAGCCACGCGGCGAAGGCGAGGGCGCCGGCGATACCCGTCTCCGTGATGACCGAGACATACCAGGAGTGCGGCCCGTAGTCCTCGCGGCCCGTGTGGAACTCGTAGTACGTCGAGAACGTGTTCAGTCCCATCCCGAACATCGGGTGCGCGTCGAACGCCGGCGCGACGAGCCGGTAGAACAGGAAGTGAGTCTGCGTCGACGTCCCGCTCGTCTGCGTTCGGGCCTGGAAGACCTCCGTGAAGAAGTCGAGTCGGTTCACGACGAGCGCCGCGAGCACGAGGCAGAAGGCGCCCACCGGGACGAGGACGCGCGGTCGTAGGAACAGGTGGTGGTACGGGATCACGAGCACGAGGAGCCCGGCGGCGAGCCCGAGCATCCCGCTTCGCGAGAGGGTCGTAAGCATGACGAGCACGAGGAACGAGAGCCCGAGCGCGAGCGGGACGCGGAGCCGGTGCCCGTGCGGAAGCCGCAGGTAGAACGCGAGCCCGAGGAGGACGGGGACGCAAAGCATCACCGAGAGGTTGTTCGAGTCGAGCGTGAGCGCATTCGTCCGGTAGACGTTCGCCCCGCTCCCCGCAACGCCGAACACGCCGATCCCGCCGCGCTCGTAGAGGCCGAACGTCCCCAGCACGAGCTCGTCAAGGTTACGCCCGGCCAGCTCCGCGAAGCCGAGCTGGAAGACACCGTAGACCGCGTTCGCGACGAACCCGGCGAGGAACCAGCCGAGCGTCTGCCAGTAGAGCCGCTGCGACCGCCGGATGAGGTACGCGACGGCGACGACGACGAACGCGAAGTGGATGACGAACTTGGCGAGCCCCTTCACGTAGAGGTCGCGGTCTGCGGCCGTCTCGAGGTTGTAGAAGCCGACGAGGAAGACGATCAGGAAGAGGCCGAAGAACGCCGCCGCGATCGCCGCCGTCCGCGGGAGCGACCAGTCGCGCGCGTAGAGGCGGCTCGCGAGGACGGCCAGGATGAAGAGGGTCGCCGCGAGGTCGGAGACGTAGATGTCGCCCGCCGGGGTCGTGAAGCGGACCTTCGTGAACGTGACGACGAACACGGTCGCGAAAAGGAGGACATCGGTCGTGCGCGTGCCGCGCGTCATGCCGGCTCCGATTCCCGCGCGGCGTGCGCGCGGTTCCACTCGTCGACTCGCTCCCGGAGCCCCGGCCCCTGCGGGCCGCGCCAGGCCGAGCGGGCGTGCAGGCGCATCCGGGCCGGGAAGCTCGGGTCGTACGCGCCCGGCCGCGCGCGCCGCAGGGCGGCGGCGATCCCGCCGCGCGCGGCGTACTGGGCCCCGGTGAGGGCGGCGGCGACCCGCGCGCCGGCGGCCGAGTGGTGCGTCCGCCAGTAGCGGTGCCGCGAGCGCCATTCCTCGGCGATCCGCTCGCGCGGAAGCTCGGCGCGCAGGGAGCTGTCGTGGTGCACGACGACCGCCGCGGGGACAAACCACGTCTCCCAGCCGGCGCGGGCGAGGCGGAGGCAGAGGTCGGTTTCCTCCGAGTACATGAAGTAGCGCTCGTCGAAGAGCCCGACGTCGTCGAGCGCCTCCCGGCGGAGGAGCAGGGCGGCGCCCATCGCCCAGTCCACCCGCCGGGGCGCCTCGCCGCGCGACTGGACGACGCCGGCGCGCGCGAGCGTGAGCGTCCCGAGCGCGGCGACCGCAGGCGTCGGGAAGCGCCACGCGCTCGCCTGGACGCGCCCGTCCGGATAGCGGAGGCGCGGCGCGACCGCCGCCGCGCGGGGATGTGCCTCCGCGAATGCCACGAGCGTACGCACCGCGCCCGGCTTCGGCTCGGCGTCGTGCGAGAGGAGGAGGACGTAGCGGCCCTCCGTCTCCCGGATCACGCGGTTGTGGTTCGCGCCGAACCCCGCGCGGAAGGACTGCTCGAGCACGCGGACGCCGGGGAAGCGCTCGCGCACCGCGTCGACCGAGCCGTCGTCGGAGGCGTTGTCGAGGACGATCACGTCCGCCTTCTCGCCCTCGAGCGAGGCGAGGAGCGGCAGGAGCGTGTCGCGCCGCGAGGCGTTCACGATCGAGACCGTGAGGTCGGGCGCCACCGGCCTAGGAGGAGACCGCGGCGTGCACGCGCCGGAGCGCGTCGACGGCGTCGGCCACGTCCTCGTCCGAGTGCGCCGGCGAGAGGGGCAGCGAGAGCACCTCGTCGCCCGCCCGCTCGGCGACCGGGAGGGGCGGCTGCTCGGGGAGGAGCTCGCGGTAGAACGTGAGCCGGTGGAGCGGGAGGAAGTGGATGGAGGTCGCGATCAGCTCCTCGGCGAGCGCGTCGCGGTAGGCGTTCCGGTCGGCGCCCGCGCGCTCGGGGTCGATGCGGACGACGTAGATGTGGAGCGCGTGGACGTCGCGCGGGTCGCGCGCGAGCGGCGTGATCCCGTCGAGCTCGGCGACTGCCGCGTCGTAGGCGGCGACGTGGCGGCGGCGGACGGCGGCGTGCTCCTCGACCTTCTCGAGCTGGACGAGCGCGAGCGCGGCGAGGAGGTCGGGGAGGTTCGCCTTGAACCCGGCGACGCGGATGTCGTAGAGCGCGCCCGGCTTGCGGCGCATCAGGCGCAGCTCGCGGATCTCGGCGGCGAGCTCGTCGTCGTCCGTCGTGAGGATCCCGCCCTCCGCGCCCGCGACGTTCTTCGTCGCGTTGAGGGAGAACGCGGCGCAGAGCGAGCCCTCGATCGACCCGATCTTGCGCCCGCGGTAGACCGACTCGACCGCGTGCGTCGCGTCCTCGATCACCGGGACCCCGAGCGGGAGGAGCGCGTCGAGGTCGCACGGCTGGCCCGCGAGGTGGACGGGGATGATCGCCTTCGTCCGCGGCCCGATCGCCTCGGCGACGGCGTCCGGGTCGATGTTCAGATCCTCCGCGCGCACGTCGACGAAGACGGGCTTCGCGCCGGCGTGGACGATCACGTTCGCCGTCGCGGGCCAGGTGATCGGCGTCGTCACCACCTCGTCTCCGGGCCCGATGCGGGCCGCGAGGAGCGCGAGGTGGAGCGCGGCCGTCCCCGACGCGAGGGTGACCGCGTGGCGCGCGCCGACGTACTCCGCGAAGCGCTCCTCGAGCTCGCCCGCCTTCGGCCCGGTCGCGATCCAGCCGGTCCGGAGGGTCTCGACGACCGCCTCGATCTCCTCCTCGCCGATCGCGGGCGGCTGGAAGCCGAGCAGGGTCTCGCGTCGCGTGCGCTGCGTCGCCACGGCGGAAAGGGTATGCGCCCGGCCGGGCTGCCGCGGAAGTACGCTCCGGCCCGGATGGGCGAGCGGTTCGAAGAGCTCTACGAGAAGCGCCGCGGGGCGTATGCGAAGGACGCGTCCGACGAGGAGTTCCTCCGCCGGCTGAACGAGGATCTCGCCGAGCGGGAGGAGGCGCTCTACGAGGACGTCGGGGTCGAGCGGCCGGTCGTCTTCGTCGTCGGGCTGCCGCGCTCGGGGACGACGCTTCTGAGCCAGCTCCTCGCGTACTGCCTCGACGCGGGCTACGTGACGAACGTCGCCGCGCGCTTCTGGCTCGCGCCGGTGCACGGGATCCGGCTCTCGCGCGTCCTCGCCGGAGAGGAGCCGCCCGCGTCGTTCGAGTCGGACTACGCGCGTACGAAGACGCTCACCGGGATCCACGAGTTCGGCTACTTCTGGCGCCGCTGGCTCCGCAAGGACTCGTTCGAGGACGTGGCCCGCTCGGCCGAGCGCGAGGACGAGATCGACTGGGCGGGCCTCCGGCGGACGCTCGGGAACGTGCAGGCCGAGCTCGGGCGGCCGCTCGTGGCGAAGAACATGCTCGGCGCGTACCACATGCCGCGCCTGCGCCGGGAGCTCGGGCCGGTGCTCTGGGTGGAGATCGAGCGCGACGCGCTCGACGTCGCCGTCTCGATCCTCGACGCGCGCCGGAGCTACTACGACGACCCGAGCGCGTGGTGGAGCTACGTCCCGCTCGAGATCGAGGAGCTGCGCGGCCTCGACCCGTGGGAGCAGGTCGCCGGGCAGGTGCACTACCTCTCGCGCCTGTACGCGCGTGCCGAGGCGGAGCTCCCGCCGGACGGCTTCCTGCGCGTGCGCTACGAGGAGCTCGCGCGCGATCCCGCCGCGGTGCTCGAGGCGGTGCGGGCGCGCACCGGCATCCCGCTGCGGCGCGAGCCGCCGGCGTCCTTCGAGCTCCGCCGCCACGAAGGGCGCGAGGAGGAGAAGGAGCGCTTCGCGGCCCTCCTCGAGGGCTTCGCGGAGAAGGACGCGGCGTGAGCCTCGTCGCGGCGATCCACCAGCCGAACTACCTCCCCTGGCCCGGCTACTTCCACAAGCTCGCCCATGCGGACGTCTTCGTCCACCTCGACGCGGTGCAGTTCCCGCGCGGGCAGATCTTCGCCGCGCGCAACCGGATCAAGACGCCAAACGGCGTCACGTTCCTCACCGTCCCGGTGACCGCGCCGAAGGACGAGGAGGGCACGTTCACCTACCTCGACGCCGGCTTCGCGGACGACCGCTGGCGCAAGAAGCATCTCCGCACGGTCGAGCAGGCGTACGGGAAGGCGCCCTACTTCGAGGAGGTCTTCGCGCGCTACCGGCGTGAGGTCGAGCGCGCCGAGACGTTCGTCGGGCTCACGATCGGCCTCGTCGAGGCGGTCGCGGGCTATCTCGGGATCGAGACCCGGCGCGCGCGGCTCTCGGAGCTCCTGCCCGGCGGCTTCGGCCAGAAGACGGAGCTGATCGCGGACGTCTGCCGCGCGCTCCACGCGGACGTCTACCTCTCCGGCTCCGGCGGCGGGCGCGACTACAACGACGAGGAGCTGCTTCGCGAGCACGGGATCGAGCTCCGCTACGACGAGTACGCCTATCCCGAGCACCCGCAGCTCTGGGGCGATTTCGAGCCGAACCTCTCCGTCCTCGACGTGCTCATGAACTGCGGGCCGGCGGCACGCCCGCTCGTCGTCGGGGAGTAGCCGAGCCGCCACGACTGTCTCGCATCGCGGAGCGGCTTCGCTAGCGGACGACGAAGCGGATCCGCTCGGCGGCCGCCTCGGCGCGCTCGAGCGCGTCGGCGCGCGAGTCGCCGCGGGCCAGCACGAAGCCGGCGCGGTCGTTGCCCGCGCGCAGCGGGCCGAACTCGTGACCGGGCGGGCGGTAGGGCACCGCGTCGAGGACGCCCGGGAGCTCGAGAACCTCGCCGAACCCCTCGACCCCTTCCAGCCGCCCCGGCGGCGCGACGAGGAAGCGGACGCACGCCCCGCCCGCGGGGCGCGCCTCGGGCACCGTGGCCCGGCGGCCGAATGCGGCGGCAAGCGCGAGTGCGTTCAGGTCGATCCCGAGCGCTGCGTCGCAGAGCTCCGCGTCGTGCCCTCCGCCGAGCCGCGCGGCGAGCTCGATCACGCGGGGCCCGTCCGGCCCGAGCCGGATCTGCGTGTACGTCGGGCCCTCGCGGATCCCGAGCGCCTCGGCCGCCGCCCGCGCCGCCGCGACCGCGTCCTCGACCGCCTCCTCGCTCGGCCACACGTGCGCGAGCGCGACCCCGAACGCCGGCGGCTCGGCGACCACGCGGTCGGTCACGGTCAGCGCGCGAAACTCGCCGCCGGAGGAGAACGCGTTCACGGTCACCTCCGGCCCCTCCACGAGCTCCTCGACCAGCGCCTCGCCCGAGCGGGAGGCCGAGACCGCCTGCTCCACCGCCGGCGCGAAGTCCTCCGGGGAGCGGACGAGCGAGATCCCGACCTGCCCCTGCCGGTCCGGCGGCTTCACGACGACCGGAGACCCGGGAGCTTGTAACACTGTGTTACTAGCTCCGGGCGCCGCGAGCTCCCAGCGCGGCTGCGGCACGCCCGCCGCCTCGAACGCCCGCCGTTGCGCGAGCTTCGAGACCGCGCGCTCCGCCGTCTCCGGATCCAAGGGATGGGGGAGCCCGAGCCGCGCCGCCACCCGAGCTGCGACGAGCACCGGCCGGTCGATGCCGGGCGCGACGAGGCCGCCGACCTCCTCGCGCTCGGCCACCTCGGCTACGCCCTCCTCGTCCTCGGCCGAGACGAGCGCGTGCCGGTCCGCGAGCCGAAGCCCGAGCGCGCCCTCGTCGTGGTCGCACGCGACGGTCGGCACGCCCCGCGCCCGCGCCGCGGCGAGCAGCCCGAGCTGCGCGGGCCCGGCGCCTAGGACGAGTAGACGCCGGCGCGCGTCTGGAGGATCGCTTCCCACCACGCGCGGTTGTTCACGTACCAGGCGATCGTCTTCTCGAGGCCCTGCTCGAACGACGTCCGCGCCCTCCAGCCGAGCAGGCGCTCCGCCTTGCCGGTGGAGCCGATGTGCCGGTCGACCTGGCCGGGGCGCTCCTCGACGTGCACCTTGAGCGAGCGGGGCTTGTCGAGCGCGTCGAGCACGTAGTCGGCGATCTGTGAGACGGATATGTCGATCCCGGTCGCGACGTTGACGACCTCGCCCGCGACCGCGTCCGCCGGAGTCGTGATGACGGCCTCGATCGCCTCCGCGTCGTCCTCGACGAAGAGCCAGTCGCGCGAGGCGTGCCCGTCGCCGTGGATCGTGAGCGGCTCGTCGTTCAGGGCCTGGATGATGAAGCGCGGAAGCGCCTTCTCCGGATGCTGGAAGGGCCCGTAGTTGTTGAACGGGCGAACGATCACGATCGGCAGGTCGTACGTGACGAAGTACGAGTACGCGAGCCGGTCGGCGCCGAGCTTCGTCGCCGCGTACGGCGAGCGCGGGTTCAGCGGGTGCTCCTCGTCCATCGGGGCCGCCTCGGCCGTGCCGTAGACCTCGCTCGACGAGATGAGGATGAAGCGGTCGAGCGGCGCCTCGCGCATCGCGTCGAGGAGGATCTGCGTGCCCTCGACGTTCGTCTTCACGAACTGTGAGGCGCCCTCCTGGATCGACTTCTCGACGTGCGACTCGGCCGCCGCGTTCACCACGACGTCCACGTCGGCGACGATGTCCCGCACCGTGTCGTGGTCGCGGATGTCGCCCTCGATGAAGCGCAGGCGCTCGTGGCCCATCACGTCGCGGAGGTTTTCGAGGTTGCCCGCGTAGGTCAGGGCGTCGAGCGACACGACTTCGTAGGGCGTGTGCTGGAGCAGGTGGCGAATGAAGTTCGACGGGATGAAACCGCACCCGCCGGTGACCAGAACCTTCTTCGGAGGCACCGGGCGAGTCTACCGATTGGGGCGGGCCTCCACCCGGCTGGTGTCGCAGGCAACGTGCCCGGGAAGTACCATCCTCGCGCATGGCTCCGCCTCCGACGCCAGCCGATCACGAGGCGGCCGAGCCGCGCGGCGAGGCAACGACGTTCGCGCCTTCGCGCGCCCGTGCGTTCGGCCGCGTTCTCGACCGACCGGAGGCCGCCCTCGCGGCCGGCATCGCGACCGTGCTCGCCGCGATCGGCTTCCTGCTCATCCGGCTCGTGCCCGACGTGCGCGGAAAAGCCATCTTCGACGACGAGGTCGTGGCCGGCCTGACGGCGTCCCACTCGTTCGGCGAGCTGCTCGACATCGTCACGTTCGACCGCGGCGGCGCCCCGCTCCACTTCGCGCTCGGCCACGTCGCGCTCCTCGCCGACCCCTCGCCGGAGGCGCTCCGGTGGCTCTCGATCGTCTTCGCGCTCGCGACGATCCCGCTGTGCTTCGACGTGGGGCGCCGGCTCGGCGGGACGACGGCCGGCGCGGTCGCCGCGATCGTCGCCGCGACCTCCTCGATGCTCGCGGTGTACGGGACGGTCGGACGGATGTACGCCCTCTTCGCGTTCGTGAGCGCGGTCGCAATCGACCTCTTTCTCGTCGCGCTCGAGCGGAGGACGCCGCGGAGCGCGTTCGCCGCCGCCTGGGGCGCCTGGCTGCTCCCGGCGACCCATCCGTACGGGATCATCGTCGCGGCGATCATGGCGCTCGTCGCGATCGCCGTCTGGCGCGGCCGGCCGCTCCGGCCCGCGCTGCCGGTCTTCGGGGTCGCCCTTGCGACGACGCCGTTCGTGATCGCCGACCTCCGCCTGAGCGAGCGCTTCGGCGTCGGCGCCTCGGCCGGAGAGAGCGTCGCGCCGCCCGACTTCGCCGCCCGGCAGCTCGGCGAGGCGCTCGCCGCGTTCGCGGGTGGAGCCGGCGCGCTCGCGCTCCTCTTCTTCGGGCTCGCGCTCGCCGGGCTCTTCACCGTCGTGCGGAGCAAGCCGGCCTTCGCGGCCTTCGGGCTGCTCGCGCTCGCGGCGGTGCCGGTGCTCATGGTGCTTGCGAAGACGGAGCACGCGATCGTCCACCAGCTCTCGCCCCGCCACCTGACGTTCGCGCTACCCGTCTGGGCGGCGCTCGTCGGGGTCGGGGTCGCGCGGCTCGTCCGCGATGCGCCGCGGGGTGCGGCCGTGCTCGCGGTCGGCGCGGTGGCGGTTGCGACCGCGCTCGCGCCGCCGGGGATCCCGGACCCGCGCGACGACGCGGCCGCCTCGCGCGCCGCTCTCGCCGGCCCGTCCGCCTGGATCTCGGAGAACGCCGACCGGGGCAGCGTCCTCCTCTTCTACTCGCCCGTCTTGCTCGAGTCGCTCGACGCGGTGCGCGACGGCACCGCGATCCCGCGCTCCGGGAAGCCGCTCGCGATGGTCCAGCGCGCCTCGTATCCCGTTCCGTCGATCGTCGGCTCCGTCCTCCTCGCGGGGACGAAGGTGCGGGAGGGCCAGCTCGAGCGCCGCCTCGGATTCGGCGCGACGGTCGAGATCTACGCCAACTGGCTCGTGTTCAAGCTCCCCGGGCCGTTCTCGACCGAGCGCGACGTGCTCCACGCGGCGCGCCATGCGATCGAGTCGACGCGCGTTTCGGCGACGGGGCGCACGCTGCCGTTCCAGCGGGACATCCGCGGCGGGCTCCTGACGGTCTGCGACGCCCTCGCCGGCCTCGGCGACGCCTGCCCGGAGACCGGCTAGTCGCTCTCGCGGCGGCGGTCGAGCTCGCGCTCGACGGTGTAGAGCGGCCGGCCCTCGACGTCGCGCTGGAGCCGGCCGAGATACTCGCCCACGAGCGCGAGCATGACGCCCTGCACGGCGAAGATCGCGAGGACGATCGAGGCGAGGAAGAGCTGCCCCGGGAAGTCGTTCCGCGCGATCCAGGCGACGATCCCCCAGATCCCGGCGGCCGCGGCGAGGAGCGACGAGACCGCGGCGAGAATCATCCCCGCCCACTGAACCGGCTGCGGCCAGAAGCCGGCGACCACGTGTAGCGCCACCTTGACCAGCCCGAGCCAGGAGTAGCGCGAGCGCCCGTTCCGCGCCTGGTGCCGGATGTCGACCTCGACGACGCTCGCGCCGGTCGAGAGGACGAGCGCCTTCGTGAACTTCTGCTTGCCGATCGATCCGGACATCGGCAGGAGCACGTCCCGCCGATACGCATTGAACGCGCAGCCGAAGTCCGTGATCGTCGAGCCGGTGAAGGAGCGGAGCAGGCGGTTCACGAGCTTCGACGGCAGCGTGCGGCGCCAGCCCTCGTCGCGGACGAGGCGGCGCCCGCTCGCGACGTCGCTGCCGGCAGCGACCGCGTCGACGAGATGGACGATGTCCGCGGGCGAGTTCTGGAGGTCGGCGTCCATCGTGACGACGATCTCGCCGCGCGAGCGGACGATCCCCGCGTGCATGGCCGGGTGCTGGCCCGAGTTCCGCTTGAAGCGGACGGCGCGGACGCGCGCGTCCTCCGAGTGGATCTCCTCGAGCACCTTCCACGTGCCGTCGCGCGACCCGTCGTCGATCACGATGAGCTCCCACGGGCGGCCGTAGCCGTCGAGCGCCTCGGCGGTGAGCTTGTGCACCTCGCGCACCGTGCGCTCCTCGTTGAAGACCGGGACGACGACGGACACGAACGGCCGCTCGCGCTCGCCCGGGTGGACGGCGTCGTGCGTGAGCTCCGTCTGGCTCATGAGGGGGGATTGTCGCAGACCCGACGAATACGGGCGGGGACTCGCGCGTGGACGCCGGTTCGAAGCGGACGGCTCGCCCGGCGCCGGCGCCGGCATGGCGTGGGGACCCGCACCCGCGGCGGATCGGTGACGGTCGGGCGTCTGCCGGCCGTCTTCCAAGTCTGTCGGTCGTCTTCCAAGTTAGACGCGCGCCTGCGCGCGCCCGCGCCCACCCTGGGAGGGGGTGACCTCCTCGTGCCGCTTCGAGCGTAGCGCGGAGAAGCGCACGGAACCGTGCCGAAACGCGTCCGAGGCGTGCCGATTCATCCACGGCGGGCCCGCCCCGGCGGGTGCCCGCGTGGAGACCGCCGCTACGCCCCCCGGTACGCCTCGATCAGCACCTGCGCGACCTCCGGCCGCGTGAACTCCTCGGGCGGGAGCTCCCCGCGGCCGAGCAGCTCGCGCACCTGCGTCCCGGAGAGGAAGACGCGGTCGTCGCCGGAGTGCGGACAGGTCTTCGCGCTCGCCATCTGGCCGCACGCCTTGCACCAGAACGAGTGCTCGAAGAACATCGGCTCGATGTCGAGCTCGTGCGGCTCGAACTCGTCGAAGATGAGCTGCGCGTCGTACGACCCGTAGTACTGGCCGACGCCGGCGTGGTCGCGGCCGACGATGAAGTGCGAGCAGCCGTAGTTCTTGCGGCAGATCGCGTGCCAGACCGCCTCCCGCGGGCCCGCGTAGCGCATCGCGGCCGGGAACGCGCTCACGAGCACGCGATCCTCGGGGTAGTAGCCCTGGACGAGCGCGCGGTACGCCTCGACGCGCACTGTGGCGGGGACGTCGTCGGACTTCGTCTCGCCCACGAGCGGGTGGATGAGGAGCCCGTCGACGGTCTCGAGCGCGCACTTCGTGAGGTACTCGTGGGCGCGGTGGATCGGGTTCCGCGTCTGGAAGCCGACCACGCGCTTCCACCCGCGCTCCGCGAAGAGCGCGCGCGTCTCGGCCGGGTCGCGGTGAAGCTCCGGGAACTTCGACTCCTGCCGCGCGAAGACGCTCACCGGCCCGGCCAGGTAGCGGTCGGCCTGCGCGAAGAGCCGCGCGACGCCGGGATGCTCGGTCTCGTTCGTGCGGAAGCAGCGCTCCGCCTCGCGCTCCTTGTCGTACCCGAACGTTTCCTCGATGTCGAGGACGGCGATCGGAGTCCCGTCCTCGTCGGCGAGAGCGACGCGGTCGCCGTCCGGCGCGGAGTCGACCGCGAGGCAGACGGGCAGCGCCCATGCGAGACCGTTCGCGAGCCGCATCTCCTCGACGACGCGCTCGTAGTCCTCGCGACCCATGAAGCCCGTGAGCGGCGAGAGCGCGCCGGACGCGAGCATGTCGAGGTCGGCGAGCTCGCGCGGCGTCAGGCGGACGACCGGCAGCGACTCGAGGTCGTCCGGCCGCTCGCCCGTCCGGTCGACGAGCTCCCCACCGTGGGGCGCAATGAGCTGGCTCTCCGTCGCCGTGCTCACGCGGTCGCCGCGGCCGGGACGAGGCCGAGTTCCTCGAGCTTCGCGACGACCTCGCGCGCGCTCTCCTCCGGGGAGAGCTCCTCGGTGTCGATCACGATCTCCGCGTTCTCCGGCTCCTCGTACGGGTCGTCGACGCCGGTGAAGCCCTTGATCTCGCCGGCGAACGCCTTCTCGTAGAGGCCCTTCACGTCGCGCCGCGCGCACTCCTCGACGGACGCCTTGACGTACACCTCGACGAACGGGCCGAACTCCTCGACGAGCTCGCGCGCCTTCGCCCGCGTCTCCGCGTAGGGCGAGATGGCGGCGCAGATGACGGCGGCGCCGTGGCGCACGAGGCGCGAGGCGACCCAGCCGATGCGCTCGATGTTCGTGTCGCGGTCCTCCTTCGAGAACCCGAGGCCCTTCGAGAGGTGCGTGCGGACGGTGTCGCCGTCCAGGTACTCGACGATCGCGCCGCGCGCGTCGAGCTCCGGGCCCACGAGGTGGGCGATCGTCGTCTTGCCCGAGCCGGAAAGCCCGGTGAACCAGAGGGCGAAGCCGCCCTCTCGCTTCTCCCCGGACTCGGGATGCTCGTGGCCGTAGATGTGCTCTGTCATCGTCCTCCTTCGGCGGCGGCCTCGACGTGCAGGCCGCACTCCAGCTTGTCGGAGCCCGCCCAGCGGCCGGCTCGCTCTTCCTCGTCGGGGCGCGTCGGCCGCGTGCAGGGCATGCAGCCGATCGAACGGTACCCGACGTCGTGCAACGGGTTGTACGGGATGTCGTTGGCCACGATGTAGCGCCAGACGTCGTCCTCGCTCCAGTCCGCGAGCGGCTGGATCTTCCAGACGCCGTAGCGCTCCGAGCGCTCCACCTTGCGGGCGTTCGCGCGCGACGGCGACTGGTCACGGCGGATGCCGGAGATCCACGCGTCGTACGGCTCGAGCGCCTCGATGAGCGGCTCGACCTTCCGGATGTGGCAGCAGCGGTCAGGGTCTCGCTCCCAGAGGTTCGGGCCCTCGCGCTTGTGCTGCTCGGCGACCGTGAGCACGTCCGGGCGGATCAGCGTGAGCCCGTAGCGCTCCACGAGCCGCTCGCGCGTCTCGTACGTCTCGCGGAAGAAGAGGTGCGTGTCGAGCTCGATCACGTCGATCCCGAGTCCGAGCTCGGCGAGCATGTGGACGAGGACGGACGACTGCTTCTGCCAGGAGCACGAGAGGCAGACGCGCTCCCCAAACTCGGCGTGCGACCAGCGGACGACGTCCTCCGCGGCGAGCGCCTCGAGCTCGGCGTCAGTCAGCGACAGGGGCAGGGCGCTCACGGAGGAGGATCTCGTTGAGGGTGTCGGCGCGCAGCCCGAGCCGGAGGGTCTCGAGCGGGATGACCTCCTCGGGCGGGATGTTCCCGAGGTTCACCTCGGGCCCGAGGTGGCTCACGAACCACGCCTGGGAGGCCTTCGTCGGCGCCTCGAAGATGATGTCGCCGACCTCGATGCCGTGGACGATCTCGTCGATCAGGCCTGTGCGCATCTCGCCGGTCGGGCGGAAGATCCCGGCGGTGCCGCCCTCGCGGCCCTCGGTGATCACCTTCCACGCCCCGGCGGCGAGCTCGTCGCGCATCCACTCGACCCACTGGTACGGCGCGAACACGACCTCCGCGTCCTTCGAGCCGACCTCGGACATGACGACGAAGTCGCGGGCGAGCTCGGCGATCAGCTCGAGCTTGCGCTCGTGCTCGAGCTCGATCGTCCCGTCCGAGACCTCGACGTGCGAGATGCGGTTCTCGACGAGCCACGAGCGGTACGCGTCGAGCCGGTCGAGCGCGACCGCGGCCTCGAAGAGCGTCCCGCCGCAGACGACCGGCGTCTCGAAGGAGCGGTAGAGCGCGATCTTCTTCTCGAGGTTCCGGGTCACGTACGACGTGCCCCAGCCGAGCTTCACGACGTCGACGTACGCGCCCGCCGTGTCGAAGAGCCCCTCGATCTCGCGCAGGTTGAGACCCTTGTCGATCACGTGCGTGAGCCCCGTCGTGCGCGGCTTCGGCGACCGCGGGGAGAGGTTCAGGAACCCGTCGGGCCCGTCAAAGGCGTGCATAGAGATCCTCCAGTCGCTTCTTCGCCTCGGCCTGGACGTCGTGGTAGAGCGAGTTGCCGTGCGAGTCGATCGCGACGGTCAGCGGGCCGAAGTCCTTCACACGGAACTTCCAGAGGCACTCGGGCATGAGCTCCTCCCAGGCGACCTCCTCGATCTCCTCGATCTGGGTCGTCTCGAGCGCCGCGGCGCCGCCGACGATCGCGAAGTAGACCATCCCGAGCCTGCGCATCGGCTCGATCGCCTCGTCCGGCAGGCCGCCCTTGCCGCAGATCGCGCGGACGCCGTAGCGCTCGCCGAGCGGCTCGGTGAATCGCACCATGCGCGCGCTCGTCGTCGTCCCGATGCAGACCTTCTCGTAGCGGCCCTCGCCGAGCTTTCGAACGCCGGGCGCCGTGTGCAGGAGGAACGCGCCCTTCAGGTCCATCGGCGGCTCCTGGCCCTGGTCGAAGATCCGGATCTGCGTGCGATCGCGGATCCCGATGATGTGCCCGTCCACCGTCACGGAGTCCCCCGCGCGGAGCTCGCGGATCGCCTCCTCGGTGGTCGGAAAGGTCATGCGGACGTCAGCCATGGCTCCTCCGGACCTCCGGGGACTGTCCCCGGGTCACGTCCCGAAGGGACGCGGCCGCGCGTGCTCGCAGGGCGGCTGGAGCGTGTATCCATGCGGCCTCCTGTCCCGAACGGCCACGGGCGAGGGACTGTCCCCTGGTCATGGCTCTGACGGACACTCACGCCTCCCGGTCGAAGTCGACGACGCCGTCGGCGCTCACGTGCGCGGTCGCCCGCCGCGCCGCCCAGCACTGGTAGTTCACGGCGACGGGGTTGAGCGTCATGTGCGTGTCCGCGTGCTCGACGTGGACCGCGAGCGCGGTCACGTCCCCGCCGAGGCCCATCGGCCCGATCCCGGTCGCGTTCAGGAGGTCGAAGAGCTCCGCCTCGAGCTCCGCGACGAGCGGATCCTCGTTCCGGGTCCCGACCGGGCGCGAGATCGCCTCCTTGGCGAGGTGCATCGCGTAGTCGGCCGAGCCGCCGATCCCGACGCCGACGATCCCGGGCGGGCAGGGCTTCCCGCCCGCGCCGACGATCGAGTCGAGCACGAAGCGCTTGATCCCGGCGACCCCGTCGGCGGGGACGCACATCTTGAGGAAGCTCATGTTCTCCGAGCCGGAGCCCTTCGGCACGCACTTGACGTCGAGCCCGTCCCAGTCCGGCACGAACTCCCAGTGGACGATCGGCACGCGGTAGCCGACGTTCTGGCCGGTGTTCTCGCGCGTGAGGGTGTGCACCGTGTTCGAGCGCAGCGGATGCTCGACCGTCGCGCGCTCGGTGCCGTTGTAGAGCGCCTCGTAGATCCGCGCCGGGTGGAGCGGGAAGCCCTCGCCGACGCGGCAGTAGTAGACGGCGATCCCGGTGTCCTGGCACACGAGGTTCCCGCCGGTATCGGCGATCTCGACGTTCCGCACGATCGTGTCGAGGACGCGGCGCCCCGGCACCGACGTCTCGCGCTCGGCCGCCTCGCCGATCGCGTCGCGGAGGTCCTGCGGGATGTCCTTGAGCGCCCAGACGTAGAGGTGCGCCGCCGCGTCCTCGACCGCCTTCTGGATGTCGACCGCGACGGCCATCACGCGGCTACCTCCGCCGCGGCGGCCCCCGCGCGGCGGCCGAAGACGACGCACTCGAGAAGCGAGTTGCCCATCATGCGGTTCCGCCCGTGCGTGCCGCCCGCGATCTCGCCGCAGGCGTAGAGCCCCGGCACGGTCGTCTCGCCGCGCTCGGAGATCACGAGCCCGCCGTTTTGGTAGTGGAGGACGGGATAGGTCAGGATCGGCTCCTTCAACGGGTCGATTCCCGCCGCGCGGTAGCGGCGGAGCATGTACGGGAGGGACACGAGCGCGTCCGCCTCGGGGATGCGCGTCGTGTCGAGGTAGACGGCGGGCCGGCCGTCCGGGGTCTCGACGCCTCGGCCGGCCGCGACCTCGTCGACGATCGCCTGGGCGACCACGTCGCGCGGGCCGAGCGAGTCGGTGAACTCCTCGCGCGCGGCGTTCAGGAGGACGGCGCCGTAGGCGCGCGTCGTCTCGGGGATCGAGTAGCCCTGGAGGTTCGCGGGCCAGGAGCCGCCGTTCGGGTGGTACTGGAGGGCGTCGAGGTCGCGCGCCTCCGCGCCGGCCGCGCGTGCGATGTCCGTGACCTCGCCGGTCGCGCCGGGATGGTTCGTGGAGAGCTCGCCGCGCTCCTTCGCCTCGCGGTAGCAGCGCCCGCCCGCCGCGAGCACGACCGTGCCCGCCTCGACCGCCGCCTCGACTCCGTCCTTCCGGCGCAGCGTCGCGCGCCAGCCGGACGGCTGCTCGTCGAGGCCCGCGAGCGCGTGGTTCGGGAGGCCGGTCGCCGTCCCGGCGGCGAACGCCTCGCGAAGCGCGGTCGTGATCGCGAGGCCCGTCCGGTCGCCCACCTGGAGCAGCCGCCGGCGCGTGGCCCCGCCGCAGCGCGCGAGCCGGTAGCCGCCGTTCTCCCGCGTGAACTCGACGCCGAGCTCCTCGAGCCAGGCGATCGCGCCCGGCGCCTCGGAAGTCAGGACCTCGACGAGCGAGCGGTCGGCCGTCTCGTGCGAGGAGCGCCATACGTCCTCGGCATGCTGCTCGGGCGAGTCGTCCTCGCCGAATGCCGCCTGGATCCCGCCCTGCGCCTTCGCCGAGTTGCACGACTGGAGCGAGCCCTTCGTCGCGAGCACGACACGCGCGCCCGCGCGTTCCGCGGACACGGCGGCGGCGAGCCCGGAGGCCCCGCTTCCGATGACGAGCACGTCGGCCTGGAGGTCGTCCGGCACCTCAGCACTATACCGAGATTCCGCTAATGCAAACGATAAGCGGTGCTTATTCAACACGCCGAAGGTCGCCCAGCCCGCGCAGAGGTTCGTCACGTTGAGGCTGATCCAGTCGGCGACGAGCTCCTTCGGCGGTGCCGTGCGCCTGCACCCGAAGCACCTGCGCGAGCGCTACCGCCCCTGGCGCGCGCTCGACGGCTGAGCCGCGCTTCAGCCTCGTCGCGAAGCGGCCGATACACGCCGCGTGACCCTCAAGACCTTCGGCCTCGTCTCGGTCCTCGCCTCCCTCGCGATCGTCGGCTACCTCTTCCTGGCGCAG
>JAICNY010000218.1 GCA_025930955.1 Thermoleophilia bacterium
GCGCGCGACGTACCGCGGGGTCGAGTTCGTCTCCAACCCGCCGCCGTCCTCCGGCGGGCTCCTGGTCGCGTTCGCGCTCCGCATCCTCGATCGGCTCGGTGCGCCGGCGCCGAGCGGGAGCGCCGAGGCGATCGAGGCGCTGGCCGAGGCGATGCGCGAGGCGGCCCGGGTGCGGGGCGGCGGCTTCCTGACGGAGCTCTACCGCGGCGGCGCTCCCGGCCGGATCCTCTCGGACGAGCACGTCGCGGCGGGCGTGGCGGCGATCCGCGGCCGGATCCCGCTCTCGGGGCGAGAGCCGGCCGGCTCCCCGTCCACGACCCACATCAGCGTCGTGGACGCGAGGGGCAACGCAGCGTCGCTCTCCGCCTCGACCGGGTGCGGCTCCGGCTTCTTCGTGCCCGGGACGGGCGTCCAGCTGAACAACATGCTCGGCGAGTCCGACCTCACCGCCGAGGGCCGGCTCGCGCGGCCAGGGGAGCGGCTGACGAGCATGATGGCGCCGTCGCTCGTCCTCGCGGGCGGCCGGCCCCGGCTCGTCGTTGGAAGCGCCGGCTCGATCCGGCTGCGCGGCGCGGTCCTGCAGACGGTCCTCAACGTCGTCGACCACCGCATGAGCGTCGAGAAGGCACTCGCCGCGCCCCGCGTCCATCTCGACGGCGACGTGCTCCAGCTCGAGGGCGGCTTCGATCCCGAGGCCGCCGACCGGCTCGAGCGGCGCGGCTACCCCGTCGTCCGCTGGTCGGAGCGGAACCTCTACTTCGGCGGCGCGGCCGCCGTCGCGTTCCGCGAGGACGGGGGGCTCGAGGCGGCGGGCGACCCGCGGCGCAGCGGCGCCGGCGTGGTCGTCTCGTGACGCGCTTCCTCGTCCGCCGCGCCGTGCCGGGGGACGCCTCCGCGCTCGTCGACCTCGCGCGCGCGGTCGGCTCCGAGGCGGGAGGCTGGCTGATCACGGACGGCGACTGGCGCAGCCCCTCCGAGGAGCGCCGCTATCTGCGGGCCGTGCGCCGCCATCCGCACGCTGCGGTGATCGTCGCCGAGACGCCGGACGGCGTCGTCGGCCGGCTCTCGGTCGCCCGCGACCCGCACCCGGCGAGCGAGCACGTCGCCGACCTGGGCGTGATGGTCGCCAGGGAGCACCGCCGGCGCGGGATCGGCCGGGCGCTGATGACCGCGGCCGAGGACTGGGCGCGCGAGGTCGGCGTCCGCAAGCTGGAGCTGCACGTCTTCCCCTCCAACGAGGCGGCGCTCGCGCTCTACGAGAGCCTCGGCTACAAGCGCGAAGGCTTCCGGCGGGCGCACTACCGCCGCGGCGACGAGCTCCTCGACGCGATCCTGATGGCGAAGGAGATCCGCTGACCCGGGCCCCCGCGATCACGGTCGTGCTCGCGCTCGCGGCCGGCTGCGGCGGCGGGGCGGAGGAGAGCGAGCGCGACCGCGCCATCGCGGCGGCGCAAGACGCCTACGCCGAGGCGCGAGCCCAGGGCGTGGACTTCGCCGCGGGGCCCTGCCTGGGCGTCGTCTCCGAGGGCTGGGTCGCCGACGTCGCCCACGACCCGCGCCGGGCGGTCGACGACCGCCCGGAGAACCAGTGCGAGGCCTACCGCTCGGGCGAGGCCGACCACTTCGTCGAGCTCGATCCCGACGGCGAGCTCATCCGGGCCGAATGACGGAGCCGCTCCAGCCCCGGCCGGGATCGGTCGTCTTCGAGGAGCAGGAGCTCGCCGAGGAGGAGCTCTGGAGCGACGACTCCGGCGAGGACCACGCCGGCTGGTTCTGCGTCGCCACGGACCGGTTTCCCTGCCCGGCCGCCGGCTGCACGTTCGTGGCCGAGTTCATGACGGCCGTCCACCTCATCCTGGTCTGGGAGCAGCGCGACGACCCGAACCTCCTCTGGCACGCCCAGCGCGCCAAGGAGGTCGGCCGCAACCCGAGGATCGTCTCGTACCAGCCCTCCTTCGGCCCGAGCGCCTCGTACTACGCCTGGGAGGCCGCCGGTCGCCCGGTCCACGGCGTCCGCCGCCCGGCGTAAGAACCGCTTAACGTCGGCTTCAGCAGGTCTCGTGGTGGCGCGGACCCGGCGGAGGCAAGCTGGGAGGCGATGGCCGCGTTCGTCATCCGGCGCGTCCTCTGGACGCTGCCCGTGCTCCTCGTCGCCGTGACGGCGATCTTCTTCATGATGCGCGCGATCGGCGGCGACCCCTTCCGCCACGGGCCGCTCCTCGGGCTGGCGGCCTCGGAAGAGGGGCACTGGGTCAAGTACGGGGACGCGCAGCCGAAGTCGATCAGCGAGAACCTCCACCGGCGCTACGGCCTCGACCTGCCCTGGTACGAGCAGTACGGCAACTACCTGCTCGGCGTGGCGCTCCTCGACTTCGGGCCTTCGCTCTCGTTCCGCAACGAGACGGTGAACGAGATCCTGCGCGAGCAGGCTCCGCACTCGATCGAGCTCGGCCTCCTCGCCTTCCTGTGGGCGTTCGGCGTGGGGATCCCGCTCGGCGTGCTGGCGGCGCTGCGCCAGGGCTCGATCCTGGACGCGGGCATCCGCTTCTTCTCGAGCGCCGGCTTCGCGGTGCCGAGCTTCCTCGTCGGGCTCATGCTCGTCTACGTGCTCAGCGTCAAGCTCGGCGTCTTCCCGGTGAGCGGCTGGACCGAGAGCTGGCGCCACAAGGTGCTTCCATCCTTCACGCTCGGGCTCGTCCCGCTCGCGCTCTGCACCCGCCTGGTGCGCGGCGCGACGATCGAGGCGCTGCAGGCCGACTACGTCGTCGCCGCGCGCGCGAAGGGTCTCCGCCACCGCCGCGTCGTCGCCGTCCACGCCGTGCGCAACGCCCTCATCCCGGTGATCACTGCCGGCGGGCCGCTGCTCGGCTACCTGCTCACGGGCGCCTTCGTCATCGAGCTCATCTTCTCCGTCCCCGGCATCGGCCGCTACTACATCGCCTCCGTCTCGGCGCGCGACTACAACGTCGTCCTCGGGATCACGGTGCTGCTCGCGCTGCTGATCATCCTGGCGAACCTCGTCGTGGACATCCTCCATGCGCTCCTCGACCCGCGCGTGCGAACGGCGGGCGTCTAGATGGGCTCGACGCGGCC
>JAICNY010000224.1 GCA_025930955.1 Thermoleophilia bacterium
CGGGAGCTGCTCGAGGCCGATCGCGTGCTCGTCGTCAAGGGGCGCGTCGACCACAAGGAGGGCGAGACGAAGATGGTCGCGCTCGAGCTCGCGCCCTTCGAGGCGACCGCCGAGCGGTCGGAGGTGCGGCTCCGCGTCGACGCGCGGCGGGCGCCGGCCGGGCTGATCCGCGAGCTTGCGGACGTGACGCGGCGGTATCCCGGGGACGCGGCCGTCGTGGTGGCGCTCGAGACGTCGCAGGGGCGGCAGACGGTCGCGTTCGGGCCGGAGTTCCGGGTGCGGCCGGCTCCGGACTTCTACGCCGAGGTGAAGGCGCTCCTCGGCGAGGCCGCGATCGCGTAGCGTCCCCGGCGTGAGCCAGGGGGTGCTCCGGTGCCGGCGCTGAACCGGACGCGGCGCGTGCTGAACGTGCTCATCGTCCCGGTGATCCGGCTCGGGCTCGCGCCGGCGGACTACCGGTTGCTCACGGCGCCGGGTCGGCGCACGGGGCGGCGGTACACGACGCCCGTCCGGCTCGTGAGGGTCGGCGGCGAGCGGTGGCTCGTGGCGCCGTACGGCGAGCGGGAGTGGGTGAAGAACGCGCGCGCGGCGGGGAGCGTCGAGCTGCGGCGCGGGCGGCGGCGTGTGGTCAGCTCGATCGAGGAGCTGCCGGCGGCCGAGCGCGCGCCCGTCCTCGCGGAGTACATCCAGCGCGTGCCGATCACCGCGCCGTTCTTCGACGCGCCGCGCGGCGCGCCGCCCGAGGCGTTCGCCCCGGAGGCGGCGCGCCATCCCGTCTTCCGCCTTCGCCCGCAGCCCTGAGCCGCGCCGCTCCCGGGCGGGGCCATGTCCCCGGCGCCCGTGTCCGGTGCCTGGCACCGGGCCGAGCCGCTGCGGACACGGCTACGGCGGACGTGGCCTCGGCCGGAGCTGCGCCGGCGGCGTCAGGGCGTCCGCGGCGAATTCGCGGAGCCGCCGGCGGGCGCGCGGACGCGACGTTCCGAAGAGCTCGAGCACCTCGTCGACCGCCAGCCAGGCCGGGGCGCGAGCGCGGCCGGCGAGCGCCCGGTAGCTGCTCCACTCCCACTCGCCCGGCTCGCGGCAGAGGAGCGCACGCACGGGGTTGCGATGCACGTAGCGGACGAGCTCCAGGAGATGCCCGTCCCGTTCGACGAGCACCGCGCCGAAACGCGCCTCGAACACGTGCCCCGTGTGGCCGTAGCGGTCGTTGAACGCGTGCGCGTAGCGGCTGTTCAGGACGTGCATCCCGGCGGACAGGTTCGGCTCCGGCGTCTCGACGACGAGGTGGTAGTGGTTCGGCATGAGGCAGTAGGCGAGAATCCGCCAGCCGAAGCGCCCGGCGACGAGGCCGAGCACGTCGAGGAACAGCCGGTAGTCGTCCGGACAGGTGTAGAGCGGGAGGCGTCGCACGCCGCGGGCGGTTACGTGGTGGATCCCGCCGGGAACCTGGACGCGAGGCGCTCGGGGCATGCCTTCGAGGCTAGACGGAGGCGGGCGCCGAATCGCCCGGCGCGCGCGAATCGGCACGCCTTCGTGCCTCTTGTGACACGTCCGGTGCCAGGCACCGGTCGCGTCCGCCGCGGACACGGCTCCTCGGGCCCGGGCTAGGGCGGCTGGGGCTCGACCGCCTCGTCGCCGCCCGACCGGAGGTGCGACGCGGCCCGCGAGATGACCGCGACGACCGGCACGGCGAGGAACGCGCCGACGATCCCCCAGATGACCGCGCCCGCGGTCACCGCGAGGAGCACCGCGACCGCGTGGATCTTGACCGCCCGGCTGACCACGACCGGCTGGAGGACGTTCCCCTCGATCTGCTGCACGACGATCACGGCGGCCACGACGAGCAACGCGTCCACGACGCCGTTCGAGACGAGCGCGACGAGCGCGGCGGCGGCGCCGGCCGTGAACGCCCCGACGATCGGGAAGAAGCCGCCGACGAAGGTGAGCAGCGCGAGCGGCAGGACGAGCGGCACCCCGATCACCCAGAGCGCGATCGCGATCAGCACCGCGTCGAAGAGCGCGACGATCGTCACCCCGCGGAGGTAGCCGCCGAGCGTCGCCCACGCGATCTGCCCCACGTCGTCGACGCGCGTCCGCGCCAGGGGCGGGAAGAGCCCGACGACCCAGCGCCACATCCGTCCGCCGTCCTTGAGGAAGAAGAAGGCGAGCACGAGCGTGAGCAGCACGCCGGCGATGATCTCGACCGCGAGGTAGGCGCCGCCGATCACCCCGCCGGCGATGTCGCCGGAGCGCTCCTCGAGCTCGTCGAGCGCCTGTTCGCGGTACCGCTCGAGATCGCTCCGCGAGAGGTCGAGCGGCCCCTCCAGGAGCCAGTCGGTCACCTGCACGGTCCCCTCGCGGACGCTGTCGCGCACATCCCCGAACTGCCCCGCGACGTGCGGGGCCAGCAGTGTGACGAGCCCGCCGAGCACGACGAGCGCCACGACGAGCGCGGTGGCCGCCGCCGCCGCTGGCGGGAAATGGAGCCGCTGCAGCCCGCGTACCGGCTGGATGAGCGCGGACGCGAGGAAGAGCGCGAACACGACGGGGAGGACGACGAGCCGCACCTGCGCGAGCGCGAACGCGGCGAGGCCGATCGCGACGACGATGACGATCACCCGCCAGCCGATCGCCGCCGCAAGGCGAAGCTGGTGGGGAACCGCCTCCTCGATCTCCCGCGGGTCGCGGCCGGGCATCAGCGCCATCGTGGGTTCATACCCGCCCAGCCGGATACCGTTGCCCGATGGGGAACGAGAACGAGCGCGACGCCGAGCGCTTCTCCGACTGGCGCGAGCTGCGCGGCAGCGGCCGGCGCATGATCGGCACGGGTGTGCGCTCGTTCGCCGAGAACGACCTCCTGAGCTACGCGAGCGCGATCGCGTTCCAGGTGCTCTTCGCGCTCATCCCGCTCGCGCTCTCGGCCGTGGCGCTCCTCGGC
>JAICNY010000037.1 GCA_025930955.1 Thermoleophilia bacterium
CACCGCGCCTTCCTCGACGTCGTGCAGCGCAACGCCGACCGGCTGCTCCGCCTCGTCGGCGACCTGCTCTTCGTCGCGCAGGTCGACGCCGGGCGGCTCATGGTCGAGCGCGCCGAGGTCGACCTCGCCGCCGTCGCCGCCGAGTGCGTGAAGGCGGCCGAGCCGATCGCCGCCCGGCGCGAGGTCCGCGTCGTCGTGGACGCCCGGCCGACGGTGCTCGTCGGCGACCGGGCCCGCCTCGGGCAGCTCCTCGACAACCTCGTCTCGAACGCGATCAAGTTCAGCCCGGAGGGCGGCGAGGTGTCCGTGCGCGTCGCCGCCGCCGGCGCGCGCGCCGAGCTCGAGGTGTCGGATTCCGGAATCGGGATCCCGGCGGACGAGCAGGACCAGCTGTTCGAGCGGTTCTTCCGCTCCTCGAACGCGCGGCGCGCGGCGATCCAGGGGACGGGCCTCGGGCTCGTGATCGTCCGTGCGATCGCCGAGGCCCACGGGGGAACCGTCGCCGTCACGAGCCGCGAGGGCGAGGGCACGACGTTCCGCGTCGAGCTCCCGCTCGCCGCGCCCACGCCCGACATCTCCGCCGACGAATCCGCGCCGGCGGAACGAGCGCTTCAGGAGGCCGTATGACCACGCCGCAGTCGATCAGGCCCCTCGTCCTCGTCGCCGACGACGACGAGGACATCCTCGCCCTCGTCACCTTCTCGCTCCGCCGCGACGGCTACGAGGTCGTCCAGGCGCGCGACGGCGCCGAGGCGCTCGAGCTCGCCCGCGAGCGGCGCCCCGCCGCGCTCGTCCTCGACGTGATGATGCCGAAGGCGAGCGGCTTCGACGTCACCCGGGCGCTGCGCGCCGAGGGGAACGACGTGCCGATCCTGCTCCTCACCGCGAGCGTGCAGGAGCGCCATCGCGCGCGCGGGCTCGCCGCCGGCGCGAGCGACTTCGTGCGCAAGCCGTTCAGCCCGCGCGAGCTCCTCGAGCGCGTGGCCCGGCTCGTCGGCGCCCGCGAGGAGGCGACCTTCGCGTGAGCCTGTCGCTGCCCGTGGCCCGCTAGCGGCGGACCTGCCAGCGCCAGATCGCCGGCGTGCGGTCCCAGCCCTGCGCGTCGCCGACCTTCACGCGGAACGTGTGCCAGCCGGGCTTCAGCCTGCGGACGGTCTTGCCGCTCACGGCGCTGCACTTCGTCCACCGGCGCTTGTCCACCTTGCACCTCGACTTGAACGCGTGCTGCGGGAGGTCGACGCCGCCGCGGCGCGCGCCCCAGTGGAAGAACGCGGACTTCTGCCTCGTCCTCCGCGGCGGCTTCACGTGGAAGACCGCGTTCGGCGCCACCTTCGGGCACGAGTTCGTCGTGGCGTTGACCACGTTGCTGGACGTGACGGCCTCGGAGTCGAACGCGTCGATGCGGAAGGCGTAGTCCGTGTTGCAGAGGAGGTTCGCGATCGTGAACGTCGTCGCGTCCGGTCGGACCCGCGTGCGAAGCACGTTGTTCACATACACCTCGTAGCCCCCGAGCCACGTCTCGTCCGTCGAGGCCGTCGTGACCGCGAACGTGACCGTGTTCCGTTGCGTCGCCGTGCGCGCGATGGTCGGCGCGGTGGGCGGCGTCGCGTCGGCGGCCGTCCCGAACTCGGCCGTCGCCGTCCGGTTCTGATCCATCTTCTGGACGCAGACGTCGCGCCCGTGCGCGAGCGAGGCCGGCGGGACGCAGCCCTCGGCGAGGTTCGTCCAGCCGAGGAAGTGGGACGAGCCGTCCGCGGTCGCAGTGATCCACGCCGTTGCGGGCTGGGGGAGCCCACCGGGCTGGACGAAGTAGTGGCGGTGCTCGCAGTGGAACGTGCACCAGTGCTCCACGTCCCAGATTTCGTTCATGTCCCCGTCCTTCGCGCACTCCCTGTCCTTGTTCGCCGGCGAGTTGTAGGTCGCGCCTGCGTAGGGGTTGAGGGCCGTCACCGCGAAGGTGCCGTCCCCGGCGCCCGTTCGGGCAGCGGTCAGGGTGTACAGCGGGACGGTCTGATTGGTGTCAGCGTCGAAGCCGGACTCGCAGAGCGGCCGGCAGCCCGGCGGCTCGCACGCGATCTGGGCGCTAGCCTGCGACGGCCACATGAGCGCCGCGAGCGCGAAGAACGTCAGGCCGAGGACGACCAGCACGACACGCCTGGCCAGGTCGTTCGCCGTTGTCTCCCGTCCCGTCAAACGCCTGCGTTCCCCGGCAGACAGTACCACCGTGCACGTCTCCGAACCGCTCCCGCTTGCGATTTCGTAACCGCGCGGCCCGGCAGTACGCTGCGCGGCCGTGGTCGACAGCCCCGTCCAGCCCGCCCCGCCCGAGGAGCCGCGCGCCGAGCGCCCGCTCGTGGGCTACGTCCTCGTCTGGTCCGCCGTCGCGCTCTGGTCGCTGAACGCGACCGTCTCGAAGGTGATCCTCGAGTCGGCGGGGCTGTCGGCGCTCCGACTCTCGCAGGTGCGGGCGACCGGCGCGGCGCTCCTCCTCCTCGCGGCGGTCGCCCTCTGGCGGCCGGCGTCGCTCCGGATCCGGTCGTGGCGCGAACTCGCGTTCCTCGCCGTCTTCGGGATCGCCGGGCTCGCGTTCGTGCAGCTCTTCTACTTCGTCGCGATCCAGCGGCTCGAGATCGGGATCGCGCTCGTGATCCAGTACCTGACGCCGGTGTTCGTCGCCCTGTGGGCGCGGTTCGTCGAGCGCGAGCCCGTGCGGAAGCGGCTCTGGGGCGCGATCGCGATCGCGCTCGCCGGGCTCACGCTCGTCGTAGACCTCTGGGGCGGGATGACGCTCGACGGCCTCGGCGTCGCCGCCTGCCTCGCGGCGGCGGTCGCCTACGCCGGGTACGTCCTCATGGCGGAGCGGGCGCTCGCCGCCGGGCGCGACCAGTACTCGCTCCTCGCCTGGGGCTTCGCGTTCGCGGCGCTCTTCTGGGCGGTCGTCCAGCCGTGGTGGACGTTCCCGATCGGTTCCGTCGACGGGTCGGCGCCGCTGCTCGGGCGGCTCGACCACTTGGAGGCGCCGGTCGCGCTGCTCGTCGGCTACGTCGTCGTGCTCGGGACGGTCGTCCCGTTCGTCCTCCTCGTGACCGCGCTCCACTCGATCCGCGCGACGCGCGTGACCGTCCTCGCGATGCTCGAGCCCGTGCTCGCCGCGGTCGTCGCGTTCGCGTGGCTCGGCGAGGAGCTGACGACCCTCCAGGCGTTCGGCTGCCTCCTCGTCCTCGCGGGGGTCGGGATCGCCCAGACGGCTAGGCCGATTCGTACAGGGAGCGAAGCTCCGCGATCCGCTCGGCCCTGAGGGTCTCGCGGTCGCCGGACTCGACCGCGGAGACGACGCTGCGGACGAGCGACGCGAGCTCGATCGGGTTGAACGGCTTCGTGATGTAGTCGAGCCCGCCGGCGTCGAGGCCGCGGGCCCGGTCGCGGAGATCGGCGCGGGCTGTGAGAAACACGATCGGGATCTCGCTCGTCCGCTCGTCGCCGAGCAGCTCCTCCGCGACCGCCCACCCGTCGAGGCCCGGCATCATCACGTCGAGGAGGATCGCGTCGGGCTTCTCGGCGCGCGCGAGTTCGATGCCCTTCGTCCCGTCCGGCGCCTCGAGCACCGCCATGCCCTCGGCCTCGAGGTTGACGCGGCAGAGAAGCCGAATCGGCGCCTCGTCGTCGATCACGAGCACGGTCGTCCGCTCGGCCACCGTCACTCCCTACCCGTTCCGGCGCTCTGCGAGACGGGCAGCTCGAACACGAAGCTCGCGCCCGCGCCCTGGTCGGACTCGACCCACATGCGCCCGCCCATCGCGGCGACGAGCCCGCGCGAGAGGAAGAGGCCGAGCCCGGTGCCCTGCTCGTCGCCCGGCTCGGCGCCGTGCGTGCGGAAGAACTTCGTGAAGATCCGCTGGCGGTCGACCGGTGCGAACCCCTCGCCCTCGTCGGTCACGCGGAGCTCGACCGCGTCGGACCTGCGGCGTGCGCCGACGCGCACGGTGCCGCCCTCGGGCGAGGCGCGGAGCGCGTTCTCGAGCAGGTGGCGCACGACCTCCGCGAGCCGGGTCGGGTCGGCCTCCGCGTGGAGCGGTCCCTCCGGCAGCTCGGCCTGGAGCGCGACGCGCCCGTCCGCCTGCTCCCGCACGCTCTCGACCGCGGAGCGCACGACCGCGGAGACGTCCGTCGCCGACAGGGTGAGGCCGAGCATCCCGGCCTCGAGGCGGGCGACGTTCAGGAGGTCGTCGACGATCCGGATGAGCCGCTCGGACTCGGAGGCGATGTAGCCGAGGAACGTCGCGCGCTCGTTGTCGTCGAATGCGACGTCGCCGCGCATGAGCGTCTCCGCGAACCCGTAGATCGAGGTGAGCGGCGTGCGGAGCTCGTGCGAGACCGTGGCGACGAAGTCGGACTTCATCTGCTCGACCGCCCGCTCGCCCGAGACGTCGCGGAACGCGAAAATCCGCCCGCCGACCGCTCCCTCGCCGTCGCGCATGACGGCCTCCGTGAGCGAGAGCCAGACCTCCTTCCCGCCGCGGACGATCGCGACGGCGCGCTCGCCCTTCGGCTCCTCCTCCCCGCTCGCGAGCTCGCGCTGGAGCGTCTCGGCGACGCGCCGGCCGAGCGCCTCGGACGCGGGGACGCCGGTGATCCGCTCTGCCATCGAGTTCCAGAGGACGATCCGGTCCTCGCGGTCGACGGCCACGATCCCGTCGGCGATGTTGCCGAGGATCGCCTCGCTCCGCTCCTTCTCCTCGGCGACCGACCGGTAGAGCTCCGCGTTCGCGAGGCTCGAGGAGGCCATCGCTGCGAGGGCGACGAGCGCCTGCACCTCGTCGCCGCGCCAGGCGCGCGGCTCGGCGCCGTAGACGCTGAGCACGCCGTGGAGGCCGCCGCCCGGCGCCGCCATCGGGACGGCGATACACGCGGGCGCGTCCTCGAGCACCGGATCGCCGCGGCCGCGGCGCGGGGTCTCGCGCACGTCCTCGACGGCGACCGCGCGGCGCGACTGGATCACGTCGCCGAGGACGCCCTGGCCGGAGCTCGACCGGGTGGCGGCGAGCCCTTCCGGCGCGGCACCCGCGGCCGAGCGGACGACGAGCTCCTCGCCGTCGAGCACGCGAAGGACGGCCGCGTCGGCGTCCAGCAGCTCGACCGCCTCGGCGGCCACCTCCTCGAGCACGCGCTCGGGCGCGAGGCTCGTGACGAGCCGCGCGCCGACGCTCGCGAGGCGCTCGGAGAGCCCGCGCGCACGCCGCTCGGCCTCGAAGAGCTCGCTCCGCTCGAGCGCGCCGCGGGCGGCCGCGCCGAGCTGGCGCGCGAGCACGAGGTCGTCGTCCGTGAACGTCCGCTCGGCGCCGAAGAGCACGACGACGACCACGTTCTCGCCGCTCGCCCGCTGCACGGGCGCCGCGAGCAGGGCCCCGTAGCCGTGCTCGGCGAGCAGGCGGCGGGCCTCCGTGTCGAAGCGGTCGTCGTCGCGGAGCACGCCGGAGGTGACGATCTTCCCGTCGCCGGCCGCCGCGGCGAGCGGGGTCGAGGAGCCGGGCAAGCCGTCGCGCAGCCGCTCCGCGAGGCGCGGCGGGAGCCGGTACGAGCCGTCGAGCCGCAGGCGCCCGCCGCGCCCCGAGAGCACCGCGGCCGTCTCGCCGCCGAGCGCCTCCGCCGCGGCGCGCCCGAGCGCGTCGAGCGTCTGGGCGAGGGAGAGCGGCAAGCCGAGCGCCTCGGCGATCCGGAAGAAGCCCTGCTGCACCTGGGCCTGGCGCGCGCGCTCCTCGTAGCTCTCCGCGTTGTGCGAGGCGAGCGACGCGAAACGGGCGAACGCCTCGAGGATCTCGAGCTCCGAGGAGTCGAACCGCCCTGCCTCGCGGGAGCAGACGCCGAGGACGCCGCGCACCTCGCCGAGCCAGATCATCGGCGCGATCATGATTTCCTCGAAGTCGGCGTAGCTCTCGCTCGGCGGCGGGTTCTCGGTGCGTGCGAAGTCGCGCGCGAGGACGGGCGCGGCGCTTTCGATCGCGCGCGCCTGCCAGCCCAGGACGGGGATCGTCCGGTCGAGCTCAGACTCGGGGAGGCCATAGACCGCACGCGAGCGGAGCAGGCCGGTCCCGGGCTCGAACATCCAGCAGTCGGCGGCGTCGGCGGCGAAGAGGATCGCCACCTCGTCCACGAGACGGCGGAGCACCGACTCGAACCTGAGGTCGCTCGTGACGACCTGGGCCGCCTTGAGCAGCGCTTCCTGGAGGCCGAGGCGCCGCTCGTCCTCCTCGAGCAGGCGCGCGGCGTGGACGGCGATGCCGATCTCACCCGCGATCGCCTCGGCGACGCCCACCTCGCTCGCCGACCAGGCGCCGGCCTCGGTGCGGTGGAGCTCGAAGACGCCGATCGTGCGGTCGAAGACGACGATCGGCGTGACGAGAACGGCGCGGGTTCCGAGCTGCCGGAGAAGCTCGACGCTCCCGAGCGTCGGATCCTCGAGCTCCCGCGCCGCGTCGACGTCGCCGATCGCGATCGTGCGCCCCTCCCGGAGCGCGAGGTTCGCGGCCGGGAGCTGCGCGGCCCGAGTGATCGGCTCGAGGCCTGCGCGGCGCCACTCCGCGCGGAGCGGGAGCTCGCCCTCCTCGTCGCCGAAGCGGATGAAGCAGCGCGCGACGTCGAGCCCGCGGCCCGTCTCCGTGACGGCGACCTGGAGGACGTCGTCGAGGTCGAGCTCGGAGCGGACCTTGCGGGCGATCTCGGCGACGAGCTTCTCGCGCTCGAGGGCGCGGCGGAGGGCGCTCGCGCTACTGAGGCGCGCGAGGACCGGTGCGGCTTCGTCGGCCAGGCGCCGCACGGCCTCGAGCTCGGCCGAGGAGAAGAAGCGCGGCTCGGAGGTCGTGGCGAGGACGAGCACGGCGACCGCAGCGTCCTCGGCGACGAGCGGGACGAACGCGGCGCTGCGTGCGCCGATCGCCTCCGCGACAGACGGGCTCACCGTCGGCGAGGACGCGACGTCGTACACGGCGAACGCGGAGCGCTCCCGCGCCGCGGTGGCGATCGCGCCGGACTCGCGCTCGAGGTTCACCGAGATCCCCCGCCAGCGCTCCTCGTCGGTTCCCCGCGCGGCGAACCCGGCGGCGCGGGTGCGCGCCTCGTCCACGAGCGCGAGCGCGACGGCCTCGCTCCCTGGGAGGCCCTCGACCGCGTCGAAGAGCGCGTCCACGACCTCCTGGGCGGTCTCCGCCCGGGCGAGCCGCCCGCCGAGCGGCACGGCCGAGACCTCGGGAGTCGTCTCGTCCTCCACGACGGTTCCGCGCCGCTTCCGGCGGCCGAGCACGGTCTGCCACGACGCGACGACGGTGAGCGCAAAGACGCCGGCGGCCCAGCTCAGGGCACCTGCGAGCGGAGTGCGTTGGGGCGTCTGCATGGCGATCGGGCGTCTCCCCGCCCTGATGATAGGAGCGGGGAAACCTCTACGCCGGATCCCCGAGAGCGAATCCGAGAGAAGACTGGCAGAACTTGGCTGAAAGCGATACGGTCTCCGACACTGGGCGATGCGAGCCGCGGCAGGTGTCCTGGCCGAGTACGCCGCGGTGAGCGATGCGGAGGGCCCGCCGCTATACCCCCCAGCGGTGGGCCTTCCGCTTCTTTCAAGGGGACCGCGCCGGCCGGGGATACCATGGAGGCATGGTGAAGCGCATCCTCCTCGCCTCGCCCAGGGGTTACTGCGCAGGCGTCGAGCGGGCCGTCGACACGGTCGAGCAGGCGCTCGACCTCTGGGGCCCGCCCGTCTACGTGCGGAAGCAGATCGTCCACAACATCCACGTCGTCCGCGATCTCGAGGAGCGAGGTGCGATCTTCGTCGAGACGGAGACCGAGGTGCCGCCCGGCGCGACGGTGGTCTTCTCCGCCCACGGCGTCGCGCCCTCGGTGCACGACAACGCGCGCCGGCTCGAGCTGAAGACCATCGACGCGACGTGCCCGCTCGTGACGAAGGTGCACTCCGAGGCGCGCCACTACGCGAAGGCGGGCTACACGATCGTCCTCGTCGGCCACGCCGGCCACGAGGAGGTCGAGGGGACGATGGGCGAGGCGCCGGACTCGATCGTGCTCGTCGAGTCGCCCGAGGAGGCGGAGACGATCGAGCTCCCGGACGGGCCGCTCGCGTACATCACGCAGACGACGCTCTCGGTGGACGAGACGAACGAGGTGATCGACGTGCTGCGCCGCCGCTTCCCGCGGATCGAGGCGCCGAAGAAGGAGGACATCTGCTACGCGACCACGAACCGGCAGCGTGCCGTCAAGGCGATGCTCGGCTCGATCGATCTCCTCCTCGTGATCGGGTCGCGCAACAGCTCGAACTCGAACAGGCTCGTCGAGGTGGCGCGGGCGGCGGGGGTCATGTCGTACCTCATCGACGACGAGACGGAGATCGAGGAGGCGTGGCTCGACGGGGTCGAGACGGTCGGCGTCACGTCGGGGGCGTCGGCGCCCGAGCGGCTCGTCGAGCGGGTGCTCGACTGGTTCGCGGCGCGCGGCGTCACGAACGTCTCGCCCTTCGCGGAGGAGCGGGAGGACATCTTCTTCAAGCTGCCCGCGCAGGTTCGCCCGGGAGCGGCGGCCGGGACGCCGTCCGGCTGAGCGCTGCCGAGGCTGCGGCGCCCTCGACGAAGTCTCTGAGCCTGGCGCGGGCGTGCGTACGGGTGCGTCCGAAGAGACCGAGCGCGGCGTCGACGGCGAGGAAGCGCGGCGGGCGGGCATGCGGGAGGCCGAGCAGGCGCGGGTAGCTGCTCCAGGGCCAGTCCTTCGGGTCGTCGCAGAGGCCGGCGTTCACCGGGTTCCACGCGAGGTAGCGGAAGAGCCAGCGCAGGTGGCCGTCGCTTCCGACGAGGACGGACGCGTACCGGCTCTCGAAGACATGGCCCCGGCCACGGTGGCGGCGGTTGAAGCTCTGCGCGTAGTTGCCGTTCAGGCGCTTCATCCCGGAGGCGAGGTCGTCGGGCTCCGGCGTCCGGACGAGGAGGTGGTAGTGCGTGCCGAGAACGACGTAGGCGAGGCAGATCCACTCGTGGCGCAGGACGGTGTCCTCGACCGTGGTGAGGAAGAGGTCGCGGTCCCCGTCCGTGCGGAAGAGCGGGAGGCCGGCGACGCCCCGGGCCATCACGTGGTGGATCCCGCCGGGCGGCTGCGGTCGGAGACGACGTGCCATCCCGTCCACCGTACGGCCGGGCGCCGGGGGCGCAAGGGCGCGCGCGAGCTTCGGCACGGCTTTGTGACGCTTTCGGCACGGGGCCTGACCCCGTAAGCGTGTCCCCGTGCGACCTCCGTCACGCCTGACGGTCATGTAAGACAGCCGATTTGCAGGGGCGTTGCAGCCCGGTCACGGACGCGTGCAGCTCCCGTCACGGGGTCTGACCCCGTAAGCGCCGGCGCGACACACCTCCGTGACACGTTTTGCCCTCGGAGAACCCGCTGCGAGCAGGAACGTCACGAAGTTGGCACGGACTTGTGCGCGGTTTGGTGCGGGGTCTGACCCCCAGGCGGCTCGCGACCCGCTACGCGCGCGCGACGGCGAGGTCGTCGCCGGGCTCCACGCGGACGGCGAGGGTCTCGCGCGCGATCCAGTCGGTGTGCTCGGCGAGGGCGTCGTGGTCGGCGGCCGGAAGCGTGAGCGCGATCCGGTCGGTCAGCTCGAGGCCCGCCTCCTTCCGCATCCC
This sequence comes from Thermoleophilia bacterium, assembly GCA_025930955.1. Classification (GTDB taxonomy): domain Bacteria; phylum Actinomycetota; class Thermoleophilia; order Gaiellales; family Gaiellaceae; genus JAICNY01. Next base: position 9,678 of record JAICNY010000037.1, read on the forward strand.
GTTCACCCGGTGGATGAGATCGTGGACGCGGCCCTCGAGACGTAGCTCGTCGTCGAGCGCCGTGTCGAGCGAGACCGTGATCCCGTCGTCCGCCGCCACTGCGAACCCCTCGCGGCCGACGCGCTCCACGAGCACCTCGTCGGGCCCGAGCTCGTGCTCGCCGACGCGGAACCGGCCACCGTCGAGCTCCTCGAACTCGCCCGCGGCGAGCGCCGCCCGGACCGGGCCGAGCTCCGGCCCGAGCCGCGGCCCGAGCACCGGCAGGTTCGGCTTGACCCGCAGCTCGACCGCGTCGACGTGCCCGAACTCGAGCTCCTTCACGCGCAGCTCGTCGCGGATCGTCGCCGCGTGCGCGGCCGCGCCCGGCGCGCCGTCGACCACGAGCCGCCGGAGCGGCTGGCGGAGCTTCACGCCGGCGAGGTCTCGCGCCCGGCGTCCGAGCTCCGCGACCCGCCGCGCCTCGTCCATCTCCGCGAGCAGCGCCGGATCCGCCAGCGCGCCGACGGCCCGCGGCCAGCCCGCGAGGAACACCGACTCGGGCGCCTCCTCCCCGCACCGCTCGGCCACGAGCCGCCGCCACAGGTCCTCGGCGACGAACGGGAGCAGCGGCGCGATCACGCGCACCGCCTGGACGAGCGCGATCCACAGCACGCGGAAGGCCGCCTCGTCCCCTCCCTCGCCCCAGAACCGTGGCCGCGACCGGCGGATGTACCAGTTCGAGAGGTCGTCGAGGAACCGCTCGAACGCCTCGATCAGCCGGTGGGTCAGCTGCGCGTCGAGCGCGTCCGTCGCCTCGGCGACGAGCGCCTGCACGCGCGCGAGGAGCCAGCGGTCGAGCGGCTCGAGCTCGATGCCCTCCGGCGCGGCGCCGAGATCCGCGTACGACGGCCGGAACGACTCGATCCGCGCGTACCCGACGAAGAACGCGACCGAGTTCCAGAGCCGCAGGAGCTTCCGCTTGATCTCGCCCGCCGGCCCGTACCCGAAGAGGAGGTTCCGGTCGGGCGGCTGCGCGCAGTACTGCCAGCGCATGACGTCCGCGCCCATCCGCTCGAACGCCTCCTCCGCCGGGATGAGGTTCCCCCACGACCCGTGCATCTCGCGCCCGTGCTCGTCGAGCATCTTCTCGTAGCCGAGCACCTCGCGGAACGGCGCCCGATCGACGAGCGCGACCGACATGAAGAGCTGCGAGTAGAACCAGAGCCGGATCTGCTCCCGCATCTCGGACACCCACGACGCCGGAAACCACCGCTCCCAGTACGCGTGATCCGGCAGGTCCGCGGTCGTGAGCCCGCGCGCCGCGCCGGTGCCGAAGCCGCTCGGAACCCGCTCGGGGCTCTTCCAGCCGAGCGTCGAGAACGGGACGATCCCGGCGTCGAGCCACACGTCGCCCACCTCCTCGATCCGCCGCACCTCCTCCCCGCACGCCCCGCAGCGGATCGGGACGTCGTCGATCCACGGCCGGCGGAGCTCCTCGAGCCCCTCGAGCCCGCGGACGGCGCGCTCCTCGAGCTCGGCCCGCGAGCCGATCACGTTCAGCTGCCCGCAGCCGCACGGATAGAACGGCAGCGGAAGCCCGTAGTAGCGACGCCGGGAGATGTTCCAGTCGCCCATGTTCCGGAGCCAGTCGTCCATCCGCTTGCCCATGTACTCCGGCGTCCACTCGACGGTCGCGTTCGCCGCGAGCAGACGCGGGCGGAGCTCCTCGACGGCGATGAACCAGTCGTCCGAGATCCGGAAGATGAGCGGCGTGTGGCAACGCCAGCAGAACGGGTACCGGTGCTCGACCGTCCCGGCGTCGATCAGCCGGCCGCGCTCGGCGAGGTCGGCGACGATCTGCTCGGCCGACTCGGCGGTCGAGACGCCGCGCAGCCAGCCGTACTGCGGGTAGAAGCGCCCCGCCTCGTCGACCGGCTGGAGGACGGGCAGGTCGTGGACGCGGGAGAGCTCGAAGTCCTCGGCGCCGCAGCCGGGTGCGATGTGGACGATCCCGGTGCCCTCCTCCATCGAGACCTCGTCCCACGCGATCACCCGATGCTCGACCGACGCTCCCGGTTCGAGGTGGTCGTACGGGCCTTCGTAGCGCCACCCCACGAGCTCGGCGCCGCGGCGGCGCTCGGCGAAGGCGTGGTCGGGGTCGCGCTTGACCGCGATCCACTCGCCGTCCTCGTGGCGGCCGTACTCCTCGTCCGGATGGACGGCGGCCGCGACGTTCGCCGGGAGCGTCCAGGGCGTCGTCGTCCAGACCGCGAGCGACTCGCCCGGCCGGTCGAGGAGCGGGAAGCGGACGAAGAGCGACGGATCGGTCCGGTCCTCGTACGACCCGACGAGCTCGTGCGCCGAGATCGACGTCCCGCAGCGCGGGCACCACTCCGTCGAACGGTGGCCGAGGTAGAGCCAGCCCTCGTCGTCGATCCGGCGGAGAAAGCGCCAGATGTACTCGATGTTCGTGTCGGAGAACGTGTAGTAGTCGGCGCCCCAGTCCATCCACTGGCCGAGCCGCTTCGAGCCGCGGATCAGCTCCTCGGCCGACCAGACGACCTTCTCCCGGCAGCGGCGCGCGAACTCGGCGAGGCCGAACTCCTCGATCTCACGCTTCGAGTTGAGCCCGAGCTCGCGCTCGACGCCGACCTCGATCCAGAGGCCCTGGCAGTCGAACCCGTTCTGGTAGCGCTGGTCGAAGCCCTGGAGGGCCTTGTAGCGCTGGAAGACGTCCTTGAGCGTCCGGCCCCACGCGGTGTGGACGCCGAGCGTCTTGTTCGCGGTGACCGGGCCGTCGACGAAGCTCCAGATCGGACCGCCCCGGTTCTGCTCGCGGAGCTTCTCGAAGATCCCCCGCTCCTCCCACCAGGCGAGGATCTCCTGCTCGAGTGCGGGATGGTCCGGGACGGGTGGGACGGGCCTGAACACGCGCCTGCCAGTCTAGGAACTGTTCCGCGCGTCACGGTCGTTTGAAGAAGTGCACCCAGGACAAAGGAGACAGAGTGACGACCGACGTGACGAACGCCACCGAGACGACCTTCGACGAGGAGGTCCTCGGGAGCGACAAGCCCGTGATCGTGGACTTCTGGGCGGAATGGTGCGGCCCCTGCCACATGGTGTCGCCCGCCCTGCACCAGATCGCCGACGAGCGGGCGGACGAGCTCCGGCTCGTGAAGGTGAACATCGACGACCAGCCGGGGCTCGCGCGGCGCTACGGCGTGATGAGCATCCCCGCGATCGTCCTCTTCAAGGACGGCGAGCCGGCCGCCGCGACGCTCGGGGCGCAGCCGAAGAGCTCGATCGAGCGCGCACTCGGGCTCGCGACCGCCTAGCGGCCGGAGGCCGTGCCGCAGCCTGAGCTGTCACTCCTGGCCGTCGAGGAAGGCCTCGAAGGCGGCGTGCTTGCCGAGGTAGTCCTCGACCTCGCGCACGACTTCACCGACCCAGGCGTCGAACGCCTGGTCGGTGAGGCACTCGTCGATCCGATGCAAGGGGGGTTGATCCATCGCTTTGAGTGATCGCCCATTCGCGGAGGCGGCGCAATGGGCCGACCGGCCCAAATCGCGTGGACGGGGTAGGCCGGTCGGCCCATTCGCGGCGTCTAGGATGGAGGCGTGACGGAGCAGCCGCCACCCACGCCCGCGGAGGAGGACGCCCCGCCCGAGCGTCGGCAGGAAGAGGAGGCCCAGCGCGGGCCGGGTCACGAGAACCCCGAAGAGGTCATCGACCCGGATCCGGAGGCGCCGTGAGACCTCAGTCTGCGACCGTGCACGAGCTCGCGCGGGTCGAGCTCCTCGCCGGGCTTCCCGGTGAGCTGCTCGCGCGGCTGGGCGAGCGGATGGAGCGGCGGGCGCTCGCGCCCGGCGAGCAGATCGTCTCGCAGGGCGAGAACGGCGACCGGTTCTACGTCGTGCTCTCCGGGATGCTCCAGGCCTCGCAGGACGAGCGGGGGCCGCGCGGGCTCCTCAGGCCTGGCTCGTTCTTCGGCGAAGTGTCGCTCTTGATGAACACGCCCCGGACGGCGAACGTCCAGGCGGTCACGCCGGCGACGGTCGCGAGCTGCGACCGGGAGACGTTCGACGAGCTCGTGCGGCCGCTCTTCACCGACTGACGGCCGGACCCGGCGTCGCGGCGTTGCGCCGCGGCCGGCACGGACTCGGCACGCTTCCGTCACAGACACGTGCACCCGCCGGCGATACCGTTCGTCCCGGGAAGCTCGCACCCCCGATCGGGGGGAACGCCCGCCGTGCGGGCGCGCGCGGCGTGCCCTCAGCGGCCGCCGAACTCCCCGAGCACCGCGTCGGAGAGCGCGGGCCACGCCTCGATCGCCCAGTCGCCGAACGGACGGTCGGTCAGGCACGCGCAGGCGAGGCCGGCCTCCGGGTCGACCCAGAGGAACGTCCCCGCCCGGCCGAAGTGGCCGAACGTCCGCGGCGAGTTCCGCGCGCCCGTCCAGTGAGGCGACTTCGCGTCCCGGAGCTCGAGCCCGAGCCCCCAGTCGTTGGGGTCCTGCCGGCCGAACCCGGGCAGCACGCCGACGAGCCCGGGAAACGCGACGCTCGTCGCCTCCTCGAGCGTCTCGCCGGCCACGAAGCGCGGCGCGAGCAGCTCCCGCCCGAAGGCCAGGAGATCCTCGAGCGGCCCCGACGCCCCGGACGACGGCGACCCCTCGAGCCGCGTCGACGGCATCCCGACCGACTCGACCACCGCGCCCGCGAGGTACTCCGCGAAGGGCATCTCGGCCCGCTCGGCCACGAGCGCCGCAGCCGCCTCGAACCCGGCGTTCGAGTAGATCCGTCGCTCTCCCGGGCGGGCGATCGGAGCCCCGTCGTCGAGCGGGAGCCCCGACGCGTGCGCGAGCAGGTGCCGCAGCGACGACCCCGGCGGCCCGGCCGGCTCGTCGAGCTCGACGATCCCCTCCTCGACCGCGACGAGCACCGCCGCGGCGCTCACGAGCTTCGTCACGGACGCCCACGGCGACACGCGGTCGACGTTGCCGCGCCGCGCGAGCACGCCGTCCGCGGCGACCACCCCGACCGCGGCGTTCTCCACCGGCCACGAGTCGATCAGAGCGAGCGCGGACACGGCCCGCGATACTAAGCCGCGCCGTGACCGACCGCCTGAACGTCAGCTCCGGCTCGCCCTGGGAGCCCGTCGTCGGGTTCTCCCGCGCCGTCCGGGTGGGCGACCGCGTCGTCGTCGCGGGGACGATCGCAACGATGCCGGACGGCGCCGACCCGCCGGCCGACGCGTACGGGCAGGCCCGCCGGTGCCTCGAGATCATCGGGAAGGCGCTCGCGGAGGCCGGCGGGAGCTTCGCCGACGTCGTCCGCACGCGGATGTACATGACCCCCGGCGTCGACTTCGACGAGGTCGCGCGCGCCCACGGCGAGGTCTTCGGCGACGTCCGCCCGGCCGCGACTGCGCTCTACGTGACGGCCTTCGTCGACCCCCGCTACCTGGTCGAGATCGAGGCCGAGGCGGTCGTCTCGCGGGACCGCAGCTAAGGTCCCGGCCGTGAAGCAGATCTATCCCGCTTCGATCACGGGCGAGGGCTTCGCCGAGGGTGGCAGCGTCCTCGACCACGCGTTCGGCGAGAGCGACCCGTTCACGCTCGGCGTCGAGGAGGAGTACATGCTCCTCGACCCCGAGACGTTCGACCTCGTCCAGCACATCGACACGGTGCTCTCGCGCATCCACGAGGAGGAGTTCGTGGCGCGCATCTCGCCCGAGCTCATGCAGTCCGTCCTCGAGATCTCGACGCCGGTCTGCCACAACTCGAAGGACATCGAGGGCGAGCTCCGGCGCCTGCGCTCCTACGTCCGCGATCTCGCGGCGAAGGAGGGCCTGCGTGTCGGGTCGGCTGGCACGCACCCGTTCAGCCTCTTCGAGCGCCAGCGGATCACCGCGCGGGACCGCTACCGGGCGCTCGTCGACCAGCTCCAGTACGTCGCGCGCCGCGAGCTCATCTTCGGGATGCACGTCCACGTCGCCGTCGACGGCCCCGAGAAGGCCATCTGCGTCCTGAACGGCCTCCTCACGCACCTCGGCGACCTGCTCGCGCTCTCGGCCTCGTCGCCCTTCTGGCGCGGGGAGCTGACCGGGCTCGAGTCGACGCGCCAGATGGTCTTCGCAGCCTTCCCGCGCTCAGGCGTGCCGCCCCGCTTCTCCGACTACGGCGAGTACGCGGCCGTCGTCGGCCAGCTCGAGAAGACCGGCTGCATCGCCGACTACTCCCACATCTGGTGGGACATCCGGCCGCACCCGAAGTGGGGCACGGTCGAGGTGCGCGTGATGGACGCGGTCACGCGCGTCGAGGACGCGGTCGCGCTCTCCGCCTACATCCAGGCGCTCGTCAAGTACTACGCGGAGCGCTACGACTCGAAGCAGGAGGTCCCCTCCTACCACCGGATGCTCGTGACCGAGAACAAGTGGCTCGCCGGCCGCTACGGGCTCGAGGCGCCGATCATGGACCTCGTCACCGGCCGGCGGAACCGCGTGCCCGTCGCGCAGCTCATCCGGCGGACGCTCCGCGAGATCGAGCCGCACGCGCGCGAGCTCGGCTCGGACGGGGAGCTCGCCGGAATCCACGAGATCCTCGCCCGCGGGAACGGCGCCGACCGCCAGCGGCGCGTCTTCAACGCGAACCGCGACGTCGTCGAGGTGGTGCGCGAGATCGCCGACATCACGGAGCGCGTCGACCCGGAGTCCGTCGCCGCGTGATCCCCGTCGGCTCGCGCGCCCCGGACGTCGACGTCTGGCTCGCGCCGCGCGAATCGGCCCGCCTCCACGACCTCGTCGCGCCGGGCGAGGCGATCCTCCTGCTCTTCTACCTCTTCGACTGGTCGGCCACGTGCACGAACGAGCTGCTCCTGCTGCGGGACCGGCGCGGCGACCTCGAGCAGGCCGGCGTGACGCCGTTCGGCGTGTCGCGCGACAGCCCTTGGTCGCACGTCGCGTGGCGCGAGGCGCTCGACCTCGAGCTCCCGCTCCTCTCCGACTGGAACGGCGACGCGACCAGCGCGTTCGACATCGAGCACACGTACCGGGGGCTGGACGGCGTCTCGGCGCGGTCGGCGTTCATCCTCGACGGCGATCGGATCGTCCGCTGGGCACGCCGGTACGAGCCCGGCGAGGTGCCGGACATGGACGAGCTCGTCGAGGCCGCACGCTCGCTCGAGACGTGAGGGCACTCGCCGCGCCGGCGCTCGCGCTCGGCCTCGCGCTCGCCGGGTGCGGCGCGGCCGGCGACACAGACGCCGGCGACACGTTGAACCCGGGCGCGGACGACACCGCGCCGGCAACCGCCCTGGAGCTGACCGTCTGGCCGGAGGGACACGACTCGGGCCGCGCGGAGTCGTGGACGCTCGAGTGCGACCCGGCCGGCGGCACGCACCCCTCGCCCGAGGCGGCCTGCTCGCTCCTCGCGGACAACGCCGACCTCCTGGCGCCGCTCCCGGACGACGTGATGTGCACGCAGCAGTTCGGCGGGCCGGAGCAGGCGGCGATCCGCGGGACGTTCCAGAGCCGCGAGGTCGACCTGCGCTACAGCCGCGCGAACGGCTGCGAGATCGCACGCTGGGACACGCTCACCCCGCTTCTCGACGCCTCGGGCTAGCCGCTCCGCGTCCAGCTCGGCGAGGCCGCCTCCCCTGCGTCGAGGAGGTGGGTCGGCTCGCCTCCGTCGCGCGGAATCGCCCAGAGGCCGTCGTCGCTCGGGACGACGAGGTGCCGCCCGTCCGGCGACCACGCGGGCTCGCCGCAGCGCTCCGGCGCGCCGGGGCGTAGGATCTCCACCTCGCCTCCGCCGAGGCGGGCGAGGCCGATCTCGCACGGGCGCGCGTCCACGAGGACGAACGCGACCCGCGTGCCGTTCGGCGCCCATTTCGGAAAGAGCGAGCCGCGGTCGAAGCCCTCGACGAGCTCGCGCTGATCCGATCCGTCGGCGGCCATGACCCAGATCCGCAGGCCCCGCTGGTACGCGAGCGTCCGTCCGTCGGGACTCCAGTCCGGTGCAGCGCCGACCTCGCCGGCGCCCGCTTGGAGATCGATCGGCGCCTCGGAACCGTCGGCGCGCACGACCAAGATCCCGCGGCGCTCGGGATCGTCGGCCTCGGGCCTGTCGAAAGCGATCAGAGCGCCGTCCTCCGACCAGGCTGGCGAACGGTCGCCCGCGCGCTCGGTCGTCACCTGCCGCGCGTTCCCGCCGTCGCGGTCGGCGGTCCGGATGGTGCCCTCCTGCGCGTACGCGAGCCGCGTTCCGTCCGCCGTCCAGTCCGGCCCGGTGCGGAAGCCGGCGCCCGGAAGGGGTACCGCACGCTCGGCGTCACCCGCCAGCAGCATGATCCGTCCCCCCACGACGTACGCGAGCGTCTCGTCGGCGGCGAGCGGCGGGTGGAGCGCCTCTCCGTCGCCGCCCGTGCTGCCGTCGCCGTCCCGTAGGACGAGCACCGCGACGAGCGCAGCGAGGAGAGCGAGCAGAACGAGCGTGACGGCCGCAGCGACGCGCGGGCTCTTCCCGGCCGCGCGGCGGACGGCCCAGACCGCGTCGCCGAGTGGGGCGACGACGCGCCACTTACTGAGCCGCCGGTACTTCTTCCGCCTCTCCTCGGCCAGATCGTCGACGAGGCTCTCGACGTCGGACTTCCACTTCGTCCCGCGGAGCTCGACCGCGTTTCGCTTCGAGAACGGCGCGAGGTCGGGCGGGAGCTCCTCCTCGGAGGGCATCGTCGCGTCCTCGAGCAGGACGGGGATCACGAGCAGCTGCCGCTGGAGCGCGGAGAGGATCTCGACCCGGACGACGTCTTTCGGATCGTCGATGCGCCGGCGGCCCTCGTCGTCTGTCACGGCGAGCCAGTGCTGGCCGATGAGCGCGAGCAGGACGTCGCTCGAGTCGACCGCGCGGTCGATCGCCCGGTCGAACGGCTCGCCCGGGCCGATCGTCTCGATGTCGAGGAAGACGTTCTCGTTCCCGAACCGCCGCTCGAGGGCCTCGGCGAGGGAGCGCGCGTCGCCGCCCGTGTCGACGCGGCGGTAGCTGATCACGATCCTGAACGTGCGCTGCGTCGCAGCCGCGGGCGCCGCGGGCGCACCGGGGCCGCCGGCCGTCACGCGTCTGGCTCCTTCGGGGTCCCGTAGCGGCCCGCCTCCTCCTGCGCGGAGACCCACTTCGCGTGCTCCTGCGAGATCAGCCCTTCGATGCGGTCGGCGAGCAGGGGGAGAGGGTTCTGGACGCTCGCGTACGGCC
>JAICNY010000076.1 GCA_025930955.1 Thermoleophilia bacterium
ACGAGCCCGAGGATCACGCTCGACGCCCGCCCGTCCAGCCACGTGCGCGGCGCGTCGAGCACGTGCGCCCAGACGAGCACCGAGTTAACCCAGCCGTCCTCCTGCAGGAGGTTGATCCAGGCGAGCATCCGCATGAGGTACGAGATGAAGAACGGCGCGACGAGGCCGGCGAGCAGAAGCCCCTTGAAGCGCCCGCCGAACCGGGCGACGTAGTACGCGACCGGGTACGCGATTCCGAGCGAGATCACGACGGCGATCGCGACGTAGGCGAACGTCCGCAGGAAGACCGTCCGGAACCCGCCGCCGGCCGCGAGCCCCTCCCAGACGAACTCGAACGCGTGGGGATCCCAGCGGGCCGGGTTCCACTCCGGCTGGGGCGTCAGGAAGAGCGGGTCGACCGTCCCGAACGCGACGCCGAGGATGACGTAGAACGGGACGAGGAAGAACAGGCAGAGCCAGACGATCCCCGGCAGCGCGAGGATCGGCCAGAGCAGCCCGCCGCGCCGGCGGCGCCCTCGGCCCGGCTCAGACACCTGCCTTGAACTCGGCCCAGGCGTTCTGCCAGGTGTTCGCGCCCTCGGGCGAGAGCTCGAGCAGGAACCCGGCGACGTCGAAGTCGCTCTCCCGCACGACGACGGACTCGAGGTTCGGCGGGACGACCTCGTCGGTCACGAGCCGGTCGGGGTCGATCGACGTGAACGGCGGCTGGTACCCGACGTAGTTGACGAAGTTGTCGTAGCCGTTCTGCTCGTCGAGCAGGAAGTTGAGGAAGTGGTGCGCGAGCACCGGGTTCTGCGCCGACTTCGGGATCGCCATCGAGTCGTTGCCGATCACGCCGCGCCCGTCCTGCGGGAACCAGAACCCGAGCACCTCGGGCCCGGTTCCCTGCGGAAGGTAGTACGGCGCCGAGATGAGGCTCCCCGACCAGGCCTGGTGGATCGTCGCGCGGCCCTCGGGGATGTACGTGTAGTCGTTCGTCGAGAGCTTCACGTTCACGAGGTCGATGAGGCTGATGAGCTCCTGCTTCGCCGCCTCGATCGCCTCCGGGTCCTCGGTGTTCACGTCCGTGACGCCGGCGCGCAGGAGCATGTGCGCGATCGCCTCGCGGGAGTCGTCGAGGAGGTACATCTTCCCCGCGTTCCGCTCGTCGAAGTAGACGTCGTACGGGTTCCCGTAGGCGTCCGGCGGCTCGGCGATCTCGTCCGCCCGGTAGCCGATCCCGGTCGTGTAGATCGTGTACGGGACCGTGTAGCGCGAGCCCTGGTCGTAGAACGGGTCCTGGAGCGAGGGCCAGGCGTTCTGGAGGTTCGGGATGTAGTCGAGGTTGAGCGGCTGGAGGATCTGCCCCAGGACGAGCCGACCGAGCCGGTCGGGGGTCGGGAAGTAGACGTCGAAGTCGACGGCGCCCGACGTGAGCTTCGCGGTCGCCTCGTCGGCGGTCGAGAACGTCGTCAGCTCGACCGTGACGCCGTACTCCTTCTCGAACCGGCGCAGCATGCGCGGCCAGAGGTAGTCGTTCCAGTTGTAGATCCGCAGTGTGCCGCTCTCCGGCTCGAGGCCGGGCTCGATCGGCGGGTTGTCGTCGAAGAGCGGCCACTCGACCGGGTTGTCCGGCCGTGCGAGCTGGAGCTCGGGCCGGCCGTCGTCGCCGCCTCCTCCGTTCCCGCCGTTGCCGCCGTTGCCGCCGTTGTCGTCCGCGCCGCCGCAGGCCGCCAGGAGCGGAGCGAAGGCGGAGAGCGCGATGGCGCCTCCGGCCGACCGCTGCAAGAACTCCCGGCGGTTGAGCCCCGCCGGCTGCCGGGGATGACGAGTGCTCATGCTCGATCAACTCCCTCCGTCGCCGTCGTGCGGCGCATCATGCCGCACGCGGGCGGCGGCGCGGCGGGGAACCGCTCAGGCGAGGACGACGAGCGCGTCCACGGCGACCGCGCCGCCGGGCGAGAGGACGAGCGGGTTGACGTCCACCTCCGCGACCTCCGGGTGCTCGGCGGCGAGGCGTCCGACCCCGACGAGGGCGCGGGCGACGGCGTCGTGCAGGTCCTCGACCCCGGCGTCGGCCACGAGCTCCCGCGCGGTCGCGAGGTCGACGGGCGCGAGCGCCGTCGCGCCCGCGCCGAGCCGCTCGACGGACGAGCCGCCGCGACCGACCGCGACGATCGGCCCGTAGTCGGGATCTCGGGTCATGCCGACGAACGCCTCCGCGCCGGCTGCGGCCTGGCGGGCGACGATGACGCGTCCGCCGAGCCGGGCCGCCGCCTCGGCCGCCTCCTCCGGCGTGCCGACCCCGAGCACGACGCCGCCAACGGCGGCCTTGTGCGCGACGCCGTCCACCTTGACGACGACCGGCGGGCCGAGGCGGGCCGCGGCATCCGAAGCCTCGTCGGGCGACGTCGCCCGGAGCGCCTCGACGACCGGGATCCCGTAGCGGGAGACGACTTCCGTCGACTCGAGCTCCGGCAGCGCGCCCCGGCCCTCGAGCAGGTCCGCGAGCTCGACCCGGACGCCGCCCTCCGGCGCCGGCGGGCGGCGCGGGCGCCAGCGGACGAGCGCCGCGAGCGCGCGGGCCGCGGCGCCCGGGCCGCGCAGAAGGGCGACGTCGCGCTCGCGCACGAGGTCGAGCACGTGGTCGGGCGGGTCGACCGTGTGGACGGTCGCGACCGCCGGGTAGACGTCCGTCCCCTCCACGGCGTCGGCCAGCGCCACGAGCGCGGGGTCGCCCCAGTCCTGCCCCGTCTCGTCGCGGTAGCGCGAGACGTCCACGACCGCGACGAGCACGTCGAACGCGCCCGAGCGGGCCATGAGCTCGAGCGAGCGGGGGTAGACGCGCTCCGGCTCGTCCACGGCCCACGCGTCGAGCGGGTTCCCCGGCGAGACGTAGTTCGGGAACTCCGCCTGCACGGCGCGTGCGAGCTCGTCCGGGAGCGGCGCGAACGGGAGGCCGGCCGCCTCCGCGTGGTCGGCGAGGAGCGCGCCCTCACCGCCGGACTCCGAGACCGCCCCGATCCGCGGCCCGCGCGGCCGGGCCCGGCGGCGGCCGAAGGCCTCGAGCGTCTCCACGAGCTCCGGGAAGTCGTCCACCTCGACCACGCCGTACGCGCGGAGCACCGCCGAGAACGCCTCCGCCGAGCCGACGAGCGCGCCGGTGTGCGCGAGCGCGGTGCGCGCGCCCGCCTCCGACCGCCCGACCTTGAGGCAGACGACGGGCTTCCCCGCCTCCGCGGCGCGCGCGAGCGCGGCGACGAACGCGCCCGGCCGGCGGACCGTCTCGAGGAAGAGCCCGATCGCGCCCGTCTCCTCGTCGCCCGCGAAGAAGGCGAGAAAGTCGGCCGCGTCGCGCGAGAGCTCCCCGCCCGACGAGACGACGCAGCGGAAACCGACGCGACGTCGCAGCGCGAGGAACGCCTCCCCGACCGAGCCCGACTGCGCGACGACCGCGACGCGCCCGCGGACGAACGTGTCCGACACCGCGCCGAGCCACGGCGACGGCCCGTCCGGAACTGCGACCCCCATGCAGTTCGGCCCCACGACCGCCGCGCCGAGCTCCGCCGCACGCACCGTGAGCCGCGCGATCACCGGCGGCCCGTCCCGCCCCGACTCGTTCCCGAGCCCCGGGACGACGAAGGCGCGCACGCCCCGGGCCGCCGCCTCCTCGAACGCCTCCTCGACCGCGCGGTGCCCGACGAGCAGCAGCGCGACCTCCGGCGTCTCGGGGAGCTCCGCGAAGGTCGGGACGCACGGAAGCCCCTCGACGTCGGCGCGGCGCGGGTTCACGCCCCAGGCGGGCACGCCGCCACGCAGGACGCTCACGACCGGCTCCGGCAGGCGCGGTGAGGCGCCGACGATCGCGACCGAGCGCGGGAAGAGGAGCGGCCCGATCCCGCCGCGCAGCTCGTCCTGTCCGGCCCCGTCCGCCATGATCGGCGCATCATCCCGCACGAGAAGACGATCGAGATCCGCTGGCGCGACATCGACAACTTCGGCCACGTGAACAACGCGGTCTACCTCACATATCTCGAGGAGTGCCGGGACGAGTGGGTCGAGAGAGCCGTCGGGCCGGACAAGAGCTGGGACTTCGTCCTCGCGCGCGTCGCGATCGACTACCGCCGCGAGCTGACGCAGGCGGACGAGGTGGTCGTCGCCCGGTGCCGCCTGGAGGGGCTCGGCACGTCGAGCATCCGCACGCGCGAGGAGCTCGTGACGCGTGAGGGCGAGGTTTCCGCCGAGGCGGAGGCCGTGCTCGTCGCCCGCGACCCGGAGACGGCCCGCTCACGCGCGCTCACCGACGAGGAGCGGGCGAGCTTCGAGCGCGCGTCATAGGATTCGCGGATGATCGTCCCGGATCTGTCCCCGGAGATCCGCGAGCTCAAGGCGCGAGCGCGGCGGTTCGTCGAGGAGGAGCTCTATCCAGCCGAGCAGCGCATCGTCGAGCGCGGCGACGTGGACGAGGACGAGGTGGAGGCGCTGCGCGAGAAGGCACGCGCCGAAGGGTTCTCGAACTACAACCTCCCGTCCGAGCACGGCGGCTCCGACCTGCCGATGCTCGCGCAGGTGGCGATCGAGGAGGAGGCCGGGCGGGCGACGAACGGGCTCGGCTTCATCGTCGCCGAGCGCGGGCCGCGCGAGATCCTCGAGCTCGCGACGCCGGACCAGCTGGAGCGCTTCATCGGCCCGCTCCTGCGACACGAGACGTACGAGGCGTGGGCGATCACCGAGCCGGACGCGGCGGGCTCCGACGTCGCCGCGCTCGAGGCGACGGCCGAGCGCGACGGCGACGACTGGCTCCTGAACGGCGACAAGTGGTACGTGACGGGCGGCCAGCACGCGTCGTTCTTCATCGTGCTCGCCGTCGCCGAGGGCGAGCAGACGCTCTTCTTCGTGGAGAAGGACGCGCTCGGGCTCGAGATCGTGCGGACGCCCCGCTTCATGCACGACCCGTACATCGACCGGCATCTCGAGCTGCGGCTCACCGACTGCCGCGTGCCGGACGCGAACCGCGTCCCGAGCGGCGGGAACGAGGGAGCGAAGCGGTGGTTCGTCGTCGAGCGGCTCATGATCGCCGCGCGCTGCTGCGGCGCGGCCGACCGGCTCCTGGGGCTCTGCCGCTCCTGGGCGCTCGAGCGAGAGGCCTTCGGCAAGCCGATCGCGGAGTTCCAGGGGGTCGCGTTCCCGCTCGCCGACTCGCTCACCGAGCTCGCGGCCGCGCGCCTGCTCACGTATCACGCCGCGCACGCCTTCGACGCCGAGCCGGACGACAAGATCGTCCACGGGAAGGTCGCGATGGCGAAGCTCTACGCGTCGGAGATGGCGGGGCGCGTGGCCGATCGCGCCGTGCAGGTCTTCGGCGGTCGCGGCTACATGACCGAGCACCCGGCCGAGCGCCACTTCCGCGAGCTGCGCGTCGACCGGATCTGGGAGGGCACGAGCGAGATCCAGCGCGTGATCGTGGCGGGCGGCCTGCTCAAGCGCGGGCTCGAGCCGTACGTAGGATGGCCTGCATGAGCGTGATCGCGGACGCGGCCCGCCTGGACGAGTCGCTCGCCGCCGGGGCGACGCTCCCGGCGAGCTGGTACTCCGACCCGGCGATCCTCCGGCTCGAGGAGGAGAGGATCTTCGCGCGCACGTGGCAGTACGCGGGGCTCCTCGAGGACGTCGCCGAGCCGGGCTCCTTCACGGCCGCCTCCGCGGGGCACGTCCCGGTCGTCGTCGTCCGCGGCGAGGACGGGGAGCTGCGCGCCTTCGTGAACGTCTGCCGCCACCGCGGGCATCTCGTCGCGCAGGGAACCGGGCGCCGCTCGACGCTCCAGTGCCCGTACCACGCGTGGACGTACGGGCTCGACGGGTCGCTCCGGAACGCCCCGCGCTGCGACCGCGAGCCGGGCTTCGACGCGAGCGACCTCTCGCTCCTGCCCGTCCAGGTCGGGACGTTCGGGCCGCTCGTGCTCGTGAACCCCGACCTCGACGCGCCGCCGCTCGCGGAGACGGTCGGCGGCCTCCTCGACACGATCGCCGAGTCCGGGCTCGACCTCGCCCGCGTCCACCGCCGCGAGCGCGTCGAGTGGGAGATCCACGCCAACTGGAAGGTGACGATCGAGAACTACCTCGAGTGCTACCACTGCCCCACCGCGCACCCGGGCTTCAGCAAGGTGATCGACGTCGACCCCGACTCGTACCTCCTGCACGCCGAGGGGCGCGTGTCGAGCCAGTTCGGGCCGGTGCGCGAGTCGGCGCTCGCGGGAAACGGGAACGCGCCGTACCAGCCGAAGGGCCCGGTGCGCCAGGCGCAGTACCACTTCGTCTGGCCGAGCCTCACGATGAACATCGAGCCCGGCCCGCCGAACATCTCCTTCGACACGTGGCGCGCCGTCTCGCCGACGCTCACGCTCGGGTTCTCCGACTACTTCTTCGGCGAGGACGTGTCCGCGCAGGAGATCGCGGAGCTCGTCGCGTTCTCGACGCAGGTGGGGAACGAGGACATGTCCCTCGTCGAGTCCGTGCAGCGCGGGCTCGAGTCGGGGATGGTGCCGCAGGGCCGGCTGCTCCCGCAGAGCGAGACGCTCATCCAGCACTTCCAGCGGCTCGTCTTCGACGCTTTGACGGCCTAGAGCGCCGCGAGAACCTCGCCTGCCGCCGCACGGCCCGAGCGGAGCGCGCCCTCCATGTGCATGTTCCCGAGGCCCGAGATGTCGGTGCACGCCCAGTGGATCGGGCCGATCGGGCGGCGCAGGTCGGGGCCGAAGCGCGAGAGGCCGCCGACGTCGAAGGTCGCACAGTACGCGCCGCGCGTCCACTCCTCGGCCGACCAGTCCCGCTCGACGTAGTCGGCCGCCTCGAGCGCGGCAGGGCCGAAGAAGGCCGCGTAGCCCTCCGTGACGATCCGGCGGCGCTCCCCGGCCGGGAGGTAGCCGGTCTTCTCCGCGCTCTCCCCCGCGAGGAACGTGCAGAGGACGCCCGGCGAGCCTGAGGGCGGCGTGTTGTCGTAGACCTCGCGCACGAGCTCGTACGGCGCGAAGCCCTCGCCGGAGAGGCCCTCGTCCCGCCAGAACGGGGTCTCGTACACCGCGAGCGCCTTGATCACCGCGCCCTGCGAGAGGTGCTGCTCGAGCCGGTAGCGCCACGGCGGCAGGGTCGGCTCGAAGCGGATCCCGCTCACGAGGTTCGGCGGGATCGCGAGGACGGCCGCGCGCGCCTCGACCTCGGTGTCGCCCGCCCGCACCGTCACACGGCCGTCGCCCCACGCGACGTCGCGGACGGGCGAGCCGAGCCGCACGCGCTCGCCGAGCCCTTCCGCGAGCCGGAGCGCGATGAGCTGCGAGCCGCCGACGACGCGGTAGGCGAGGCAGAGGTCGGGCTCGAAGAGGTTGTCCACGCTCCCCGCGCCGGCGATCACCCAGAGCCCCGCGAGGAGCGAGAACGACTGCGCCGGCTTCGTCATGAACCCGCCCGCGAGGAAGGAGCGGAGGAGGTCGCGCGCCGCGTCGTCTGCCACCTCGCGGCGCAGCCACTCCTCGTACGTGAGGGCGTCGAGCGCGAGGGCGTCCGGGTGCTCCCACGGCGCGTCCGGGTCGAGCTGCGCGGCGAGCTCGTCGAGCTTCGCGGCCGCGTCGGCGTACGAGCGGCCGGCCGCGTCGGAGAGCGGCGCGTCGTGCCCCTCGTAGCGCGTGACCCGTTTGTCCGGACCGACGTAGACGTGCTCGCCGGTCCGGTGGCTCGGGAAGAGCTCGATCCCGAGCTCCTCGAGGAGGCCCTCGAGCTCCGACTGGTACGGCGCGACCCACTGGCCGCCGATCTCGTTCGGCTGACCGCCGATCTCGACGTTCTCCGTCCTTCCGCCGACGCGGTCGCGCGCCTCGAGCACCAGGACGTCGCGGCCCTCCTGCGCGAGCGCGGTCGCGGCGCCGAGCCCCGAGATCCCCGCGCCCACCACGACGACGTCCGTCTCGAGCATGGGCGGACCCTACCGGGGGGCGGGAGCGCGTTCAGCGGGCGCCGGCGGGTGCGGGCCGCTCGTACGCGGCGCGCGCGGCAGCGAGGATGCGCTCGGCGGCGGCCGGCATCCGCGCGCTGATCCACAGGAGCGCGAGCTGCGCGGCCGGGACGTGCGCGTCGCGCGGCGCGTCGACCGCGAGGCGGCGCGCGCGCTCCGCCTCCTCCCGCCCGAGGGCCTCGTCGAGCGCGTGGGCGACGGCCTGCTCGAGCCGCGCCGGGTCGAGCGCCGGCTCCACGTGGTCGTGGGCGCCGTAGACGCGCGGCAGGACCCGGCGCTGCGTCTCCGCGTCGAAGAGGTCGAGCCGGTACGCGCAGAGGAGCGAGATCCCGCGGCGGCCGACGAGATCGTCCCAGAGCTCCTCGACGGCGAGAGCCGCCTCGTGCCGCCCCCGGCGGGAGAGGAGGTCGACCATCTCGCCGAAGACGCGCACGGGCTTCCCGGGCCTGCCGCGCTGCGCCTCGGCGAGCAGGGCGCCGATCACCGTATGGAAGCGCTGAGCGGACGGCCCGTCTCCCTCGAGGAAGCAGGCGAGCGTCGCCTCGGCGTCGGCGCTCGTGAGGAGGCCCTCCGCCTCGAGCGCGACCGGGTCGTGCCCGAGGCGCGCGAGCGCGGCGGCGAGCCCGGCCCGGTGCTCCCGGGTGACGACGGCAACGGCCGGCTCGCCCACCACAAGGCCCTCGGCCAGGTATCCGGCGACGCAGGCGACGAGCTCGGCGTCCTCGTGGTAGATCCGAACGGCGTGGCCGCACAGGGCCTCGCCGGGCAGACGACCCGCCGTTCCAGTGCGCATCGTGCGGCATCGTAGCGGTCGCGCGCGCGCTTTGCGGCGTGGTTTCCCGGCTACGCTGCGCATCGTGGCCGAAGCGCCCGCGCTCGTCGAGACGGTCGTCGGGATCGGCGGTCGGGAGGTCTCGCTGCTCCGCCCGCCCAATGCGGAGGCGCTGCTCTCGGAGGAAGCGTTCGAGCGGGAGGAGTTCCTGCCCTACTGGGCCGAGCTCTGGCCGAGCGGGCTCGCGCTCGCGCGGGAGGTGGCGAGCCGGCCGCTCGCGGGCGCCCGCGTGCTCGAGCTCGGCTGCGGGCTCGGGCTCCCGAGCCTCGCCGCCGCCCTCGCCGGCGCGGACGTCCTCGCGACCGACTGGGCACGCGACGCGGTCGCGCTGCTCGACCGGAACGCCGACCGGAACGGGATTCCCCTGGAGACCGCCGCCGTCTCGTGGACGGCGCCGGAGCCGCTGGTCGAGCGCGGGCCGTGGGATCTCGTCCTGGCCGCCGACGTCCTGTACGAGCGGCGACACGCGGAGCCCCTCCTGGACCTGCTCCCCCGGCTCGTCACGCGGGACGAGGCGCCCGCGAGCCCCCTCCCAAGTAACACTGTGTTACAAGCGAGGGGCTCCCGCCGGCCCGGGGAGATCCTCCTCGCCGAGCCCGGCCGGCCGCCGGCGGCGGCGTTCCTCGCGGCGGCGCGGGAGCGGTGGCAGGTGACGACGACGCCCCTCCAGGAACACCCGCGCGTCGAGCTCCACGCGATCGGCGTCTGACGGCAGCCGGGCCGATCGGCCACAATCAGGGGATGCGCGCCGTCGTCCTGCTCGAGGAGGAGCCCCGCTTCCGCCCGTATCCGTTCGCCCTGACGCTGACCGGGGCGCTCGAGCGCGCGGTCGGCGACGCGCGCGACACGCTCGCCCGCACGCCGGGGCGCTTCGACGGGCCGATCGCGTTCTGCCACGGGGTCACGCCGGAGGGCGTGATCGTCCGCCGCGCCGGCCGCTACGCGGAGGCCATGGTCGTCTTCCAGGAGCCCTCGCTCGCCTACAAGCTCGGGTTCACGCTCGGCGTGCAGCTCTTCGTCGAGCGCCCCGAGGGAGCCGTGCTCTTCCAGCTCCGCGGGCCCTCGATCGGACGTGACCCGCTGCTCTGGACGGCCTCCGCGTCCGGCGGCGTCATGCCGGGCGAGGAGCCGCGGGCCGCGGTGCTCGCCGACGCGGCGGGGGAGATCGCCCTCGGGCCCGACGATCTGCCGGGTTTCCGGCCCGTCGCGGTCTGCGTGAACGACGACTCCGGCTCCGCGCTCGTCGTCTACCACGCGATGCTGCGCGAGGGCGCGGAGCCGCTCCCGAACGAGGCGAAGGTGGCCGAGCTCCACTGGGCGGCGGAGCCGGGCGCGATCGGCGCGCAGGTGTCCGGCGACACGCTCGCCTCCTGGCAGGCGCTCGACGCCTGGCGCGCCGCGCACGCCCCCAGAGAGGCCTGATCGCCACCAACCGATAGGGGGATGCGGCACCCCCCCGAACGCGCCGATGCCATCGGTGACCCGCCTGCCGCATGGCCAAAGAGAAACCCGCCGCCACAGACACCGAGAAGGGCTTCGGAACCGGGCTCCGCGCACAGCTCGAGCGTCGCCGTGCCGCGCTGCTCGAGGCCCAGGCCGAGTCCGGTGCCGAGCAGGCCGAGGCGGCCGCGAAGGTCGCGGCCGAGCAGAACGGAAGCGCCACCACCGACATCGAGTCCGTCCGCGAGGAGCTTGCGGCGTCACTCGCACGCGAGGAGAGTCTCCGCGCGATGCTGAGCGAGGAGATCGCAGCGTCCGAGCGTGGGCTCGAGCTCGACGAGGAGCTGGCGGCACGCGCCGCCGAGCTGGACGGCCGCGAAACCGAGCTGGCGAAGCTCCGCGAGCGGCTCGACTCGGACCGCATCGAGCTCGAGCGCACGCAGGAGGCGCTCGTCAAGGCGCAGGCGCAGCTCGCGGACGCGGGCGCCGAGAGCGGAGAGCGCGAGCGCGCGCTCGAGGAGACGATCGCGGCGCTCGAAGCCCGCGAGCGCGACCACGACGCGAAGCTCACGGAGCTGGAGCAGCGCGAGCAGGAGCGCGAGGCGAAGCTGGCGGAGCTCGAAAGCCGCGAGCGCGACCGCGAGACGTCGCAGGCCGGCGAGGCGGAGCTGAACGAGCTCCAGGCCGAGCTCCGCAAGCGCGAGCAGGCCGTCCAGTCGGCCGAGAAGGCCCTGGCCGCCCGCGAGGCCGCCGCCGAGGCGGCAACCGCCGACGTGGCGCGCCGCGAGACCGCGCTGAACGAGCGCGAGGCCGGCCTCGTCGCCCACGAGGCGGAGGTCGCGAAGCGCAAGCGGGAGCTCGACGCC
Organism: Thermoleophilia bacterium; assembly: GCA_025930955.1. Taxonomy (GTDB): domain Bacteria; phylum Actinomycetota; class Thermoleophilia; order Gaiellales; family Gaiellaceae; genus JAICNY01. The sequence continues at coordinate 11,123 of JAICNY010000076.1, forward strand.
GAGCGGAAGCAGAAGGCGGGCGACGTCCGCAAGGAGATGGAGGCGCGCGAGAAGATCCTCGCCGCCCGCGAGCAGGCGATCGCGGAGCGCGAGCAGGCGATCGAGGCCGAGGCGGCCTCGCGCGCGGCGCAGCTCGAGGAACGCAGGGAGGCGCTCCGCGTTGAGGCGGAGCGGCTCGAGGCCGAGCTCGAGGCGAAGCGCGAGGACCTTGCGGGCCGCGAGGAGGCGATGCGTGCCGACGCGGCGCGGCTCGAGACGGAGCTCTCCGAGCGCACCCGCGCGGCCGACGAGGCCATGACCCGCCTCACGGAGATCCAGGCGCGCGAGACCGAGCTGGCCGTCCACGAGGCCGAGCTCCACCGCCGCGAGGCGGCGCTCAGCCGGGTCGAGACCGCGGCGCTCAAGTCGGGCGAGCTCGAGGAGCTCGAGGAGCGCCTGCACGCGCGTGAGCGGGAGCTGGCCGAGCGCGAGGCGGCCTTCCAGAACGCCGAGCAGCGCGCCGAGGCCGAGCGCGGCCGGCTCGCGAAGCGCGAGAAGCGGACGTCCGAGCTCGAGGAGAGCCTCCACGGGCGCATCCGCGAGCTCGACGAGCGCGAGGCGGCGGTCGACGAGCGCGAGGCGCGTGTCCAGGCCGACCACGATCTCCGCGAGGACAAGCTCGAGCGCTGGCAGGCCGAGCTCTCAGACCTCGAGCGCCGGCTCCAGCACAAGGAAACGGAGCTCGCGGAGTACGTCGCCCAGGTGCAGGGCGCGCTGAACAAGCGCCAGGCCGTCGGGTAGTCGTCCCCTCCGGCCACGGCCGGTGCCTGGCACCGGACACGTCTGCCGGCGACGATCTTCGAGCTAGTCGAGGACCTCGACGATGAGGTCGTCGAAGGCGGCGCCCGCGTCGCCGCTCGTCGAGGCGACGAAGAGGCCGACGCCCGTCACGTCGAGCAGCGGGTCGCGGTCGCGGACACGGGCGAGCTCGACGCCGTTCGCGGTCAGGGTGAGCAACGCCGCCTCTGAGCCGGTCTTCGCGCAGGCGAGCTCGAGCGCCGTGGCGCCCTCCCGGACGCCGATCGCGCTGCGCTTCGCGCGCCCGCTCGCGATCACCGCGGCCTCCGCGTCGTTCGGCCCGGGCGGATCCTTCACGATCTGGTAATAGCGGTCGGCGTAGACGGACGCGAAGTAGCCCGCGTCGTCGTGCGACCAGCACGCGATCCCGTACCCGTCGATCCGCCGGCCGTACGCCAGCCGGCCGACGACCTCGATCCGGACGCCGGCCGCAGGCTCCTCGAGCAGGACATACGAGTGGTTCGCGCCCTCCAATCCGCTCGTGATCACGTACTCGCCGTCGATGTAGCCCATCGAGTAGTCGGCGCCGGTCTCGACGAGCCAGCCGCTCGCGGGGTCCTCGAAGGTGTCCCCCGAGATCGGAGACGACGCGGCAGGAGGAACACCGGACCGCGCCGATCCCAGCGGCGAGCCGTCGGCCGGAAGCGACTGCGCCCAGAGGATGGCGGAGAAGACCGCGACCTGGAGCGCGAGGACGACGAGCGTGAGGGCCGCCGCCGCCCACGTCGTGCCGCGGCGAAGGAGCGGGGTGGGAAACGGCACGGTCGCGAGCCCGAGGCGCGCCGCCCGCTGCTCCTGCCGGCTCGTCGTGCGCAGCACGACCGCGATCGCGAGCGGCGCCGAGATCGCGCCGACGACGTCGGCGGCGAGCCAGAGCCCGTTCGTGGTCAGGAGCGCCTCCGGTACGACCGCTTCCAGCTCCGCGCGGGC
>JAICNY010000231.1 GCA_025930955.1 Thermoleophilia bacterium
CGGCGCACGACGATGATCGGCCCGATGTTCGACCGGTTCACGCGCGGCTTCACGACGCGCGTCTGAAGCGTGAGCTCGTCCCGCTCCGTCCGCGCGAGCGCGCGGGTGATCGCGCGCCGCATGATCAGCTTGCGAACTGCCCGCCCGTCCTTCGCCTTCGTCACGAACGGCGTCGTCCCGCGCAGGAGGACGCGCGAGTCGCGCGCGTCCCGGCCGAAGACGCGCTGAAGGAAGTTCACGTACGAGCGGATCTTTCTCGGCCGGATCTTCACGCCGAGCCTCACGTTCGCGCCCGGCTCGGCGGCGAGCGCGGCGATGGTGGCGTCGCGAAGGAACGGCGACGACCCGAGCGCGCGCGGCGACGCCGACCAGCGGCGCTGCTTGAACCGGAACGGGATCCGCACGTCGAACGCCGCCTCGACCACCGCGGACGCCTCGGGTCGCGTGAGGCCTCCCACCGCGATCCCCGAGATGGTCACGCCCTCCGCGATGACCGGCGGCGGAGGCGGCGGAGGCGTCTCCTGCGCGGAGGCCGGCGCCGCCGCGACGAGCGCGATTACGGCCGGGAGGAGGAGGCGAAGGGCTCGCACGGGCGTCGAACTCTATACGTGCGACACGCCGTTTCCGAGTCCTCCTTCACGCGCTGCGCAGGAGCTCCGGATCGTCGCCGATCACCCCGTCCACGCCGAGGTCGACGACCCGCCGAAGCGCGTCCGGGTCGTTCACCGTCCAGGCGAATACGGCGAGCCCGAGGCGCCGGCAGCGCGTCACGGTCGCGCGCGAGAGGACGAGGTGGTGGAGCATCGCCGCGCCCGCGCCGCTCGTCGCCGCGAGCCGACCGATCCGTGCGGGAAGAGCCGCGCGGAGCGCGAGGAGCCCGCCGCGGATCACGGGCTCCGGGAGCCGCCGCCCGATCCCGCGCCGGTCGTCCGGATACGAGATCCCGAGCCGCAGCGCCGGCTCGAGCGTCCTGCACGCGCGCAGCACCTCCGGGTGGAACGACGAGACGAGCGTCCGCTCGACGAGCCCGTGCCGCCGCAGGGCGGCGACGAGCGCGTCCTCCGCGCCGGCCGTCTTCACGTCGAGGTCGAGCAGGAAGCCGTCGCCCGAGCGCGCCGCGACGAGCGCGAGCGCGTCGTCGAGCTCCGGGCTCGTTCCCCCGAGCTCCGAGAACGAGTGCGCAAGGAGCAGCCGCCCGCTGCCGGCGACGACGTCGATCTCGACGCCGTCGATCCCTGCGCCGAGCGCGAGCTCGATCCCGGCGAGCGAGTTGTCCGGCGCGAGCGCGGCCGCGCCGCGGTGCCCGATGCGGAGCGGCCCGCCGTCCGCGCGACTCGGGAACGGGCGCATCGCTACGGCTCGGTCGGGAGGTAGCGCTCGTCGAGCTCCCCGCCGCGCGCGACGAAGTCGAGGATCATCCGGTCGGTCAGCCACTCGACCGGCGCGACGTCGTCGGTGAGCACGTCGCCGGTCGCGCGCACCTCCTCGACGTCGGCGGCGAAGAGCGGCACGAGGCTCGCCACCTCCTCGGGCGCGTCCTCGGCGCGGGCGGCGAGCTCGTCCCGCTCGAGCGGCCGGTCGAACGCGAGCAGCAGCTCGTTGAAGCGGAGCGCCGGCCAGCGCCACGCCTGCGGGAACGCCGCGAGAACGGTCGTCCCGATCGCTTCCGAGAGGCTCTCGTCGCCCGGCACGCCGGCCACGTTCAGGGCCATCACGCCGCCCGGCTCGAGCCGGTCGCGCACGAGCCGGAAGAACTCCTCGGTCGCGAGGTAGAACGGGATGTACGGCTGGTGGTAGGCGTCCACCACGATGATGTCCCACCGCTCGTCCGAGAGCTCGAGGAACGGCCGCCCGTCCGCCGCGTGCACGGTCAGGCGCGGGTTGTCCTCGAGCCCGAGATAGCGGCGGCCCGCCTCGCTCACCGCCGGGTCGATCTCGACCCCGTCGATCTCCATCTCCGGGTAGAGCTCGCCGTACGCGCGGGCGATCGTGCCGCCGGCGTTGCCGACGACGAGCATCCGGTCGGGCTCCTCGTCGAGGAGCGGCGGGACGAGGAGGAACGTGTCCCACACGCCGCCGGTGAGCACCGAGTCCCGGTGCCAGACCGAGTGGACGGCGACCCCCTCGTTCAGCCTGAGCGCCCGCGAGCCGTCCGAGCGCTCGAGCACCTGGACGTACTGGTACGACGACTCGGTCTCGTAGAGCAGCCCGTCGGAGGCCTTGATCGTCCCGGTCGGGATGAGCAGGAGGCCCGCGGTCACGACGGTCGCGAGCTGCCAGCGGCGCCCGAGCACCAGCGCGGCCGCGAACGCGAGAAGCGCGGCCGAGCCGAGGAAGGTCCGCTGCGTGCCGAAGAGCGGGATCGTCACGATCGCCGAGAGGAACGTCCCGACGATGCTCCCCACGGTCGAGAGCGCGTAGAGCCGCCCGGCGACGCTCCCTGCCTCGCCAACCTCCTCGAGCGAGAGCCGGATCGCGAACGGCGAGACCGCGCCGAGAAGCGTGATCGGAACTGCGAAGAGCGCCAGCGCGGCGAAGAACGACCCGACCACCGCGCCCGCGTCGATCGCGTCGAGCCCCTCGACGGCGACGCCGAGCACAGGACGCGCGACGAACGGCGTCACGACGACGAAGAACGCCGCCACGAGGACGATCCCGCCGAGCACGCGCGGCTCCGGGCGCCGGTCGGCCACCTTCCCGCCCAGCCAG
>JAICNY010000204.1 GCA_025930955.1 Thermoleophilia bacterium
AGGTAGCGGTCGTGGAGGGCGGCGTCCGCGTACTTCTGCGGGTCGACCACCCAGGCGACGAGGTCGGCGAGGCCGACGAACCGGTCGACCTCGAGTCGGTGTGCGGTCTCGTCGGAGTCGAAGTCGGGTAGGTCGAGCAGCACGAGCCCGTCGAGCCCGTCCGGCGCGATACTGTGGCGGCGCGGGATCTCGAGCCAGTCGAGGAGCGGCCCGGCGCCGTCGCCCCAGACGGCCGCCTGCCCCGTGGAGGTGGTCGGCCGGCGGCGCCCGACCGCGGCGAGCTCCTCGCCCGCGAGCGCGTTGAAGAGCCGCGACTTGCCCGCCCCCGTCGGCCCGGCGAGCGCGACGACCGTCGACTCGAGCCCGAGCCCGAGCCGCTCCCCCGCCCGGGCGACGACCGCGCGCGCCCGCTCGACGGCCTCGTCGGGAAGGCGGCCTTCGGCGAGCGCGGACGCCTCGGCGAGCGCCTCGAGCCGGCGGTCGAGGTCGCCCCTCACGCCGCCCTGCGGATCGCGTCCACCGCCTCGTGCAGACGGGCGAACGTGTCCGCCTCCGGCGCCGCCTCGTCGAGGAGCGCGTCGAACCGCGCCGCCTCCGCGCGCAGGAGCCCGTCCACGCGCTCGACGAGGTCCTCGCGCGCGCGCGCCGCGAGCGTCCGGACGGCCTGGTCGCCGAAGATGGCCTCGAGCACCTTCTGGCCGACGGCCGAGGTCCCGCCCGCGACGACGACCTCGGTGCCGGTGAGGCCGCCGGTGTGCGCGAAGACCGCGAGCATGACGGTCAGGCCGGCCCCGTTCACGCCGAGCGAGGCGAGCCGGGCGGTCGCGCGCTTCGACGCGCCTTCCTCCCGGACGAGGTCGAAGACGACGCCCTGCCACGCGCGCACCTCCTCCTCGGCGGCCGGCTCGAGGTCGGCGGACGCGCGGTCAAGCCCGGTCGTCCCCTCGAGGAGCGCCCGGCCGGGGACGCGCTCGCGCCAGGCTCGTGCGGTGCGCTCCGCGGCCCGCTCGGCGGCGGCGCGCACGACGGCCTCGACGCGGTTCTCGACCGCCTCGCGCAGCTCCTCGTCGCCCGCCGGGCGGCCGGTGACGAGGCTCCTGAGGCGGTCGCGCGCCTTGCCGATGCCCGTCTCGAGGGCGCGCATGACGTCGCCGGTGCCGACCACCTCGTGCCAGCGTGCGAGCACCTCGCCGCGCAGGAGCGAGCCGCTGCGCAGCGCGGCCTCGACCTCGTGGAGCGCGTCCACGTAGGCCGCGTCGGCCTCGGCGCGGAGGTCGGCCGCCACGGAGATCTGCTCCATGACGGCGCGCTCCACGACGGCGGCGCGCGCGGGGAGGCTCGCGAGCGCGCCGCGCAGCGTGCGTCGTACGAGCGCCGCGCGGGCCTGGGCGTCCGCGGCGAGCCCCTCGAGCCACGCGCGCGCCGGCGCGAGCGCGCCCTCGGGGAGGAGCCCGTCTGCGAGCTCGGTCTCCGGGACAACGAGCAGGTCGACCTCGGCGAGGCGCTCGTCGCGGAGCATCCGGCCGAGGTGCTCGGGCACCTCCCGACCGGCGTCGGCCGGGACGCGGTTCAGGACGAGCGAGAGCGCCGTGCCGCGGTCGCGCGCGGCGCGGAGGAGCTCCCAGGGCACCGCGTCGGCGTAGCGCGCGGCGGTCGTGACGAAGAGCCATCCGTCCGCGGCGGCGAGGAGCTGGTTCGCGAGCGCGCGGTTCTCCGCGAGAACCGAGTCGATGTCCGGCGAGTCGAGGAGCGCGAGCCCCGGAGGCAGCGCCGCGGTCGGCGCGAGGGCGAGCGTCCCGGGCGCCGCGTCGCCCCCGCTCGCCCGCGGCAGGCCGGGCAGGACGCGCGGCCCCTCGAACCACGGGAGGTCGCCCGGGTGAAAGGCGAGCACCGGGGCGCGCGTCGTGGGACGTAGGACGCCGGCGGGGCTGATCTCCTCCCCGACGAGGCTGTTCACGAGCGTCGACTTCCCGGCACCGGTCGATCCGCCGACGACGATGAGCGCGGGCGCGTCCATCCGGTCGAGCCGTGGCAGGAGGTAGTCGTCGACCTGCGCGACGAGGTCGTCCCGCACTCGCCGGGCCTCCTCCGCGCCGGGCACGTCGAGGCGGAGGCGGACGGCCGCGAGGTCGTCGCGCAGCCGCCCGAGGGCGGCCGGAAGGCCGTTGCTCATGACGAGTGGACTACCCATCGGGAGGGCTCCAGAAATCCTTACGAACAGCGACTCGCGTCAGGTGCTACATTCCGCGCCCGAACGAGAGCGGCGTCGGGGAGGATGCCGCGAAACCGAACACAGGGGGAGGAACAACGATGCACGCACGTGCACTGCGGGCCGCGGTGATCGCCGCCGCCCTGGCCGTGCTCGCGCTTCCCGCGACGGCCGGCGCACAGGGGCACGAGATGCCGCCGTCGGGCCCGGGCTTCCTCGAGGGACCGGGTGAATGGGGGAAGATCGAGCTCGTCTCGACCGAGTTCGTGACCGATCAGGACGATCTCGTCGCGGACGTCGCGCTCGATCCGAGCCACGACTACGCGTATCTCGCCCACTGGGGCGAGCCGGACTGCGCGGCCCCGTCGGAGGGAGGCGGCAAGAACGCGCCCGACGCCGGAGTGTGGGTGATCGACATCACGGACCTCGAGAATCCCGAGGAGGTCGGCTTCATCCCGTCGTCGCAGGACAGCCGTCCAGGTGAGGGGATGCAGGCGGTCGAGGTCTCGTCGAAGTTCTTCACCGGCACGCTGCTCGCGATCAACAACGAGCAGTGCGGGCCGCAGGGGAAGGGCGGCGTGACGCTCTACGACGTCACGAACCCGCTCAAGCCAAAGCTGCTCTCGAAGCACTTCGGCGACCGTGGCTTCGCCGACGCGAACGACATCCACAACGTGTTCGTGTGGGACGCCGGCGAGAACGTGTACGCCGTCATGGTCGACAACTTCGAGACGACTGACGTCGACATCCTCGACATCACGAACCCGAAGCGGCCGCGGCTCATCGCGGACATCAACCTGAACGAGTACATCGAGGGCGGCGTCGACCAGCCGGAGCTCGGGCTCACCTCGTCGTTCCTGCACGACATGGTCGTGAAGCAGATCGACGGGCGCTTCTACATGCTCCTGTCCTACTGGGACGGCGGCTTCGTGATCCTCGACGTGACGGACCCTGCGAATCCCGTCTACGTCCTCGACACCGAGTTCGCCGCGATCGACCCGGAGCTCTTCGAGTCGACGGGCATCTCCCTTCCGCCGGAGGGCAACGCGCACCAGGCGGAGTGGACGATCGACAACCGCTTCTTCATCGGCGGTGACGAGGACTTCGCGCCGTACCGCGCGATCTTCTCGATCGACACCGGCCCGGCGGCCGGCGAATACACGGCCGGCGAGTTCGACTGGACGGTCCCGATCGTCTCGCTCGACGACCAGATGGTGAACGGCGTGACCGTCTACGGCGGCTACGGCTGCCCGCAGTCGACCGGCACGGTCCCGACCGCGGACGAAGTCCGGCAGCAGCTCGGGCTTCCGGCGGACGCGGAAGTCATCCTCGTTCTCCAGCGGGGGCCGATGAACGACCCGTCCGCGAACTACGAGGCCTGCTTCTTCTCGGAGAAGGTCGAGTTCGCCCAGGAGCTCGGCTACGACGCGGTCATCATCGCCAACCACCACGACGGCGCGCAGGCCGGCGCCGCCCCGGACGCGCACTTCTGCGGCTCCCAGGGCCACGAGTTCGAGCCGACCATCCCGGCGATCTGCATCGGGCACCGGGCCATGCACCTG
>JAICNY010000151.1 GCA_025930955.1 Thermoleophilia bacterium
AAGGCGTTCATCGAGGCGATCCCGCTGATCAAGGAGCGCTGCCCGGGCGCGCGCGTTTCCGGCGGGATCTCGAATCTCTCGTTCTCCTTCCGCGGGAACGACGTGGTCCGCGAGGCCATCCACTCGGCGTTCCTCTACCACGCGATCCGCGCCGGGCTCGACATGGGGATCGTGAACGCGGGGCAGCTCGCGGTCTACGAGGACATCCCGCCCGACCTCCTCGAGCACGTGGAGGACATCGTCTTCGACCGCCGCGCGGACGCGACCGAACGGATGGTGACGTTCGCCGAGCAGGTGCGCGGCGAGGGGACGACGCGCGAGCGCGACCTCGCGTGGCGTGACGCCCCGGTCGCCGAGCGGCTCGCGCACGCGCTCGTCCACGGGATCGTGGACTTCATCGAGGCGGACACCGAGGAGGCGCGGCGGCAGGCAGAGCGCCCGCTCGACGTGATCGAGGGCCCGCTCATGGACGGGATGTCGATCGTCGGCGACCTCTTCGGCTCGGGCCGGATGTTCCTCCCACAGGTCGTGAAGAGCGCGCGGGCGATGAAGCGCGCGGTCGCCTACCTCGAGCCGTTCATGGAGGCCGAGAAGGAGGGGACGCCGGCGCGCGCCCGCGGGAAGCTCGTGCTCGCCACTGTGAAAGGCGACGTGCACGACATCGGCAAGAACATCGTCGGGGTCGTGCTCGGCTGCAACAACTACGAGATCCTCGACCTCGGCGTGATGGTGCCGGCCGACCGGATCCTCGACACCGCCGAGGCGGAGGGCGCGGACGCCGTCGGCCTCTCCGGCCTCATCACCCCGTCGCTCGACGAGATGGTGCACGTGGCCGAGGAGATGGAGCGGCGCGGGCTCGACCTCCCGCTCCTCGTCGGCGGCGCCACGACCTCGAAGCAGCACACCGCGGTAAAGATCGCGCCCGCGTACTCGCAGCCGACGCTCCACGTCCTCGACGCGTCGCGGGTCGTCGGCGTCGTGAGCGGGCTGCTCGACCCCGGGCGGCGCGAGGCGCTCGTCGCGGACGCGCGCGCCGACCAGGAGCGGCTGCGCGGCCTGCACGAGGAGCGGCTCCGCAAGCCGCTCCTCCCGCTCGCCCACGCACGGGCGCGGCGGACGCCGATCGAGTGGCGGGCGGAGGACCTCCCGGAGCCGCCGTTCACGGGCACCCGTACCGTCGAGCCGGACCTCGCCGTGCTCCGCCGCTACATCGACTGGCAGTTCTTCTTCCACGCCTGGGAGCTCAAGGGGAGGTTCCCGGCGCTTCTCGACGACCCGGAGAAGGGGCCGGCCGCGCGCGAGCTCTTCGACGCGGCGAACGAGCTCCTGGACGAGATCGTCGCCGGCCGCCTCCTGACCGCGCGGGGCGTCTACGGCTTCTGGCCCGCGCAGGCGGAGGGCGACGACGTCGTGCTCGGAAACGGGGTGCGCTTCCGGCTGCTTCGCCAGCAGGCCGCGCACGAGGACGGGCGCCCGAGCCGCTCGCTCGCCGACTTCGTCGCGCCGGCCGAGACCGGCCTCGCCGACCACGTGGGCGCGTTCGCCGTCACGGCGGGGCTCGGCGCGGACGAACTGGCCGCACGCTACGAGGAGGAGGGCGACGACTACAGCGCGATCATCGTGAAGGCGCTCGCCGACCGGCTCGCCGAGGCGTTTGCCGAGAGGCTCCACGAGCAGGCGCGGAGGGAGTGGTACGAGGCCGGCCCCGAGCTCTCGAACGAGGATCTGATCGCCGAGCGCTTCCGCGGGATCCGGCCGGCGTTCGGCTACCCGGCCTGCCCCGACCACTCCGAGAAGCGCACGCTCTTCGACCTGCTGGAAGCCGAGGAGGCCGGGATCACGCTCACGGAGACCTTCGCCATGATCCCCGGCGCGAGCGTCAGCGGGCTCTACCTCGGGCATCCGGAGGCGCGCTACTTCTCGCTCGGCCGCATCGGGCGCGACCAGGTCGAGGACTACGCGAGGCGCAAGGGCGTCGGCGTCGAACAGGTCGAGCGATGGCTCTCGGCCCACCTCGCGTACTGACCGATCCTCTCCGATCTCTCCGGTATCCTCGACCGGTCGCCCCGGGGCGGCTTCTCCTATGAGGACGACGCTCAAGAGAGGCGTGAGCCGCGCGAATGCGGCCTCCGGAAACGGGATCCCGAACGGAAACGGCGCCGCGCCGGCGGTCGCCGAGCCCCCGCGCCCGCCGCAGCCGCCGCTCACGCCGATGACGCGCTACGCGCCGCGGCGCCGCTCGCCGCTGCGCGTGGTCGGCCGGGTGTTCGCGTGGCTCCTCGTCACGCTCCTCGTCACCGTAGCGGGCGTCGCGGGCGGGTTCTGGCTCTGGGGCGAGGAGCTGAGCGCCTCGACGCGGCCGCAGACGCCGGAGGAGCGGGAGGCGCAGGAGGTTCTCGACCAGGTGCCGCCTGCGGACGAGCCGGCCGTCGCGCTCGTGGTCGGCTACGACTTCCGTCACGGCGAATTCGAGCGGGAGGAGTCCCGCTCCGACACGCTCATGCTCCTGCGCGCCGACCCGCGTCAGAAGACGATCTCGATGCTCTCGTTCCCGCGCGACCTCCTCGTCGAGCTGCCCGGGTGCGAGGGGGCGCCCCCGCGGATGGCGAAGATCAACGAGGCGTTCACCGATTGCGGGATCAAGGGGACGATCGAGACCGTCCGCAAGCTGACGGGCGTCCCGATCAACTATTACGTCACGATCGACTTCAGCGGGTTCATCGACACGGTGAACCAGCTCGGCGGCGTGTACATGGACATCGACCGCCGGTACTTCAACGACAACTCCCAGGGCGGCCCCTCGTACTCGGCGATCGACATCCGGCCGGGCTACCAGCTCCTCGACGGCCGCGACGCCCTCGCGTTCGTCCGCTACCGCCACACCGACAACGACTTCTACCGCAACGCCCGCCAGCAGGAGTTCGTGAAGTCGATCAAGCACCAGGTGAGCGGGCTCTCCGCCGCCTGGCGGCTGCCTGGGATCGTGAACACGGTTGCGAAGCACGTCACGATCGGCTCCGGGGGCGGGAAGGAGCTGAGCCTCGACACGATCATCAGCTACGCCCGGCTCGCGTACGAGCTGCCGAGCGGGAACCTCTTCCAGCCGCGGCTCGAGAACCTCGTGGACAACGAGTTCTTCCAGCTGTCCGCGCCCGAGGGCGAGATCGAGCGCGCGGTCGACGAGTTCATGAACCCCGATCCGGAGGCGGCCGCGAAGGCCACGAGCGTCGCGGTCGGCGGGAAGGCGCCCGCGAACCGGCGCACCGGCCCGCCCCCGTCGCAGGTGACGGTCACCGTCCTGAACGGGAACGGCGTCGCGGGCGCCGCGGACGACGCCGCCGTCGCGCTCGCGAGCCGCGGCTACCAGGCCGTGAACGGCGGGAACGCCGACCGGCTCGACTACTTCGAGACGCAGGTGACCTACGACCCGGCCGTCCGCGGCTCCGAGGGCGCGGCGAACCAGATGGCGAAGCTCTTCGGCGACGCCGAGCTCGTCCAGGCGACGCCGGACGCACCGCTCGACACGACCCTCCGCGTGGTCGTCGGGCGGACGTTCCACGGGAACCTCGCCCCGGCCCCGCGCGACACGACCCCGGAGGCCGCCCCGCCCGTCGTCGTCGCCGACCCCGAGCACGCGGTCGCTCAGGCGCGCGAGGCGCAACGCAAGGTCGACTTCCCGGTGCTCGTCCCGACGATCCGGGAGAGCGCGTCGCACCTCTCGACCCTCCAGCCGATGCGCACGTACAGGATCCGGGGCGAGGGCGCGGTCCGGTTCGTCTACAGCGGGCCGACCGAGCTCGACTACTGGGGCGTCCAGCAGACGAGCTTCACCGAGGCGCCGGCGCTCGAGGGCGCCACGCTCACGCGGACGATCGGCGGCCGCGACTACCGGCTCTACTTCAACGGGCCGAAGCTCCACATGGTCGCGTTCGAGGAGAACGGCGCCGCGTACTGGGTCGTGAACACGCTCCTCGACCAGCTCTCGAACGAGACGATGATCGAGATCGCGAAGGGCCTCGAGCCCCTGAACGCGAACTAAGCTTCGACGATGGATCGGGAACCGCTCGGGGTGATCGGCGCCGGCTGGGTCGGCCTGGTCACGGCCGCCTGCTTCGCCGAGCTCGGGCACCAGGTGACGGTCCGCGACGTCCTGCCGGAGCGAATCGCCGAGCTCGAGGCCGGCCGCGTCCCGATCTACGAGCCGGGCCTCGCCGAGCTCGTGAACCGGAACCGCGAGCGGCTGCGCTTCACCCTCTCGATCGGCGACGTCTTCGAGGACGCTCGGATCGCGTTCGTCTGCGTCGGCACGCCCGCGCTCTACTCCGGCGACGCCGATCTGGCCGCCGTCTGGCACGTGCTCGACGAGCTGCCCGAGTTCGAGGAGCGCTCGATCCTCGTCATGAAGAGCACCGTGCCGGTCGGGACGGGGGAGAAGGTGCGCCACGAGCTCGACTCGCGCGGCCTCGCGCACGTCGGCTACGTCTCGAACCCGGAGTTCCTCGCCGAGGGGACGGCGGTGCGCGACTTCACGAATCCGGACCGGGTGGTCGTCGGCTCGTTCGCCGAGGCCGACGGGGACGCGGTCGCGGCGCTCTACGCGCCGCTCGACGCGCCCTTCGTGCGGACGGACATCGCCTCGGCGGAGATGATCAAGCTCGCGTCGAACGCGTTCCTCGCCACGCGGATCAGCTTCATCAACGAGATCGCGAACGTCTGCGAGGTGACCGGCGCGGACGTCGTGGACGTCGCGCGCGGCATGGGTCTCGACCACCGCCTCGGGCCGCACTTCCTGCGGGCGGGGCTCGGCTACGGGGGAAGCTGCTTCCCCAAGGACGTCTCCGCGCTGAAGCAGCTCGCGGGGAACTCTGGCTACCACTTCCAGCTCCTGAACGCCGTGATCGAGGTCAACGAGCTGCAGAAGCGGCGCGTGATCGGGAAGCTCACGAAGCACCTCGGGGAGCTGCGCGGGAAGACCGTCGCGCTGCTCGGCCTCGCGTTCAAGCCGGACACGAACGACCTGCGCGAGGCGTCCTCGCTCGTGCTCGCCTCGCGCCTCCTCGCCGAGGGCGCGCGCGTGCGGGCCTGGGATCCCGTCTCGCTCGAGGACGCGCGGCCGCTGCTCCGCGGCGCCGAGCTCGTCGAGTCGGTCGAGGACGCGCTCCGGGACGCGGACGCGGCCGTGCTCGTGACCGAGTGGAAGGAGCTTCGCGCGCTTCCCACGCCCGGGAACGCGGCGCTCATGCGCAACGCGCTGCTCGTGGACGGGCGCAACATGCTCGATCCAGACGCGGCGCGGGCGGCAGGGTTCGCGTACGAGGGAATCGGGCGCGCGTCGTCCGTCCTCCGCGCCGTCGGCGAGGCCGACGTCCCCGAGCCGGACCTCCGGGCCTGATGGAGGCGCTCCTCCTCGCGGGAGGCAAGGGCGAGCGACTCGGCGCCACCGTCCCGAAGCCGCTCGTGCAGGTCGCCGGTCGGCCGCTCGCCGCCTACGCGGTCGAGCGTCTCGCCGCCGCAGGGGTCGCGCGCGTCCTCGTCGCGTGCGCGGCCGGGCACGAGGACGCATTCGAGCAGGCGCTCGGCGGCCTCGGCACGGAGGTCGTCGCCGTCGGCGAGCCCGAGCCGCTCGGGCGCGGCGGCGGGCTTCGCCTCGCGGCCGAGTCCCGGGAGGAGGAGGGCCCGGTCTACGCGCTGAACGGCGACGAGGTGCTCGACCTCGACCTCGCCGCGCTGCTCGCCGCCCACGAGGAACGCGGCCCGGCGGCAACGCTCGTCGTCGCGCAGCTCCGCTCGCCGTTCGGGATCGTCGAGCTCGGGGCCGGCGACGCCGTGGAGCGGTTCCGCGAGGCGCCCGTCCTACCGCACTGGGTGAACGCGGGCTTCTACGTGCTCGGCGAGGAGGCGCTCGCGCGCCTGCCGGAGAAGGGCGACCACGAGCACACGACGTTCCCCGAGCTGGCGGCCGAGGGCCGGCTCCTCGCGTACCGTCACGAGGGCATGTGGCTCACGGTGAACACGCCGAAGGACCTGCGCGCGGCCGAGGAGGCGCTCGCAACCGGGGTAGCGCGATGAGCGAGGCGTCGCCGAACCTCCTCGATCTCGACCGCTTCGGCTTCGACGTCGAGCGGGTCGAGAAGCCCTGGGGCCACGAGATCCTGTTCGCACGCTCGGAGACGTACTGCGGCAAGGTGATCTTCGTGCGGGCCGGCGAGCAGCTCAGCCTCCAGTTCCACCGGGTGAAGGACGAGACGATCTACGTCCACTCGGGGCGGATCCAGCTCGAGATCGGCGATCCCGGCGGGCCGCTCGACATGGAGGTCGTCGGGCCGGGGCGGTCGTTCCGGCTGCGCCCCGGCGTCGTCCATCGATGGAAGGCGCTCGAGGACTCGGTCGTCCTCGAGGCGTCGACGCCCGAGCTGGACGACGTCGTCCGGCTCGAGGACAACTACGGCCGCGCCGAGCCCGGCGCCTGACCTCGTCCAACGCGGCCACAGGGGCCGCATCCCCGGTGGCCATCGTCCGGCGCCGGGCACCCGGCCGTGCGGCTGCAGGCACGGCCGGAACGGACGCACCCGCGGCTGTCACATAGTCCGCTTGTGCGGGACGGGCACAAAGCGCCGCCGTGCCGCTCCGGGAGCGGCGCCGGAACGTGACGGAACCCCGCCCGCGGCGGCACAAAGTCGCCCGCCGACCTTCGCACGGCCCGGCGCTCGTCAGTAGACTCCCGCCCGTGGC
>JAICNY010000191.1 GCA_025930955.1 Thermoleophilia bacterium
CGGTCGCCTGCGCCGGCCCGCCGAGGCGCCGCGCGACCGACTGGACGACGACGAGCAGGACGTCCGCCACGGCCACGGCGCCGAGCACGCGGTAGTAGCCGGACGAGTCGATCTCGAGTGCGGCGGCGAGCGCGATCATCCCGGCGAGGAGCACGCCGAGGACGAGCGACGCCACGTACAGCCGCCGGACGAGCGGCGTGTCGTCGGGGCGCAGGCGCGCGGTCGTCGTCGCCGCCTGCGCCGCCGCGCCCGCGAACGCCGCGAACGCAGCGAGCGTCCGCCAGAGCGCCTCGCCGCCCTCGCTCTCCCAGTCCCGCCAGACGACGCCCAGCGCGAGCGCGAACGCGATCGTCGCGAGCACGAGCGTCGCGTACGCGAGGGAGAGGTGACGCCGCTGGTCGATGAGCACGCCGCCCGGGAGCGCGACGAGGCTGAAGAGCGCGAGCAGCGCGGTCGTGGAGAGGATCTTCCCGGTCGTCTCGTCGAACTCGCCGAAGAGGAGGACGCCGATCGCGATCGCGGCGGTCAGGACGAGCGAGGCGATCAGCCCGAGGAAGAACAGCCGCTTGCCCGAGGACGCGTCCGTACGGGCCATCGTACGACGCGGACAGGCTGGTTTCCCGCCGTGCGGCCTCGTATTCTTTGGCCAGGAAAGGAGGTGTCAGATAGCAACGAAGGAAGAGAAGCTCGAGATGGAAGGCGAGGTCGTCGAGGCCTTCCCGAACGGGATGTTCAAGATCGAGCTCGAGAACGGCCACGAGGCGCTCGGCTACACCGCGGGCAAGATGCGGCGGTACCGGATCAAGATCTTCCCCGGTGACCGCGTGAAGCTGGAGCTCTCGCCGTACGACCTCTCCCGGGGCCGGATCGTCTACCGCTTCAAGTAACGCGTTGTAAACGATCTGTGAGCCCCGTCCGGACCGGGCAGGAGTTTGTGCGCCGCTTCGCAAGGGTCCGCCCCCATGCCGAAGCGGCTCGGCACCGGTCTCGCGGTTCTCGCGATCGTTCTCGCGGTCGCGCCACCTGCCCCAGCGCAGGTGAGCCCGTCGGCCGCGGGCCTCCAGGTGGCGTTGCGATCGTGGGGGACGTACCACGGCCCGGTCGACGGGATCGCGGGCCCGCAGACGAAGCGCGCGGTCCGCGCGTTTCAGGCCCGGCGCGGGCTCGTCGTGGACGGGATCGCCGGCCCCAGGACCCGGCGCGCGCTCGGCCGGCTCGGGCGGCCGAGCTTCGGGCAGCGGGTCATGCGCCGCGGGCGGGTCGGCTGGGACGTCTCCGTGCTCCAGTTCCTTCTCGCGCGCCGCGGCGCCTCGCCCGGGCTCGTGGACGGGCACTTCGGGCCCGCGACCGCCCGGGCGGTCCGCTCGTACCAGAGGCGTGCCGGGCTCGCCGTGGACGGGATCGTGGGACCGGCCACGCGGCAGGCGCTCGCAAGCGGGCGCGGCGGTGGGCCCGCGCGCGCCCGGGCGCCCGCCCGGAGCGTCCGCGGGCTGCTCGACTACTGGGCCGGGCGGTACGGGATGAGCGCGCGCTTCATCCGGGCGCTCGCCTGGGTCGAGTCCGGCTGGCAGCCGCACGTCGTCTCGTCGGCCGGCGCGCGCGGCGTCATGCAGGTGACGCCGGCGACGTGGCGGTTCGTGCAGACCGTGCTCCTCGGCCATCCGGTGCCGCGCACGACGAGCGGGAACATCCAGGTCGGCGTTGTCTTCATCCGGCACATGTACCGGCGGTTCAACGGCAACGTCCGGCTCGCGCTCGCCGCCTACAATCAGGGCGAGCGGTCGGTGCGCCAGAACGGCGTTTACCGGGAGGCCAGACGCTTCGCCGCGAACGTCCTCGCCCTGCGCGGCCGCGTCTAGGACCTTCACGCGCGCGCCCGTGTAACGGGACCCCTGGGGGACTCCTCGCGGTCCAGCGTACCGCCGAGATCCGTACGGAACGTCAAGACTTCGTGCCGAACCCGTCACACGAAGAGAGGAGCAGGCCATGGGCTATCCGGTGGTGCACTTCGAGGTGATCGGCCGCGACGGCGAGGCGCTCCGGCGCTTCTACTCCGACCTCTTCGGCTGGGAGATGCAGACCGACCCCGAGCTCCGGTACGGCATCGTCTCGCGCGAGGACAACCTCTCGCCCGAGGGCATCGGCATCGGCGGCGGGATCGGCGAGGGCCCCGAGGGCCAGCCGGGGCACCTCACGTTCTACGTCGGCGTCCCCGACGTCGAGGAGGCGCTCGCGGACGCCGAGCGCCTCGGCGGCACGCGGGTCATGGGCCCGATGTCGCCGATGGAGGGCCTCGAGCTCGGCCTCTTCACCGACCCGGAGGGCCACGTCGTCGGCGTGGTGCGCGGGACGGCCTAGCGCCGCTCGAACGCGCCGCTGTCCGGCTTCACGCGGCGGACGCGCCGCCGGTCGCGCGACGGCGCCGAGGCCCGCCCCGCCGTTTCGATCGCCGCGCCTTCAAGCTCGAAAGGCATCCGCGAGCCGCTCGAGCCCGGCGTCGAGGACGTCGTCCGCGGTCGCGAGCGAGATCCGGGCCCAGCCGGCCCCGCTCGGGCCGAACCCCTCGCCGGGCGCGAGCGCGACGCGCCGCTCGGCGAGGATCCCGTCCGCGGTCGCGCCGGGCGGCAGGCGTAGCCAGACGTAGAACGACCCGTCGCAGCGCATCTCGGGCACGTGCACGCCGAGCGCGGCGAGCACCCGGTCGCGGCGCCGCTCGTAGAGCGCCCGCCGCTCCTCGACCGTGTCCTGCGGGCCGGTGAGCGCGGCGATGCCCGCCTCCTGGACGGCGCGGAAGATCCCGGCGCGCACGTGATCCTGGAGCAGCTCGACGCGCGAGACGACCTCCGCGTTCCCGAGCACGAACCCGAGCCGCCAGCCGGCCATCCCGTACGACTTCGACATCGAGAAGAGCTCGACGCCGACCTCGCGCGCGCCCTCGGCGGCGAGGAAGCTCGCCGGGACGCGGCCGTCGAAGACGAGGTCGCCGTACGCGAAGTCGTGCACGACGAGCGTCTTGCGCGCCGCCGCCCACTCGACGACGTCGTCGAAGAGCCCGTCGGGCGCGCAGGCCGCGCACGGGTTCGACGGGTAGTTGAGGTACAGCGCAGCCGGTGTGCGCGCGGCGATCGCGGCGAGGTCGGGCGCCCAGCCGGCGGCGGGGTCGAGGGGGACCCGCTCCTCACGCGCCGCCGCGAGGGCGACCGCGGAGGTGTAGTCCGGATATCCCGGGTCGGGCAGGACGATCGTCTCGCCGCGCTCGGCGGCGCAGAGCGCCAGCTCGACGAGCGCCGTCTTCGTCCCGGGAACGATCGCCACCTCCCGCGCCGGGTCGAGCGCGACGCCGTAGACCTCCCGGTAGCGCGCCGCGATCGCCTCCTTCAGCTCGGGGAGGCCGGTAAACGGCGCGTAGCCGTGGACGAGCGGCGTCGGCTCGCGGGCGACCTCGGCCAGGCGCTCGACGACGTGCGGGGGCGGAGGCACGTCCGGGTTCCCGCGCCCCAGGTCGACCACCTCGTCCCCGTGCTCGGCGACCGCGGCCGCGACGCGCGCGAGGAGCCCGGCGAAGTACTGCTCCGGGAGCCGATCGAGCCGGTCTGGTCGTCCGCGCACGGCGGGATGCTCGCATACGGCGCACAATGGCCCGATGCGCCTCCTCTTCCTCGACGAGAGCGGGAAGCTCGGCGAGGGCGGGCTCTTCGCGCTCGGCGGGATCGCGCTCCGCGACCGCGACTGGCCGGAGCTCCGCGAGCTGTGGCAGGGGACGCTCGCCGCGCACGGCTGGCCGCTCGACCGGGAGGTCAAGTGGCACGGGATCCGGAAGGGCCAGGTGCCGCCGGCGCTCGCGGACGCGCTGTTCACCGCGCTCGCGGCGGCGCCGTTCACGGCGTACGTCTGCGTCCTTGACACCGACCGCGGGCCGGTCGAGTTCCCGCCGGCGGAGCACGATTACTTCCGCTCGCCGGAGGACGTGTACGCGACCGCGCTCATATTCCTCGCCGAGCGGTTCCAGCATCTGCTCGCGGAGGAGGACGATGTCGGCGCGATCGTCGTCGACTCGCGTTTCCGCGAGGACGACGCGCGGCTGCGGCGATTCTTCGCCGACCTGACGGAGGGCGGGACGCCCTACATGCGGCTCGACCGGATCGTGGAGGGCCTGTTCCTCGGGCCGAGCCACTACTCGATCGGGCTCCAGTGCGCCGATCTCGTCGTCGCGGCGACCGCAGCGTCGGAGCGCGGAATCGGCGAGGGCGCCGGCTACTTCAAGCGGCTGGAGCGACGCTTGGCCCGCCACCCGCAGAGCGGGGCCCTGGAGGGCGTCGGGCTGAAGCGCTTCCCCGAGCCGGGCGGCGGGCGGGAGCGCGACCGTCACCGGCTCTTCTGACCCTGTCCCGAGGGGCCAACGTCCCTGGCGGACACGCCCGGTGCCTGGCAGCGGACAATGTCCCAACCGGCCACGTCCGC
>JAICNY010000119.1 GCA_025930955.1 Thermoleophilia bacterium
GACGAGGAGATCGAGCGGGAGCTCCGCGAGGAGGTGCTCCTTCGGACGCTCTGGATCGATCCCGCGTCCGTGCGGATCGCCGTGCGCGAGGGCGAGGTGACGCTCGAAGGCGACGTGGCGCAGAAGGCGGACGCCGAGCTCCTCGAGCACTTCGCGACGCGCGTGCCGGGCGTCGTGTCCGTGCGCTCCGACCTGACCTGGAGCCTCGAGTCGCCGGAGCCGCCCGCGTCGGACCCGCACGTCCCGGCGCCGCCGCGCTCGCACTAGCGCGCCGTCAGGGCCCGACCGGGTCGTGCGGCCCGGCGGCGACCGCCACGGGCGGCTTCGGCCGCCTGAGCGACGCGACGACGGCGATTCCGAGGATGGTCACGATGATCCCGAGCGAGACGTACGTCGGGATCTTGTAGACGTCCGAGAGCGTCATCTTCACGCCGACGTAGATGAGGACGGCCGCGAGCCCGAAGTTCAGGTAGCGGAAGCGCCCCATCATCCCGACGAGCACGAAGTAGAGCGCCGCGAGCCCGAGGAGCGAGAAGGCGTTCGCCGCGTACACGATGAACGTGTCGCGCGTGATCGCGAAGATCGCCGGGATCGAGTCGACCGCGAAGACGACGTCGAACGTCGCGACGAGGATCAGGGCGGCGAAGAGCGGGGTCGCCATCCGCCGGCCGCCCTCGCGGACGAAGAGCTTGTCTCCCTCGTGGCGCGGCACGATCGGGATGATCTTCCCGAGCAGCCTGAGCACGGGGTTCCGCTCGGGGTGGATCTCGACGTCCGAGTGCCTCGCCATCCGGATCCCCGTGAGGATGAGGAAGATCCCGAAGACGTAGATCGTGTAGTGGAACGCGTCGAGGAGCGTCGCGCCCGCGAGGATGAAGACCCCGCGCAGGACGATCGCGCCCACGATCCCCCAGAAGATGACCCGCCGCTGGTGCTGGGGCGGCACCGCGAAGTACGAGAAGATCAGCGCGAAGACGAAGAGGTTGTCGATCGACAGCGACTTCTCGAGGATGAACCCGGCGAGGTACTCGTTCGCCGGCTGTGCGCCCTGCCAGGCCCAGAGGAACCCGGCGAAGGCCAGGCCGAGCGCCGTCCAGCCGATGCTCCAGCCGACCGCGCGGCGGAAGGAGATCGTCTCGCCGCGATGCCCGAACGCGACGAGGTCCACGATCAGCATGAGGACGACGAACGCCCCGAAGGCCACCCACATCCACAGTTCCAGCTCCATCGAACCTCCGTCAGCCGTCCTGCCGGTCGACGAAGGTCTCTCCCGCCGCTTCCGCGGCCGACGCCACCGGGCCTCGCGGCCGTAATGACGATGACGCCCGTTCGGGGATACTGCCCTTCGGCGGTCGAGATGCTACCAGCGCGTCATCCGGCGGCGGCGGCGACGTAGGCGTCGACCGTCTCCTCTCGGCCGCGGAGGTCGAGGCACCGGTGCTCGAGCCCGGCGGTGTCGAGCCCGGCGGCCGCCGCGGCCGCGGCGCTCACGAGCAGCTCGCCCGCCGCCGCGAGACCGCTCAGCCGTGAGGTCGCGTTGACCGCGTCGCCGAGCGCCGTGAAGTCCTTCGCGTCGGCCTCGCCGACGAGGCCGACGAACGAGACGCCCGTGTGGACGCCGACCCCGAGCGGCAGCTCCGGCGGCGCCTCCGCGAGCAGGTCGCGGGCGGCCGCGACGGCGTCAGCCGCGTGGTCTTCCCCCGCGAACCCGGGGATGAAGAGGGCGACCGCGGCGTCGCCGACGAACTTGTCCACGATCCCGTCCCAGCGATCGACGACGCGCGCCGCGATCCCGTAGAAGCGCGCGAGGAGCGCCGAGAACTCGCCGGGCGGCATCCGTTCCGCGAGCGTCGTCGAGCCGCGGACATCGGCAAAGAGGATCGAGATCTCGACCTCCGCGCCGCCCGTCGCGTTCTCGAGCTTTCCGATGCACCAGCGGCAGAGGCGGCGGTTGAGCGGCGACGGGCCGCCCCCGAAGAGCTTGAGGATCGGCCCGCCGGGCGCCCCGTACGGCGCGGCGCAGAGCTTGCAGCGCGGCGTCGAGGGGATGCGCGCGAAGATCCGCCTGCTGCGGTCGAGGCCGCGTATCTCGCCGGTCAGGAAGCCCTTCCACTCGGCCTCCGTCGGCCGTTCCTTCGACATGCTCCGAGTCTAGGGCGTGTCGGCGGCCGGATCGCGGCGTCCGAGCCGCCACGCGACGAGGCCGGCGGCGAGGAGGAGCGCCTCGACGATCGTGATCGCCAGGCGGTTCAGCACGGTGACCCCGAGCGCGATCGGCGCGGACGTGACGGCGAGCATCAGCCCGTACATCGACCCCTCGCGCACCCCGAGCCCGGACGGCGCGAACACGGAGAGCACGGCCACGATCGCGCCGACCGCGGCCGTCCCCCCGAGGAACGGGATCGACTCGAGGCCCGGATCCCCGCCGAGCGACCGCACGAGGAAGTAGACGGCCACGCCGCCGACGAGCCACGTGAACGAGTAGAACGCGAGCAGCGCCAGCATGAGCCGGTAGGAGAGGACGGGGATCGCCTCTCCGCCGAAGCGGCGGAAGATGCGCCGCGCGAGCGGGCCGAACACGCGCGGATGGATGAGCACCCCGACGACGAGCGCGAACGCCGTGAGCGGCGCGGTCACCTCCGGCCCCTGCCCGCCGACCAGGACCAGGCTGAGCGCGAAGACGAGCACCCCCGAGAGCGCCGAGAGCCCGGCCTCGAGCGCGATCGAGCCGACCACGACCGCCGTCTGCCTGACACCGGCCCGGCGGAGCCAGACGATTCGGGCGAGCGGCGTCCAGACCGTCCCGGGCACGTACTTCGCGAGCATCGAGGCCATCTCCGCCTGGAGCGCGAGCGGGTAGCCGATGCCGATCCCGAGCCCGGCGAGGATCCACTGCCACCCGAGCACGAAGAGGAGGTAGTAGGAGGCGAGGAGGAGGAGCGCGAGCCCGACGTAGACGGCGTCCGCCTCCCGCAGGAGCGGGAGCGCGTCCGCCCAGACGTCCCGCAAGAAGTAGCCGAGAACGGCCGTGAACGCGACGACGAACCCGACCTGGAGTCCGATGACGAGGCGGCGGCGCGCGAGAAGGGAGCGGAAACGCCGCTGCACGCGACGACTCTAGCCCGCGTCCCGGGCGTCGGGCTCGACCGTCCGCGGGAGCGTGAAGCGGCCCGGCCATGCGCTCGCGTCGCCGACGAGCGAGATGAGCGCGGGGACGAGGAGCGAGCGCACGACGAAGGAGTCGACGAGCACGCCCGCCGCCATGATGAAGGCGAACTCCCGGAAGGGGCGTAACGGCACGAGCGCGAGCACCGAGAAGCTCGCCGCGAGGGCGATCGACGCGATCGCGATCGCCCTCGAAGCGCGCGGCGCGGCCACTGCGACGGCCTCCCGGAGAGGGCGCCGGCGCGCCTCGGCCCAGACACGCCCGGCGACGAAGATGTTGTAGTCGGAGCCGAGCGAGACGAGCAGGACGGCTGCGGCGAACGGCACGTAGTACGTGAGCTCTCCGTGGCCGAGGAGTCCCTGGAACACGTATGTGGCGAGCCCCAGCGAGGCGGCGAGCGCGAGTACGCTCGCCGCGAGCAGGAAGAGCGGCGCGACGAGCGCGCGGAGGAAGACGACGAGAAAGAAGAGATTCGCCAGGAGCGCGGCGACGGCGATCCGTGCGAGATCGTCGACGATCCGCCCGACCGTATCGGCGGCGAGTGCCGTATCGCCCGCGAGCCCGACGCGCGCCTCGGAGAGCCCGCTCGCCTCCTGCAGGAGCGGCATTGAGTCCCGGATGCGCTCGAGCGACTCGATCGCCGGCCCGCCCCCGGGGTCATGGTCGAAGACGAGCAGGTAGCGGACGGCATCGCCGCTCCGTGCGACGAGCGCGTTCCCGGCCAGGGCGCGCGGGGCATCGGTCGGGCCGATCGAGGCGACGACGCCGGACTGTCGCTCGAGGGCGCGGTCGAACCGTCGGATCGCTCCCGGCCGGCTCGCGATGCCGGGTGCCTCGACGAGAACGGTCGTCGGCGCGAGCAGGCCGGGCGCGAAGCCCTCGCTCGCCTCCCGCGCCGCCCGGTGGGCCTCGGCATCCTTGGGCAGCCCGGTGATGAGCGTGAAGCCCAGCCGGAGGTCACGGAGCCCCGTGGCGCCGGCCAGGAGCGCCGCGACGCAGAGGAGGGCGACGGCGAGCGCGCCGCCCCGCGATGCCGTCACGCGTGCGATGCGTGGAGGACGCCGCGTCCGCTCCTCCTCGCGCGCGGCCTCGGGATCGCGCCGGCGAAGCGAGGGCCAGAAGACCGCCCGTCCGAAGACCGCGAGCGCCGCAGGGATGAACGTCACGGCGAGAAGAACGCCGACGAACGCGGCAAGCGCCATGCCGGGACCGAAGGCGCGGAAGAAGTCGAGCGTCCCGGCGAGGAGCGCGGCGGTTCCGAACGTGACGATGAGCCCGGCGGTCAGCACGATCGGGACGATCGAGATCGTCGTCTCCCGCGCGGCGTCGAGCCGAGGAGCGCCCTCCTCGAGGCGCCTCCGAAACGAGGCGAGGAAGAAGATCGCGTAGTCCGTGACGATCCCGAGCATCAGCACGAGCACGAGCGGCTCGAGCTCGCGCGGTACGTTGACCCCGATCGCGTCCCCGACCGCGGCGAGCGCGCGGACGGCGACGAGATACCCGAGCCCGGCCGAGAGGAGGGGGACGAGCGCCGCGCCGGGTGCGCGGAACGTGAGCGCGAGGATGAGCGCGATCACGAGTACGGTCACCTGCTCCACGCGCGGGAGCGCCGCCTGGATCGCGTCGAACTGGTCGAGCCGGGCCGGGATCGCGCCGGTCACGCCGACGAAGCCGGCCTCGGGCCCTGCCGCGTAGCGTTCGGCGTACCGGTGCGCAAGCTCGTCCTGGTGGGCGAGAAACGTCGCGGGCGAGAAGAAGAGGAACGTGACGACCGTCGTCCCGCGCTCGCGCGAGGACGGCACGACGCCGAGCGTGTTCACGACCGGGAGCGCGAACCGCACGCGCTGCAGATCGGGGTCCTCGCCCTGGCTGACCGCGAGCGCGCCGGCGAGCGCGACCTGCTCGGCGCCGGGCGCGAGCCCCTCCGGATCACGCCGGACGACGACGGTGCGGGTGAGGACCGGGACGTCGAAGAGCTCCGCCGAGCGCAGCTCCGTCCGGACGGCGGGCGAGTCGTCTGCGACGAGGCCTTCGAGCGGCGCCCCCTGCTCGCCCGACAGGTCCGGGAGGTAGGCGGTCGCCGCGAGCGCGCCCGCTATCCAGGCGAGGATGATCGGGTAACGCAGCGCGACGACGAGCCGCGCGTAGGCGTTCATCCTGGCGGCTCCGGCCCCTGCGGCGCGACGCTCGAGCGTCCGAGCTCGACGTCCGCAAGGCGTTGCCGGCGCCACACGTCACCGCCGCGCACGACGCTGCCGCGGGCGTGGACGTCGCGAGCGAGCCGTCTCTTCATGCCGAACGAGTTCCCGCTCGCCCGCATTTCTAGTTAGTCGGCGAGCGTCGAGCCGAAGACCTGCCAGGCGAGCGCGCTCTTCGCGACGAGGCTGAGGACGAGGTAGCCGCGCTCCCCGAAGAGGTAGCTTCGCCACGGCCCGACGCGCCCGTACTGGAGCGCCATGTTGACCGCGAAGCTGAAGAAGAGGACGAAGAGGGAGAAGAAGATCGCGTACACGAAGGTCGGCACGTCGCCGGTCTCCGCCTCCGAGTACCCGAGCTGGAGCCCGATCGCGAGCCACGGAACCGCGCCGACGATCGAGCCGTAGACGAAGGGCCGCCATGTCACGGGGCGGCCGGGCTCGTTCGCCTCCTCCATCGCGAGCCCGAAGAGGATCATCGCCCCGTTCACCCCGAAGATGGCGATGAGCGCCGCGACGTCGGCGATTCCCGTCAGCATCGCGATCAGCACGACCATGAGCGAGGCGCTGAACGCGTACTCGTACCAGCGCGCCGGATTCCGCTCGCGCGCGAGGTTCCGCTCGTACCACGCCGCGCCGCCGGGCGCCGCGACGATTGCGTGGTCGAGGGCAGCGAGGAAGAGGAACGCCGCCACGGCCGGCCCGATCGGGAGCTCGAAGAGGGTCTCCGACGCGAGCTCGCTTCCGGGCGGGCCCTGGAGGAACCCGATCGTCACCGGGAGCGCGAAGTCGTTCGCGAGGACGAGGACGAGGGCGCCCTGCGCCGCGTGGAGGAGGGCGAGCGCGACGTTCCAGACGCGCAGGCGCCGAGCCGGGGAGTCGGTGTCCATCTTCCGTCTCGTACCCGGGAGGCCGCAGGACGAACGCCGGAGCCGTGCGGCCTCGACCCTCCGGTCACCTCGAGGCCGGAGTCCTCGCCCGCGACCGGCCGTAGGCCGGGTTGATTCCCCGCCCGGTTGGTGCTTCACTGGCGGTGACCTGCCGATCGCCCGGCGGCCGGTCGGGCAAGACCTCCTGGAGCATGGGGGGCAAAGAAGGGGAGGGGCGGTCTGGGAACCGCCCCTTCTTTATGCGGCTGCGGCGCCGCAATACTCACGCGCGTGCCGGGCTACGACCCGCAGGAAGGCGACAGGATCTCCCCCGTCCCGCCGGTCGGGGAGCCCCGTGGGGTGCGTCGGCTCCTCCGGCTGGCCGCGATGGACCTCGGCCCGCTGCGGCGGCGCCGCGACTTCCGGCTGCTGTTCGTCGGGCAGGGGCTCTCGTTCTTCGGCTCCATGCTCACGTACGTCGCGATTCCGTACCAGGCGTACGACCTGACGGGCTCGACCCTCGTCCTCGGACTGCTCGCGGCCGTGGAGCTGCCGCCGATTCTCGTGGCCGCGTTCGTCGGCGGCGCGCTCGCGGATGCGGTCGACCGGCGCCGGCTCGTCCAGCTCGCCGAGCTCGGGCTCGCTGCGTGCACCGCGCTCCTCTTCGCCAACGCGCTCCTGCCGGAGCCTCGGCTGTGGCCGCTCTTCGTGCTCGGCGCGGCGATGGCGGGGCTCGTGGGCATCCAGCGGCCGCCGCTCGACGCGATGGAGCCGCGGCTCGTCACGCCCGAGGAGCTCCCGGCGGCAAGCGCGCTCGGGTCGTTCCGCTCGAACCTCGGCATGGTCGCCGGGCCGCCGGTCGCTGGCGTGCTCATCGCCACCGTCGGGCTGCCCGCGACGTTCGCGATCGACCTCGTCACGTTCGCGGCCTCGCTCGTCGCCCTGAACCTCATGCGCGCGATGCCCCCGCCGCCCGAGGGCGCCCGGCCGAGCCTGCACGGGATCGTCGAGGGCGTCAGGTACGCGCGCTCGCGCCCGGAGCTCCTCGGCAGTTACGGCGTCGACTTCGTGGCGATGTTCTTCGGGATGCCGATGGCGCTCTACCCGGCGTTCGCCGCGGAGTTCGGCGGGCCCGAGGTGCTCGGGCTGCTCTACGCCGCGCCGTCCGCGGGGGCGCTCGTCGCCACCCTCACGAGCGGGTGGGCGGGGCGCGTGCACCGGCACGGGATGGCGGTCATCGTCGCGGCGCTCGGCTGGGGCGTCGGGATCACCGCGTTCGGCCTCGCCCCGTCCCTCTGGCTCGCGTGTCTCGCGCTCGGCTTCGCCGGGGCGTGCGACATGGTGAGCGGGATCTTCCGCTCCGTGATCTGGAACCAGACGATCCCCGACCATCTGCGCGGCCGGCTCGCGGGGATCGAGCAGGTGAGCTACTCCTCGGGGCCGCTGCTCGGCGACCTCGAGGCGGGCGTCGTGGCGGCGGTCGCGGGCGTGCGGGCGTCGATCGTGTCCGGCGGGGTGCTTTGCGTCGCCGGTGTGGCGGTGCTCGCGCTCGCGCTGCCCGCCTTCCGGCGCTACGACGCGCGCGTCCACGGCCGGATCGGGGGGACGGGTGCCACGAGCCCGGCCGCCCCGGCGTAGCGGGGGGGGCCGGCCGCGGCCGGACCGAGATCGCGGCTCTTGACACAAGCTCGTGCAGGTGCTTGAGTCCCGCCCCACCTCTTCTGCGGTCAACGGAAAGGAGCTGTCATGCGGTCGGCGGCACTCTCTCGGGGGGCGGGAGAACGGGCGCTACGCCTGGCGACGGCGGTCGTCGCGGCGGGCGTCCTGATGGGCCTCGCGGTCTGGTCGCAGGCTGCGCGGGCGACGATCTTCGACGGGGGCACGTACGAGTTCCCGTATACGTTCTCCTACGACGACTGCGGCTTCCCGGTGGAGGTCGAGGGCGTCACGAGCGGCCACTTCCGCCTGCGCACGGGGAAGGGCGACCAGGCCGGGACGTTCTTCCTCAAGGATGCGTTCTCGTACCGGGAGGTGCACACGAACCTCGAGACCGGCCTGTCGTTCGTCCAGCGCGGGCACGGCGTCTTCAACGAGGTGCGTGCGACGCCGCTCGGTGGCACGCTCTTCCTCTTCGAGGCGGTCGAGGCGGGGCAGCCGTTCGTGATCGAGGACGCGGAGGGCAACGTGGTCGTGCGTGACCGCGGCGCGCTTCGGCACCGGATCGTCTTCGACACGCTCGGCGACGACGTGCCCGGTGGAATTGTGATCGAGGAGCTCGAGTCGTCCGTCCACGGCCCGCATCCCGGGTTCGCGGACGACTTCCCGTTCTGCGAGATCGCGGCGGAGCTGACGGGGGCCTGAGCCCGGCCGGACCGCCGGCGGAGGAGGCGGCCCGCGGGCGCGCTACCCTGACGGGCGGTGCGCATCGCCCTCGCCGCCTCCTTCGCCGCGCTCGCCTGCGCGGCGCTCGCCGGTCCCGCCGCTGCAGCGCTCCAGCTCGTCACCGTCGAGGCGGGATTCACGGACCCGGTGCACGTCGCCGCGACGAAGGCAGAGCCGAACCGGGTCTACGTCGTCGAGCAGCGCGGGGTGGTCAAGATCGTCCAGAACGGGACGACGCTCTCGCAGCCGTTCCTCGACATCCGTTCGCGCGTCGCCTGCTGTGGCGAGCAGGGCCTCCTCTCGCTCGCCTTCCACCCGAAGTACCCGCAGGTGCGGCGTGTCTACGCGAACTTCACGAACTCGGGCGGTGACACGCGCGTCGTCGAGTACGGCGTGAACGAGGCGCGGACGCGGGCTGTCACCGCCACCGCGCGCATCCTGCTGCGCATCCGGCAGCCGTTCGAGAACCACAACGGCGGCCAGGTGCTCTTCGGGATGAAGGGCCACCTGTTCGTGCCGACCGGCGACGGCGGCTCGGGCGGCGACCCGGGGAA
>JAICNY010000176.1 GCA_025930955.1 Thermoleophilia bacterium
GGGACGCTCCTCCGCGGCCGCACGGCGTTCATCATCGCCCACCGGCTCTCGACGATCCGGAACGCCGACCTGATCGTCGTCCTCGAGAACGGCGAGGTCGTCGAGCAGGGGACGCACGAGGAGCTCCTCGCCCGCGGCGGGCGCTACCTCGCGCTCTACGGCGACTGGGCGACCGGCGCCGCGGCCTGACCGGCCGGCGAAACGCACCGCGAGCGCCGCTACAATGGACACCCCGGTGCGGGGTCGTCTAATGGTAGGACGCCTGACTCTGGATCAGGTAGTCTAGGTTCGAGTCCTAGCCCCGCAGCCTCAGAAAAGCCCCGCTCAGGCGGGGTTTTTGCTTGGCGGCTCGAACGAGGGTTCCGGTGGGGCCGGCTCGCGCGCGGCGTCGAAGGCGGACGACGCCCAGGGGTCCGCGACGGGCTCACGCCGAGCCGAGGAGGCGCGCGGTCGGAGAAGCGCCGGCTGTACTAGAATCATTCGTCACGAGCGCGCGGGCATATGGGCCCCATGCCGAACCCCGTCGCTCGTACTCGGTGTCGGAGAGCGAGGGGGGATTCGAGATGAGGGCGGAGGCCGTAGTCCGAGGCAAGGGATCCGCGGTAAACGCGTTCGCGGGAGCACGAACCACGTTCACGCGGCTCGCTGCCGTCGTCGTGCTTGCGGCGGCCGTTTCGGCGTTGGCGGCGAGCGGAGCCAGCGCCGCGCCGAAGCCGATCGTCTTCAGCGGCACGCTGAAGGGAATCAGCGTGGACGTCGGTCAGTCAGCGACGACCGGCGCCCCGTTTCACACGACGAACGGAACGTTCACGGCGGCCGAAGGCCTCGAGAGCGGCACGTACAGCTCGAGCTTCACGCTCGGAGCAGTCAGCTTCCCGATTCCGATCATCAGGGAATTCGAGGTCACCGGGACGTTTACGCTGAGGACGAACGGAGGCACGTTCACCGCGGCGGTCATTTCGGCGACCAGCTCTGTCTTCCACGGGACGATTCCGGGCGAGGTTCTCACGCGGCGATTCAGCCTGGAGCTGGACGTCGTCGCGGGAACCGGTCGATTCAAGAGGATGACCGGGACGCTCCAGATCGATACCGTCGCGCGCGCTTGCGGGTGGCCGCCCGTCGCTCCCGCGCAACCACCCTGCCCAGACGTTCCATTCGGGAGCGACCCGATTCTCGACTGGACGCATGAGGGCACGATCAGCGGCGCGCTCGTCCGCACTACGGGTCCGCCTCCCCGCTAGCCCGCGCCGCGCCGGCGGCCCACCAGCGCGAGCACAGACGCCCGCCTGAAGCCGGAAGTTCCTTCGGCGACAGACCCGCCGCCATCACGGCGATCCCGATGTCACTCGGGCCGTATGAGAGTTCGCCGGCGCGCCCCACCGGCTACGAGCGTCACAGAAGCGCGCCGACGAGCAGCAGCAGCATCGTCGCCCCGAGCGCGACGAGGCCGACGAACGCGAGGTCGGAGCGGAAGGTGCGCAGCGCGTGCCGAGCTCGGCCCGCGGGGACCGCTCGGCTCGGGAGGACGGCGAGCGCGAACGCGACGGCGCCGAGCGCTACGAGTATCGAAGCGATCACGAGGAGGAGCGTCCCGAGGCTCACGTCGTCGGGCAAGCCCGGCACGGCAGGCAGGCCCGGCAAGGAGCCGGCTAGGCCGCCGCGTTCGTCCTTCGGCGCGGCGCCCGCGCCCTCGGACGCGACCTCGGACGTCCGGCCTTGATCCGGCGACTCGCCCGTCGCCGCGACGGCCGCGTCGGCGCGCGGCATCCAGCTCGCGCTCCACGTCAGGCCTCCGCCCTCGGCCGCCGGAACGGCGGACCCCAATGGCCGGGGCTGAAGTGCGGCCTCGACGCGGCGCAACCGGTCGATCCGGCGCTCCTCGGCGGGCGTCACCCCGCCGCGCTCGAGCTTCGCGATCTCGGCCCGAACGAGACGGAGGATCTGTGCGCGGAGATCCGGCCGGTCGGCGAGCGCGGCCTGCAGCCGGCGGAGGTTCGCGGCGACGTCCCGTCCGCCGAGGATCCGCTCGAGCAGCCGCTCGAACCGAGGCGGCAGCCGGTCGAACCGCGTGCGCGGCCCCGAGCGCTCTCCGCCCGAGCCGCTCGCCGTCCGCGAGGAGGTCGTCGAGCCGCCGCCCGAGGAGCCTCCGCTCGTCGTCGCGCCGCCGTCGTCCGAAGACTCCGCCGAGCCGCCGTCCCCGCCGACGAGTCCCGTCACCGTGTCCTCGAGCG
Organism: Thermoleophilia bacterium; assembly: GCA_025930955.1. Classification (GTDB taxonomy): domain Bacteria; phylum Actinomycetota; class Thermoleophilia; order Gaiellales; family Gaiellaceae; genus JAICNY01. The sequence goes on from JAICNY010000176.1 coordinate 2,232, forward strand.
ACGGCGACGGCGACGGCGATGGGGGCGGCGAAGGCGGAGGAGGAGACGTCACGCCCGGCACGCCAGGAAGCGACGGCGCCTCCGGGAGGGTCGGAGCTTCCGGAAGCTGAACCTCCGGCGCCTCGATGATCTGGGCCGAAGCGGCCGGCGAGCCGATCGCCGACGCCGTCAACGCCACGAAGAGGATCCGCAGAACCCTCACGGCCGCTCACGTGCCCGAAATCACAGCGGAGAAACCTCCTTCGCATACGAGCCGATCGGCGTGGGTAAAGAGGCCGGGTATCCGTTTCCGGTCGAGGGCCGGAACGAAAGGAGCCAGCATGGATACTTGGATCTGGATCGTCGTCGCAGTGGTCGTGGTGGCGCTCGTCGTCGCCGCGGTGCTCGCGTGGCAGGCGGCCCGCCGGAAGCGGTTGCAGGACACCTTCGGGCCCGTCTACGAGCGCGAGGTCGAGTCCGCGTCGTCCCGTCGCGAAGCCGAGGCGGAGCTCGAGGACCGTCGGAAGCGCCGCGAGGAGCTCGACATCCGCCCGCTGAGCCCGGACGCCGCCGACCGGTACGCGCGCGCATGGGAGGGCGTGCAGACGCAGTTCGTCGACGACCCCGTCGGCGCGACGCGCGACGCCGACCGCCTCGTCCAGGAGGTGATGGCCGAGCGCGGCTACCCGATGGAGGACTTCGACAGCCGGGCCGACCTCATCTCGGTCGACCACCCGACCGTGGTCGAGAACTACCGCTCGGCCCACGACGCCTATCTCGCCTACGACCGGGGCGACTCGACGACCGAGGATCTCCGGCAGGCGATGGTGCACTACCGGTCGCTCTTCAGCGAGCTGCTCGAGACCGACGGCCGGGATCGAACCACCGACTACGAGGAGGTGCGCTGATGGAGCGCGAGAATCGCCCCACGACCGCAGACATCGCCGGCCGTGAGCCGGTCGCCGACGACCGCGTTCGCGGAACCGAAACCGACACCGACACGCGCGCCGACGCGCTCGAGCAGCAGCTCGGCGACGAGCGGCGCGAGCCGGTCGGCAATACCGCGGAGCCGGAGGAGAACCGCCGGCTGCTCGAGGACGACGCGACGAGCGACGTCCAGACCCGCTGGCGCGAGATCCAGGGCAGCTTCGTCGACGAGCCCCGCCGCGCAGTCGAGGACGCCGACGCACTCGTCGCCGACCTCATGCAACGGCTCGCAGACGGCTTCGCGCAGGAGCGGAGCCGCCTCGAGAGCCAGTGGGACCGCGGCGACGAAGTCTCGACGGAGGATCTCCGCGTCGCGCTGCAGCGCTACCGGTCGTTCTTCGACCGCCTGCTCTCCGCCTGACGCCTCACCCGCGCGGGCCGGCCGTCCAGGTCGGCCCGCGCGACCGCACTAGGCGGCGTGCGCGGGACGATGGAGCGGCACCTGCTCCTCGTCCGAGCCGCGCGTGACGAGCACAGAGAGGAGGGCCCGCACGCACTCCGGGTCGAACTGCGTCCCGGCGTTGTCGCGGAGCTCGCCGAGCGCCTCGCGCTGCGTCATCGGCTCGCGGTACGAGCGCCGCTCGATCATCGCGCGGTAGGCGTCGCAGACGGCGACGATCCGCGCCCCGAGCGGGATCTGCCGGCCGACGAGCCCGTCCGGGTAGCCGCGGCCGTCCCAGCGCTCGTGGCTCGAGCGGACGATCGGCAGCACCGCGCGGAGCGACGTGATCGGCGCGAGGATCGACTCCCCCGCCACCGTGTGCCGCCGCATGACGCCCCACTCCTCGTCGTCGAGCGGGCCCGGCTTGTTCAGGATGGCCTCCGGCACGCGGATCTTCCCGATGTCGTGGAAGAGGGCGCCGAGCTCGAGCACGTCGAGCTCCGTGTCATCGAGGCCGAGCGCGCGACCGACGTCGAGCGTCAGGCCGACGACCTCCTGCGTGTGGTCGTGCGTGTAGGAGTCCTTCGCCTCGAGCGCGTTCGCGAGCGACGCGAGCGTCTCCCGGTAGAGCCGCTGCACCGACTCGGTGTGCTCGAGCCCGACGAGGAGCGCGCCCACCTGGCGGACGAAGAAGTCCGCGAGCGCCACCTCGTCCGCGTCGAAGCGGCGGACGCCCGTGTCGTAGATCTCGACGAGCCCCCACACGTCGCCGCCGGCGGGGAGCGCGGTCATGAGAACGGCGTCCATCCGCATCTCGCGCAGGACGAACGCCTCGTTCGGGTCGATGTCGGTGTCATGGAGCGAGAACGCGGCCGGCCGGCCGGTGTCGAGCACCCTCTGCGTGACGGGGTAGTCCGAGAGGAGGTACGCGTAGTCGCTGAACGTCGTCCGGTCGCTCTGGTTCTCGTGGAGCGAGCAGGCGACCTCGCGCAGGCGCTCGCCCTCGCGGCGCGAGACGACAACCGCCCGCGACCCGAGCCGCTCCCGAAGCTCCCGCGCGGCGGCCGCGAGCAGCGCGACGGGCGTCGTCTCGACGCTCAGTCGCTCGAGCGCGCTCGCCACCTGCGAGAGCACGCCGCCGACGGCGGTATGGGAGGGCAAGTCGGCCATGACGGGGGGCAGGACGAAGCCTGCTCATAACCGGCCGCGAGAACCTCCCCCGTTCGGGGGGAACACCGTGCGACCAATCGGCATCGGATGGTAGGCTGCGAGCCGCACGGCGCATTCGTCTAGGGGCCTAGGACGCCGCCCTCTCACGGCGGTAACACGGGTTCGAATCCCGTATGCGCCTTCGCCGACCGACGTCCGGGCGCTTCGCGCCCATGACGATTCCGGTCGGCTTTCTCGTTGGGCCGCCCGCCGCCGTTTCGTAGAGTCCTCGGCATGGATCCGCTCGACGCGATTCGTGCCGCGCAGAGCACACGGCTCGTGGACGAGGACGGGAACGAGGTCGAGCTGGAGCTCGAGCCCGGGCTCTCCGAAGACGAGATCGA
>JAICNY010000244.1 GCA_025930955.1 Thermoleophilia bacterium
ACGGCTCCGCCGGCGGGCGCGCGCACGGACGAGCCGTGGATCCCGCCGACGTCCACGCCGCGATGGAGCCCCGGCCCGTACGGGTCGCCGTCGAAGGAGAATGCTCGTAGCACCGGTCCGTCCACAGGCCATGTCCAGGCGTCTGCGGGCGGCGCGCCGATCAGGGTCCCGAGGAGAACCGGAAGGAGAGCGAAGCGTCGCATCGTCTACCTCCAGTTGTCTTCTCTGAGAACTGACGAGCACGATAGCAGGGCGGCCGGACGTTGTCAAATACGACGACGGATGACCGGGGGGAGCCGCCGTGACGCCTCCTGCGAGGCTGCGCGACGGCCGCTGGTACAGTCGGCCCGCGATGGCCCCGGACCCCTCCGATCGCGACGAACGCGCACGGGCGCGCGACGTTGACGCCGAGCGCGAGATCGACTTCGCGGGGCTCGGGCGCTCGGTCGCGCGCCGCTGGTGGCTCCTCGTGGCCGGGATCGTCGTCGGCGCCGTCCTCGGTTACGTGAGCGCGCTCGGCGGGGACGACGTCTACGTCGCGCGCACGACGATCTACCTCGGCACTCCGCTCTCGCCGTCCGGCGGAGCGCAGATCCAGAGCATCGGCACGAACCCCGCGACGGTGAGCGAGATCATCCGGAGCGAGGCGGTCGTCCAGGACGTGGCCGCCGAGGTCGGCGTCCGGCCCGGCGAGTTGCGCCGCGGCATCACGTCGCGCGCGATCCAGCCCGCGTCCGCCGCGGCCCGCACGAACCAGAGCCCCCTCGTCGAGATCTCCGTCCGCGGCCCGTGGCGCCGGGAGGCGCAGGACGCGGCGAACCGGCTCGCGGAGATCGCGATCGAGGAGATTTCCGGCTACGTGGACGTCAAGGCGCAGACGCTGCAGGAGCAGGTCGAGAACCAAAACCGCGAGCTCACGCAGATCGAGGAGCGTCTCGAGCGCCTGGAGGCGACCGCGACGGGCCCCGGGCTGAGCGACCTCGAGCGCCTGACGCTCCAGAGCCTCGTCGGCTTCGCAGAGCAGCGGCGCGGCCAGCTCGTGAACGAGCGGACGACGACGCGCCAGCTCCTCACGCTCGCTGAGACGGTCGAGCGAAGCGCGCAGATCACCGAGGCGCGCGCGACCACCGTTCCCGCGCGCAGCTCGCGGAGCGCGGTCGTCGTCGGCGCGCTCATCGGCCTCCTCGTCGCCCTCGTCGCAGCGCTCCTCTGGGATCCGCTCGTCGCGCGCCGCCGCCGCGCCACGTAGCCCGCGGCGGCCGGCCCACGAGCGGAAATTCGCGCCTATCATGCGAGGAAGTGCCCACCTCGATCGTGACCGGCGGCTGCGGCTTTCTCGGGTCGCACCTCTGCGACTACCTGCTCGCGCAGGGCCATCGCGTCATCTGCGTGGACAACCTCGACACCGGGTCGCTCCAGAACATCGAGCACATCCGAAACGGCGAGGACTTCCTCTATGTGAACCACGACCTGACGATTCCGTTCTTCGTCGAGGAGGCGGTCGACCACGTCTTCCACCTCGCGAGCCCGGCGAGCCCGATCGACTACCTGCGCCTTCCGCTCGGCACGCTCAAGGTGGGCTCCTACGGGACGCACCACATGCTCGGCCTGGCAAAGTTCAAGCGGGCACGGTTCTTGCTCGCGTCCACGAGCGAGGTCTACGGCGACCCTCAGGTCCACCCGCAGCCGGAGACGTACTGGGGGAACGTCAACCCGATCGGGCCGCGCGGCGTCTACGACGAGGCGAAGCGCTACGCGGAGGCCCTCACGATGGCGTATCACCGCCAGCAGGGCGTCGACACGTGCATCGCCCGGATCTTCAACACGTACGGCCCTCGGATGCGCCCCCACGACGGGCGCGCGATCCCGACCTTCCTCCGCCAGGCGCTCGAGAGCAAGCCGCTCACCGTCTTCGGGGACGGGTCGCAGACGCGGTCGTTCTGCTACGTCGACGACCTGATCCGCGGCCTCTACCTGCTCGCGACGAGTGGGGAGCACCTCCCGGTGAACATCGGGAACCCGACCGAGATGACGCTTCTCGAGCTCGCGGAGGCCGTCATC
>JAICNY010000237.1 GCA_025930955.1 Thermoleophilia bacterium
ACGTCGACGCGCCGCCGCCGGCACCCGCCTCGGAGACGAAGACCGTGTCGCGCTTCGTGATCGCGAAGCCGAACGGCGTCGGGCCGCTCGACGGAGTGACGACCGCCGCGCCGGACGGGAGGCCGTCTGCGCCCACCGCGTACGAGGTGAGGCGGTTCGTCGCCCGCTCGGTCACGACGAGCGCGTCGCCGCCGTCGCTCCAATTGACCTCGGCCGGAGCGGTCGAGGCGGCGCTGAGCGGCCGCGTCGAGCCGGGAAGCGGCGCAAGCGAGCCGTCGCCTCCGACCGCGAGCCCGGAGATCGAGTTCGGGACGCCCGCGTTCAGGACGTACAGGAGCCCCTTGCGGTACGTCAGGCTCGTCGGCATCGAGCCGCCGGACGGCGCGATGCCCGCGAGCTCGAGGCCGTGCGCGCGGATGCGGAAGGCGGAGACGGAGCCCGAGCCCGCGTTGACGGCGAAGAGCAGGCGCCCGTCGTCACTCACGATCACGGCGTCCTGCGAGCCGAGCCCGGCGCCCGCGCCCGTGCCCCCGGTCGGGTACTCGCCTGCCGGCTCGAGCGAGCCGTCCGCGCCGCGCGCCCAGACGACGACCTCGTTCCCCGTCGTCGCGTTCGTGAGCGCGTACACCGCTCCCGGCGTCCCGGCCGACGCGGCGGGGACGAGGAAGGCGGCGGTCGCCGCGGCGAGCGAGAGCGCTGCCGCGGACGAGCGGATGAAGCGTGTCCTCATGGTTCCCTCCTGTGTCGATTGATCGAGTCCTGCGGCGGGTCAGTCGCCGGAGGGCGCGAGTCCGTTACACGGCCGCGCGCTAGACCGCGCCCCGGCGCTGCGCTAGCGTCCGCACGTCGTGGCGGAGACCCCGGTGGAGAGCCGCGTCCACGCGGACGAGACGACGCTCGTCGCGCGCCTGCGCGACGGCGACGAGGAGGCGTTTGCGGAGGTCGTCGAGGCGCTCTACCCCGCGATGATCGCGGTCGCCCGTGGCTACGTCCGCACGCGGGCGCTCGCCGAGGACGTCGTGCAGGAGGCCTGGCTCGGGGTGCTCAGGGGGCTCGACCGCTTCGAGGGGCGCTCCTCGTTCCGGACGTGGGCGCTCACGATCGTCGCGAACATCGCGCGGACGCGGGCGGTGCGTGAGGCGCGCAGCGTCCCGTTCTCGGCATTCGAGCCGGACGCGGGCGGCCCGTCCGTCGAGCCCGAGCGGTTCCGGGGCCCGGACGACCCGTATCCCGGCCACTGGCGCTCGTACCCGACCGACTGGCGGACGCTCCCGGAGGGCAAGCTCCTCTCCGATGAGACGCTCGCGGTCGTGCGCGCCGCGATCGGCGACCTGCCGGACGCCCAGCGCGCCGTGATCACGCTCCGCGACGTGACCGGCTGCTCGAGCGAGGAGGTCTGCGCGGCGCTCGGGCTCACCGAGGGCAACCAGCGCGTCCTCCTGCACCGGGCGCGGGCGAAGGTCCGGGCGCGCCTCGAGGAACACCTCGATGCCTGAGCCGCGCGGCACGCACGAGCACAACTACACGTGCGAGGAGGTCGTCGAGCTCGCGACCGAGTACGTCGAGGGCGCGATGGGCCCGGAGGAGACGACGCTCTTCGAGTTCCACCTGAACTTCTGCGACGGGTGCGAGACGTTCGTCGACCAGATCCGCGCGTCGGCAGGCGCGGCCGGACGGCTCGGCGCCGAGGACGTGCCGGCCGACGTCCGCGAGCGCCTCCTCGAGGCGTTCCGGGAGTGGCGGCGCTCGTGAAGGCGCACAAGTTCCTCGCGGGCGACGGATCGGGCGTCTTCACGCGCTTCCGCTGGCCGCTTCCCTCCGGTGACGCGCCCGGCGCCTGGGTGGAGGCGAAGCCGGTCTCTTCGTGCCGCTCCGGGGTGCATGCCTGCCGGGTGGAGCAGCTCCCCTACTGGCTCGCGGCCGCGCTCTACGAGGTCGAGCTCGAGGGGGAGATCGTCGAGGAGCCGCTCAAGCTCGTCGCCGGCCGGGGGCGGCTCGTCCGGCGGATCGAAGTCTGGGACGACGCCGTGCGCGCCGAGTTCGCCGCCTCCTGCGGCGAGCGGGCGCGCGAGCTCGCGGGTGCCGCGCTCCCCGACTGGCCTCCGCCCGCCGGAGGCGAGCCGCCGCCGCCGCTCGCCGCCTTCATGGCCGCGCGAATCGCCGAACGGCTCGGCGGGGCCGAGGCCTATCGCGCGGAGCGGGAGCGTCAGAGCGCATGGCTCGCCGAGCGGCTCGAGCTCTAGGGCGCCTTCCAGTCCCGGAATGCGGCGACGAGGGCGTTCCGGGCGGCGGGCGAGAGGTCCCGCTCCTCGAGCCGGCCCGCGAGCGCGACGGTCGCCCTCGCTTGCTCCACGTGGGCGACGCAGCCGGGACACTCGCCGAGGTG
>JAICNY010000003.1 GCA_025930955.1 Thermoleophilia bacterium
CCCTTGGGTGGGGGGCAGCGGTCATGTGACGACCGTCGTCGCCTGGACCGGGATCGCAGCTCGCGCGCTCAGCTCCGCGCGCTCCCGTACTCGCGGGCGAGGAAGGGCAGCGCCTCCGGTGAGCGCTCCGCCGCGGCGCGCGCCTCCGCAAGCCGGCGCGAGCGCGAGTCGGCGGCGACGAGCGCCGGCTCGACGGGGCGGCCCTCGACGAGCGCGGCCCGAACGGCCTCGCCCGGCTCCGCCCCCGCGGCGACGAGCTGACCGGTCGTGAGCGGCATCGTCCGCCGGAGGAGGGCGAGCGCCTGCTCCTCGGCGTCGACGGACGGCGCGGCCGGGACGCCGAACGCCACGATCACACGCGTCCGGCCCCGCGCGAGCGGGTCGTAGGCGAGCGCGACCGGCAGGAGCGCCGGCGGGCGCGCACGCCGCACGAGCGCGCCGAGCCCGCGCTGGAGCGGCCCGATCTCCCCGTCCGGCGACGGCCGTCCCTCGGGGAAGAGCACGAGCGGCCGGCCGCCGCGCACCAGCTCGACGAGCGTGCGGAAGTCACCCGCGGCCTCCGTCGCGCGCCGCGACCAGAACCCGTCCAGCCCGAGCCCGGCTGGATCGTCGGGCCCGACCGCCCGCCAGAGGAGATCCGCGTACTCCCCGCGCAGCACGTCCCGGGCCACGACCGGCGCGCGGAGCCCGCATGCCGCCGCCCGCTCGACGAACGCCCGCGCCTCCTCCCTCCCGAGGACGTCCTCGATCCGCTCCCCGCGCCGGTCTCCGAGCACCTCCGCGAGCCGCGCGACGCGCGCGCTCCGGATCGGGAACACCTCCACGCGCGGAAGCCACCCGGCGACCCCGAGCGGATAGAGCAGGCGGCGCATGCGCGGCGGCAGCCCCGCGGGGAACCCTGCGAAGAAGCCCGGCAGGAACATGTCGTCCCGGGCAGCGAACGCGACCCGCTGCCGCCGCAGCTCCCCGCGCCGGTAGAGCGGCGGGCAGAGGACGGGGACGTCGGTCTCGCGGCGGTGCGTGACGACGAGCAGCGTCCCCGGCGCGATCCTCAGCCGCTCGGGCCCGAGCACGGTGATCCGAAAGGCGGCACGCGAGTAGGCCCACATCCCGGCGGCAACGGCGTCGTAGAGAGTCACGGGGATAGCATGGCGTCGTGGCGCGCCTGGCGCTCGGCGACCCCGGCCCGACGTTCTCGCTCCCCGGCGTGGACGGGCGCGAGCACGCGCTCGCCGACCACGCGGGGACGCCGGTCGCGGTCGTCTTCTCCTGCTGCCACTGCCCGTACGTCGTCGCCTGGGAAGACCGCCTGAACGCGATCGCCCGCGACTACGCGGGACGCGCCGCGCTCCTCGCCGTGAACGCGAACCACCACATCGGCGATACCTTCGAGCACATGCAGGAGCGCGCGGTGGAGAAGGGCTTCGTCTTCCCGTTCCTGCGCGACGAGTCGCAGGACGTCGCCGCCGCATACGGCGCTCAGCGGACGCCGGAGGTCTTCCTCCTCGACGCCGAGCACCGGCTCGCCTATCACGGCGCGCCGGACTCGGACTACACGGACGAGACGGGTGCCGAGCCGTGGCTCCGGCGGGCGCTCGACGCCGTGCTCGCCGGCGAATCGCCGCGCGTAGCCGAGACGCCGCCCGTCGGCTGCACGGTCAAGTGGGCCGCGTAGCCTCGCGGCGGACGAGCTCGAGCGCCTCCTCCCGCGTCGAGATCGTGCCGGCGGCGCGCTCCTCCGCGACGCGCTCGAGCAGCCGACCGATCTCCGGGCCGGGCGGAAGGTCGAGCTCGTCTCCCCGCAGGAGCGGCTCGCCGGGGTCGCCGGCGCGGGCCCGCTCGACGGCGCCGCGGTAGCGCTCGCTCGCGGCGAGATAGGCGAGCGCCTCGAGCGCCCACGGCTCCGTGGCGCGGCGGAAGCGGTGGATGGCGCGCGGCGAGTCGTCCTCGGGTGCTTCCGCGGCGAGCAGGCGGCGCGCGAAGCGCCGGGTCTCGTTCGAGACGGGCAGGCGCATGAGCGCCTCGCCGAGCACCACGACGAGGAGATAGTCCGGATGCTCGGCCGGCTCGGCGGCGTCGAGCCGGTCGGCCGACCCGCCGAGCGGCCCGAGCAGGCCGAGCTCGTCGAGCCGGCGGAACCCGTCGCCGGAGAGCCGCGCGAGCTCGCCGAGGATCCGCTCCCCGGCCGGCCGCGCGACCAGGGCGGCGTCGCGGCGGACGAGCTCCTCCGTGTCGGCGTCGAGCCGCAAGCCGAGCTCGTCCGCGAGCCGCACCGCGCGGAGGAGCCGGAGAGGATCGTCGCGGAAGACGTCCCGCGTCACCGCCCGGAGCGTGTTCCGCTCGAGGTCCGGGAGGCCGCCGAGCGGGTCGAGAAGCTCGCGCGCGCCGAGCGGGCGCGCGATCGCGTTTACCGTGAAGTCGCGGGTGCGCAAGTCGGCCTCGATCCCGTCCCGAAGCGGCGTGAAGTCGACCGTGCGCCCGTCCCGGAAGGCGACGCGCCACGCGCCGTGGCGCTCCGAGAGCGGGAAGAGCGCGCCGCCGGTCGCGTCCGCGTGGGCGCGGGCGGCGCGCTCGGGATCCCGGCAGGCGACGTCGAGGTCGACGACCGGTCGCCCGAGGAGCTCGTCGCGCACGGCGCCGCCGACGACGTACGCGTCTCCGGGGCCGGTATGCGCGCGGATCGCGGCCTCATCCATCGAGGGTCGTCCTCGTGGCCCGCTCGGACTGGGTGCGGATCCCACATGTGACCTCGTAATTGATCGTCCCGAGGACGCGGGCGTGCTCTTCGGCGAGCACGCCGTCCCCGATGATCGTCACGTCGGCGCCCTCGGGCTCGTCTCCCAGCTCGACGGCGAACGAGTCCATCGAGACCGTGCCGAGGACGCGGCGGCGCGTCCCGGCGACGAGCACCTCGGTTCCCGTCAGGCCCCGGCGGAACCCGTCCGCGTAGCCGACCGGGACGAGCCCGATGCGCGTCGGCCGCTCGGCGACGAAGCGGCGCCCGTAGCCGGTGCTCTCGCCCGGGCCGAGCGTCCGGGCCCGGGCCACGCGGCTGCGCCACGAGAGGACGGGCGCGAGGGCCTGGTCGGCCGGGTCGTGGCCGAACGGGTCGAGACCGTACAGGGCGACGCCGCACCGGACCGCGTCGTGGCGCGCCTCGGGGAAGCGGAGCGTGGCCGCGCTGTTCGCGACGTGCGCGGTCGCGTCGGGGAAGCGCGCGGCGAGGGCCGCGAACGCCTCGAGCTGCTCACGGGCGAAGGTCTCGTCGGGCTCGTCGGCCGTCGCGAGGTGGCTCATCACGCCCGCGACCCGGTCCGATGGGACGCTCAGCGCCTCCTCCGCCGTGAGCCCGTAGCGGCCCATGCCGGTGTCGATCTTGAGGTGGACGACGAGGCCGTCCGGAAACGGAAGCCGGGAGACGGCGACCTCGAGCCCGTACTCCTGCGCGACCGCCTCGTCGCCGGCGTCGAACGGGCCCATGACGAGGATGCGCGTCCCGCGCCGGATCCTTGCGCGCAGCGCCGCGCCCTCGCGCGCGGTGGCGACGCAGAGCGCGGCCGCCCCCTCGGCGAGCGCCGTCCGGGCGGCGTCGCCCACGCCGTGGCCGTAGGCGTCCGCCTTGACGACCGCCCAGAGCGCGGCCGGGGCCGCGACCTCGCGCAGCCGGCGGACGTTGCGCCGCAGCGCGCCGAGGTCGATCGTGACCTCGGAACGGCCGCGGGTCGTCTCGGTCTCACGCTGCACGCCGGGATTGTCCCCACCGCGCGTGACGGCCGCCTGGCCGTTGCGCACAGGATCTTCAAGGGGTCTGACCCAGTAAGCCCGGGCGGCGTGACACTCTCGGCACAGCTTCGGGCACCGAAATCCGCGCGATTTGCGGGGACATCGCCGTTTCGGGACGAACGCCTGCGGCTTCCGCGACGGGGTCTGACCCCGTGAGCTCGGGCCCGTCACACTCCCGTGACGGGTTCAGACGGTGGAGAACCCCGCTCCGAGCAGGGACGGTACGAAGTCGGCACACATTCTCATCTGCTTTTGTGCGGGGTCTGACCCCCTTACGGCGGCCGACCCGCTAAGCGCGCGCGAGTAACCTACGAGAGGACGGGCGAGAGGGCCTCGACGACGTCGCGGGCGATGAGGCCCGCCTCGCCGTGGCGGCGCGCGGCCTCGGCGGCGGCAACCCCGCCGGCGGCGGCACCGACCGCAGCGGCCGTGGGCGCATCCATGCCCTTGGCGAGGAACGCGGCCACGATCCCGGTCAGGACGTCGCCCGTCCCGGCGCTCGCGAGCCCCGGGCTCCCGAGGTCGCAGACGAGCAGCCCGCGGCCGGGCGCGGCGACGAGCGTGTCCGCCCCCTTGAGGCAGACGACCGCGCCGACGTCGTCCGCCGCCCCGCCGGCCGCGTCGAGCCGGTTCGCGTCCACCCAGGCCGCGTCGCGCCCGAGCAGCCCGGCCAGCTCCCCGGAGTGCGGCGTCAGCACCGTCGGCGCGTGCCGGGAGAAGACCCAGTCCAGGTGCCCGGCGAGCGCCCAGAGCCCGTCGCCGTCGAGCACGACGGGGATCTCCAGCCGGTCGAGGAGCGCCCGCACGAGCGCTCGGGTCCCGTCGCTCCTCCCGAGCCCCGGGCCGAGCGCCACGCAGTCCGCCTTCGCCGCCGCCTCGAGCACGGCGTCGGCCGCCGACTCCGCGAGACGTCCCTCCCCGTCGTCCGGGCAGGCGCTCGTCGTCACCTCCACGAACCGCCCGGCGAAGACCGGGGCGAGCGACGCCGGAACGCAGGCCCGCACGTAGCCGGCCCCCGCCCGCATCGCCGCCTCCGACGCGAGAAACGGCGCGCCGGTCAGCCCCGCGGACCCGCCGACGACGCACACGAACCCCGCGGTGTACTTGTTGTCGCGCGGCCCGCGTCGGGGCACGAGCTCGAGGGCATCCGCCCGGACCCGCCGCGCCCGCGTCTCCCCGCCCGGCGCGAGCCCGATGTCCGCCACCTCCACCCGCCCCGCGTGGAAGCGTCCCGGGCCGACCGCGAGACCGACCTTCGCGCCGTGGAACGTCACCGTGCGTGCCGCCTCGACCGCCGCGCCGCCCACGCGCCCGGTCGACGCGTCGACCCCCGAGGGGACGTCCACCGCGAGCACGGCGCCGCCGAGCGCCGAGAGCGCCTCGATCGCCGCGGCGGCCTCCCGCCGCGGCGCGCCCGAGAACCCCGTCCCGAAGAGCGCGTCCACGACGACGTCGGCCCGGCCCCCGGCCGTATCGGCGAACGGCCGCACGGGGACGCCGGCCTCGCGCGCCCGCGCGAGCATCGTCGCGGCGTCGCCCGCCACGCGCCCCTCGTCCCCGACGAGCACCGCCTCCACCTCGCGCCCGGCCGCGTGCAGGAGCCGAGCCGCGACGAAGCCGTCCCCGCCGTTCGCGCCCGTCCCGCACCAGACGGCGATCCGCCGAGCGTCCGGCCAGGACGCGGCCACCGCGTCGGCCACCGCCGCCCCCGCCCGCTCCATGAGCTCCTCCGTCGGGCCGGGGTAGGCCGCCTCGGCCGCCCGCATCTCCTCCGCAGTGAAGAGCGGCTCGAACGCGCTCACGGGTCGGTCACGACGCAGATCGCGGCGGCGAGCTCCCTCGAGTGCGTCATCGAGAGGTCGATCGAGCCGGCACGAACCCGCTCGCTCCACGCCTTCGTCCAGCCGGAGAGGTTGACGCCCGGCTTCGGCCGCCCCGCGATCTCGATCTCGCGCCACGTGAAGTGGACGCCGCAGCCGAGCGCCTTCCCGATCGCCTCCTTCCCCGCGAACCGGCCCGCGTAGTGCTGCGCCGGATTCGGCCGGGAGTCGCAGTACGCCCGCTCAGCCTCGGTGAAGACGCGCTCGCGAAACCCCGGACGCTCCAGCGCCCGCCGGATCCGCTCGATCTCGATCAGGTCGACGCCGATCCTCACGAGCCGGATTCTGCCGAAGCGCGGTAGCGCGCCGCGCAGCCCGAGCCGCCGGGCCGCCTAGAGGTCGTCGCCGACCATGACGCGTCGCCGGCCACCGACGGTCGCTAGCGGACGATTACGACAGGACAACTCGCGTGGTGGGCGCACTGGGCGCTCACGGAGCCGAGCAGAAGCGAGCCGAACCCGCCGTGGCCGCGGTTGCCGACGACCAGGAGGTCGGCGCCGCCGCTCAGCTCGACGAGGGTGTTCGCGACATGACCCTCGACCGCGTGCGGCACGGCACGCGCTCCGAGCGCCGCCGCACGGCGGGCGGCGTGGTCTGCGACCGTTTGCGCATGCTGGGCGACCGCATCACGGACGCCCGGCTCCACCCGGGCCACGGCTGCCACGTCCGCGGCGCCGGCGCCGTACAACGGCCTCGACGCCTCCCAGGCGGTCACGACCTCGAGGTCCGCGTCCCGCAGCCGCGCCTCGCCCGCGGCCCACTCCAGGGCGCGCTCGGCCGGTTCGGAGCCGTCCACTCCGACAACGATCCGACGGGTCTTCTGATCCATCACTCGCCTCCTCGTTCCGGTCCATCGTCCCGGGGTACGTGTGCGCGGTCATCCGTACCGGCACGGATCCGGCTTCGGCCAACTACTGGGACGCCCGGCCGGCAAACGCTGGCCCTGCAGGGCCGGTCGTCCTGCCGTCTGCGAGCGGATCGCCCGCTCGCGGAAGCGTCGGGGACGCGGACGGGCTCGCCTCGGATGAGCGAGCGACGCTCGCTCATCGGTTCAACGAGATGCGTTCGCAGACCGCTGGATCCACGCCGGGAGATCGGCGACGGAGTCGAGGACGGCGTTGGGCTTCGGATCAACCGCGGCGAGGTCGTCCTCGCGGAACTTGCCGGTGCGAACGAGGACGCCGCGAAGGCCGAGCCGCCTGGCCGCTGCGACGTCCGACTCGACGTCGTCGCCGACCATCACGGCGTCCTCCGCCGCGACGCCGAGGGCTGCGAGCGCCGCCTCGAAGTACGCGGCGCTCGGCTTCCCGACGAGCTCGGCCTCGACGCCGGCCGCGTACTCGAGCCCGGCGACGACGGCGCCGGAGTCGAGCCGCAGGCCGTCCGCCGTCATCCACCACTTGTTCCGGTGCAGGCAGACGAGCCGGGCGCCGCGCTCGAGCTCGCCGAACGCGCGGTCGAGGCGATCCCACGCGAAGACCTCGCCGGCCTCGTCCGTCTCATCCGCGCCACCGACGAGGACGACGTCCGCCCGCTCGTCCACGAGCTCGACGCCGAGCGCCAGGTCGTCACGCACCGCCGCCATCGTGAGCGGAAGCACTCTGAGCCCGGCGAGCAACCGGGCGGCGGCCACCGGCGTCGTCTCGACCTCGTCCTCGGCGACGTCGACGCCCAAGGCGCGGAGCTCCGCCGCGAGGGTCGCCCGCGACCGGACCGTGTTGTTCGTGACGAAGCGAAGCCGATGCCCGCCAGCGCGAAGGGCGGACACCGCTTCGCCGGCCCCGGGCAGCGCACGACCCGAGAGCTGGAGCACGCCGTCGATGTCGAGGAGCACGGCCGCCATCGCGCGGCGAGTCTAGTCCGGCGGGAGAATGACGCCGTGCCCGACGACGAGCTCCGCGTCACCGCCCGCCTCTCCCTCCCCCTCCGGGAGGTCGAGCTCCGCACCTCGCGCTCGAGCGGCCCGGGCGGCCAGCACGCGCAGAAGACCGAGACACGGGTCGAGGCCGTCTTCGACGTGGACGCGTCCGAGACGCTCACGAACACCCAGCGCGCCCGCGTCCGGGAACGGCTCGGCCCGGTCGTCCGCGCCGTGGCCCAGGACGAGCGCAGCCAGGCGAGAAACCGCGCGCTCGCGCTGGAGCGCCTCGCCGCGACCCTCGCTGCGGCCCTCCGGCCCACCCGCCGACGCCGCCCGACCCGACCGACCGCCGCCGCCCGCGAGCGCCGCCTGGCGGAGAAGCGCCGCCGCGCCGAGCACAAGCGCCTCCGCCGCCCGCCCGGCGAAGACTGAACGACGGCGGAGGCCCGAGAAGGGCCCCCGCCGTCGTCGTATGCCCCTCTGCTAGCCGACCGTCGTCTTGTTGAAGTTCCTGCCGCTCGACGACGGGTCGTAGTTGTTCTCGACGTTGCCGGCCGAATCGACCGAGAACCAGTGGATCGTGGTCCCGGTCGGAACCGTGAGCGTCTCCGCGCCCTCGCGGATCCCCGCGGCGGCGTAGAGCGTCGACTCGTAGGTGGGCCTGGAGCCGTCGAGCGTGTAGAAGACCGCGGCCGGCTCGGACGTGTCGAACATCACGTCGACCGTCCCGGGCTCGGTGCCCGGCGTCGCGACGACCGTCGACTCCGGCCGGCTGTGGTCCTTGTCGAAGTCGTACGCGACGTGCATGAGCTCGACGAGACCGTTCGAGAACTCCATCGCCTCCTCGTGCGCCTCCTCCCAGTCGGGCTGGAACGAGGTGCCGACCTCGAAGTTCCAGGCGTAGATGCCGTGCTTGTACCAGAGCATGTCGCCCGAGTTCCCCGCGGCCGAGTAGAGGACGTCGGAGATCGGACCCGTCCGGGCCGGCGTCACGGAGAGGCCGCGATGCTGCTTGATCGCGGTCAGGATCCGGGACGACGCGCCCCAGAAGAACGACTCCTCGGCGAGCGTCGGCCGCGGCGCCGAGATCCGCCCCGGCAGCAGGTACGAGCCCGGCGACCACATGAAGTAGTTGCCCGAGCTGTGGAGGTTCATCGAGAACTTGATGTTCGGGTAGTTCCCGGCGATCCAGTCCACGTTGGCCGACTCCGGCTCCGAGAGCTCGCTCGGCCCGGCGAACGTCCCGCTTGTGCAGCTCGTGGACGCCCCCGAGTAGCCGTCGAAGAGGCTGTACTCGTCGTAGTTGCGGTTGTTGTCGACGCCCCAGGAGTTCCGGCCGTTCGGATCGGCCGGGCCGGTCAGCGGACAGTGGTTCGTCATGTTCTTCCGCTGCGAGGCGAAGTCGTAGAACGAGTAGTGGCCGCCGTCCGGGTTGACGGACGGGATGATGAAGATGTCGAGGTTGTTCAGAAGCTGCTTCGTCGTGCCGTCGTGCGCGTAGTTGCGAAGCAGCCGCTCGGCCGTCTCGACGGAGACCAGCGGCGGCACCCACTCACGCGCATGCTCCTGCGAGTACGCGAGGACGCCCAGCTTCGACCCGTCGCGGGTCTTCCCGATCCGGAGCGCCCGGACCGTCCAGGGCTCCCGCGACACCGTGTCCGGTGCGCTCAGGAAGTCGCTCAGCTGGATCTCGCGCGTCGGGTTGACGACCGCGTCGCCCGAGCTCCCGCGGTACGTGTAGGCGTCGACGAGCGAGCCGGCGTCCGCGTCCAGCGCGGCCACGACCTCGGCGGCCGTGCTCGTCACCGCGCCGCTCGCGTCCGTCGCGAGGCTGACGGCGATCGAGTCCCCGACGACCCCGACGTCGAGCGCCTGGTTCGTGGTGCCCGGGTCGAGGAGCTGCACCGAGATGTCGTTGCCGCCCTCGTGGCCCCAGGCGAGCGAGTCGACGACGACGCGGCTCGCGTTGCTGATCGACGGGGCGCCGAAGACGGTTCCGGTGGCCGGCAGCCCGGCCTTGATCGCGGTGCCGTCGTCCTGCGAGACCATGACCGCGGGGATCGTCACGGGACCGCTTCCTCCCATGTTGAACGGGTCGCCCGGAACGTTGTTCGCGACGATCACCGCGATCGCACCCGCGTCCTGGGCGTTGACCGCCTTCTGGACGAACGGGCACGAACCACGATCGACGAGTGCAATCGTGCCGGCCGGGAAGCCGACGAGCGGCTCACAGCCGTCGTTCACGTCGCCGGTTGCGTCGTCGCCGAGCGCGATCGTCCCGGGCAGCCCCGCGACGGGCGCGTCCGGCCCGAACGACGCGCCGGCGAGCTCGTACTCTCCGGCGGCCGGCGACGGCGTGTCGACGACGAGCCGCATCCCCGGTGGCTCGAGGATCGCCTGCGCCTTGCGCCGATAGCCGTTCGTCTCGTACGGCAGCTCGACGATGTCCGTCAGCGTCGGGAACTCCGCATGGAGCTGCTCGATCCGCTCGTAGAGGTCGGTCGGCGTCAGGTAGCTCGTCACGAAGTCCTTGAAGTACGGCGCGTCGCCCTGGTCCTCGTCCGGGAGCGGCAGCCAGTCGTTCACCTTCGCGACATCGCTCCCGCCGTTCGGGCTCGTCACCCGGATGTAGTCCGGGCGCGGGTTGCTTCCGAGATTCGAGGCGCCGCGGTGATACAGGTAGACGCCCGCGTCCACAAAGCGGCTGATGTTCTGCGTACCACCCGAGCCGAAGTCGGTGCCCGGCCCGGAGTCACGCTCCACGGTCAGCTGGAAGTTCTCGCTCTGCCCGTCGCTCGTCTTCGCCTCGACGGACAGGTAGTGGTTGCCGAGCGAGGTGTAGTAGTCGGCCCGGATGATCTTGACCGTGTCGGTGGCGAGCGCCTCGACCTCGAGCGCCTCGAGCGCCTCGACGTGCTCGGCGATCGTTGCCTCGCGTTCGGCCACACGCGCCTCGGCGTCGTCCTCGCTGTAGACAACCTTCCCGAGCTTGAAGCCCTTGCCCTTCAGGGCTTCGGCCTCCTTCGCGGTCACGACGGCGTGCGCGACGATCCCGTCGGCGGTGGTCGTGACGTTGTGGTCGAGATCGACGCCGGTCGCGACGAGCGCGTCCAGCGCGTCACGATCCTCGAGGAGAACCTCTACGACGCTGACGTCGTCCGCGGCGACGCGGCCCAGGTCTCCCTGGCCCGTGTCCCCGGGCGCGCTGGTCGCGAGCATCGTCGCCCCGAGCAGCGCAAGTGCGAGCGTCGCGAGCGACAGGCGCGCGAGCCCGATCCGCTTTCGCATGAGCTACCTCCTGGGTCGTGCAGCCTGACGACTGCGTTGCACCGCGGCGCGCCGTGACATTTCCTGGTGGGGGTAGCGGCGGCGCCGCGCCCATTAGTAGCGGATCCGTTGAGATACGTCCACGCCCAATCTTGTGGCGCGCTCTTGCGCGTCGCGTGGAGATCTGCTAGGCGCGGATCGCTACGAGCCCTCGAAGAGCTTGAGCGCCGCCTCGCGATCGGGGACGCGCAGCTTGCGCAGGATCGCGGCCACGTGACTGCGCACCGTCGCCGGCGAAACGACGAGACGTCGCGCGATCTGCGCGGTCGTGAGTCCCTGGCGCATGAGCTCGAGCACCTGCCACTCCCGGCTCGTGAGCTGGGCGCCCGTGCTCTCGGCCGAGACGGGCGTGCGCCGCCGCGGCCCCCGGTCGCGAAACTCCGCGACGAGCCGGGCGACGAGGCTTCCGGGAAGCGCGCTCTCGCCCGAGAGCACCGACTCGAGCGCGTCCGCGAGCCGGTCGGGCGCGACGTCCTTCAGGAGGTATCCGGATGCGCCCGCGCGCAGGGCGGCGAAGAGATCCTTGTCGTCGCGCGAGACCGTGAGCATGACGATCTTCGTGTCCGGGAGCCGCGCGCTGATCTCCCAGGCCGCAGCCACGCCCCCGCCGGGCATGCGGACGTCGAGGAGGCACACCTGCGGCTTCCCTTCGACCGCCGCCGCGACGGCCGCCGGGGCGTCACCCGCCTCCCAGACGACGGTGAAGCGTCCGTCCTCCTCGAGGATCGAGCGGATGTCGGCGCGCGTCGGCGCGTGGTCGTCGGCGATGAGGACGGTCGCGGGGTCGCTCACGGGAGCCGCACCTCCACGATCGTCCCCGCGCCCGGCCGCGACGCGATGCGGAGGTCGGCGCCGAGCGCCTCCGCCCGCTCGCGCATGACGCCGAGCCCGAAGCCGCCGGTGCTGGGAGGCGGCGCGCCCGGGTCGAAGCCGACGCCCTCGTCGACGACGCGGAGCAGGATGCCGTCCCCGTTCTGGAGCTCGAGGCGCACGTGCCCGACCCCGGCGTGGCGCGCCGCGTTCCCCACGGCCTCGCAGGCGATGCGGACGAGCGCCTCGCGGGTCGGCGGGCTGACGTCCACGTCCTCGTCGAGCGCGAGCTCGACCGACGCGCCGGTGCGCTGGGCGACCTCCTCGACCGCCTGCGCGAGCGCGACGTCGAGCCGCTCGTCGAACGGCGAGGAGAGCGCGGCGATCGCCCGCCGCGAGTCGTTCAGCGCCCGCTCGGCGGAGGCCGCGATGATCGGAAGCGACTCGGGCGCCTGCGGCCGGCGGGCCCGCCGGACGATGAAGGCCAGCTCCTGCGCGACGCCGTCGTGCAGCTCGCGCGCGATCCGGCGGCGCTCGTCGAGCACGGCGGCCTGCGCGAGGCCCCGCCAGTACCCGCGCACCTCGTTCGCGGCCGCGAGGAGCAGGATGGAGTAGAAGGCGAGGATGAAGACGTCGCCGGTGTGAATCCAGTACTTGCCGGCGGGCGGGGAGATGACGTACTGGACGCGCGCGAGGGCGGCGAGCACGGAGCCGACGGCGACCCAGGAGAGGAACACGTCCTCCGTCCGCCGCGCCGTTCGCGAGAAGCCGAGGGCGGCGACGACGAAGCCGGCGCACGTGACGAGCTGGAAGGCGACGATCACGCCGTTCCGCTCGGGGAACGGCTGTCCGGCGTCCGCGAGCCGCCCGACGAGGTCCTGGGCGTCGGCGGCGGCGAAGAGGAGGAACGTCGAGACGAGCGCGAGGATGACCGCGGCCGTCGAGCCGGCGAGCAGCGCGAACGCGCGGGTCTGCTCCCGCGGCTCGACCGCGGGGAGGAACGCGGCCCCGACGAGCGTCCAGGCGCCGACGAGCCGGGTGGCGAAGGCGACGACGAGGAGCTCCTCCGGCGCCGACGACGTGGCGACGAAGATCGCCACGAGGAAGCTCGCCGCCGCGAGCTGCCCGAGGGCGACGACGAGCACGAGCCCGTTCAACGTCGGGCGGTGCCGGAACCGGCCGTAGACGACGAACGCCGCCGTGAGCGCCGCGAGCGCGCTCGTCGTCTCGAGCGCGATTCGGAGCGAGGGCGCGTAGTACGAGAAGCTCAGGTCCGGCGCGAACGTGACGACGAGCGTCAGCGCGAGCGCGAAGAGGACGACGGGGCTTCTGAGCAGCGCTGGCATCGGATCCGCCCCGAATGATGCCTCTCGCCCGGCGCGCTGACCAGCGGCGCTACTCGACCGTGACGGTCTTCGCGAGGTTCCGCGGCTGGTCGACGTTCATCCCGCGAAGCCGCGCGATCCGGTAGGCGAGCAACTGGAGCGGGAGGATCGCGAGCGGCGCCTGGAGGAACGGGTGCGTCCGCGGGACGAAGATGACGTCGTCGGCGTGATGCTGGACGTCCTCGTTCCCGTCCGTCGCGATCGCGATCACCTGCGCGCCGCGCGCCCGCACCTCCTGGATGTTCGACACGACCTTGTCGTAGACGTGCGAGTCCGTGGCGACGACCACGACCGGCGTGTCCTCGGCGAGGAGCGCGATCGGCCCGTGCTTCATCTCGCCCGCCGAGTACGCCTCGGTCGGGATGTACGAGATCTCCTTCAGCTTGAGCGCGCCCTCGAGGCACACGGGCAACCCGATGTGGCGGCCGAGGTAGAGGAAGAAGTCCTCGTCGTGGTGGCGCCGCGCGATCTCCTCGATCGGATGGCGCCCGTCCAGGAACGCGCCCATCTTGTCCGGCACGCCGCGGAGCTCCGCGAGGAGGCTCTGGATCTCCTCGTCGAGGAGCGTTCCGCGCAGCTCGGCGAGCCGCAGCGCGAGCAGGTAGAGCACGGTCACCTGCGCCGTGAACGTCTTCGTCGCGGCGACGCCCATCTCGATCCCCGCCTTCGTGTAGAGGACGTGGTCGACCTCGCGCGTGATCTGCGTCCCCGGGAGGTTCGTGATCGCCACCGTGCGGGCCCCGAGCTCGCGCGCGAGCCGCAGCGCGTGGACGGTGTCGCGCGTCTCCCCGGACTGCGAGATGCCGACGACGAGCGTGCCCTCGGTGACTACGGGGTTGCGGTAGCGCCATTCGCTCGCCACGTCGAACTCGCACGGCATCCGCGCCCATTCCTCGATCGCATAGCGTCCGACGACGCCCGCGTGGTAGGCCGTGCCGCAGGCGAGGACGAGCAGGCGGTCGATCCCGTCGAGGGCGTCCGGCGGGAGGCCCTCGAGGTGGACGCCCGCCGCGGTCGCGTGCTCCTCGATCGTCCGTGCGATCGCGGCCGGCTGCTCGTAGATCTCCTTCAGCATGAACGTCTCGAAGCCGTGCCGCTCGGCGTACTCGTCGTCCCAGTCGACCTCGAGCTCGTCGCGGTCGCGCTCCTCGCCCTCGGTCGAGAGGAAGCGGGCCCCCTGCGCGGTGAGCGCCACGATCTCGCCGTCCTCGATCAGCTGGACGCGAGTCGTCTCGCGCTGGAACGCGGCGATCGAGGAGGCGAAGAACATCTCGCCGTCCCCGACTCCGACGACGAGCGGGCACTGGAGCCGCGCGCCGACGAGGAGCTCCGGATGTTCGCGGTGCGCGACGACGAACGCGAAGTGGCCGTCGAGCTGCGGGTAGACGCGGTGGACGGCCTCGACGAGATCGCCCTCGTAGGCGCGCTCGATCAGGTGGGTGACCACCTCCGCGTCGGTCTCGGACGTGAAGGTGTGGCCGTCCTCGAGGAGGCTCTCCTTGAGCTCGCGGAAGTTCTCGACGATCCCGTTCAGGACGAGCGCGATCTCGGGCGCGTCGCAGCCCGTGAGGGGGTGCGCGTTCGCCTCGGAGACCCGCCCGTGCGTCGCCCAGCGCGTGTGCCCGAGGCCCGCGGTCGTCGTCGAGCCGTTCGGGCCCGCCGCCTCCTTCAGGTTGTCGAGGTTCCCGACGGCGCGGACGTACTCGAACCCGGCGTCCTCGGCGAGCGCGAGGCCGGCGGAGTCGTACCCGCGGTACTCGAGGCGCTCGAGGCCCGCGATGAGCAGCGGCTTCGCCTCTCTGAACCCGACGTATCCGATGATCCCGCACATGAGGAACCTCCTCTTCGCGTCGGCGTCCTGAAGGCCTGGACGGCCTGGGGGGTTGCGGATTGCCGCTAGCCGAGCTCGCGCCCGACGAGGGCGGCGATGGTATCAGAGAGCCGATCGGCCGTTTCCTGGCTTTCCGCCTCCGCGAGCACGCGGACGACGGGCTCCGTGCCGGACGGGCGGACGAGGATGCGACCCCTGCCGTCGAGCTCGGCGTTCAGGCGTGCGAGCTCCTGCTCGAGCGCGGTCGTGAAGGTCTTCGTGCGGACCGGCACGTTACGCTTGGCCTGGGGCACCGGCTCCAGCCGGGCGGCGAGCTCGGCAACGGGCCTGCCGGTCTCGCGGACCGCACGCGCGAGGAGGATGGCGGCCACGAGCCCGTCGCCCGTCGTATGGCCGTTCAGGTAGACGACGTGGCCTGACTGCTCGCCACCGAGGACGCCCCCCTCGCGGCGGAGCGCCTCGAGGAGATAGCGGTCGCCGACGGGCGTCGCGACGCTGCGGATCCCGCGCTCGGCCATCAGGCGATGAAAGCCGAGCGAGCTCATCTCCGTCACGGCGACGAGGTCGACTTCGAGGTGGAGCGCGAGGATCGCGACGAGCGCGTCGCCGTTCACCTCGTTCCCGGCGGCGTCGACCGCGACCACGCGGTCGCCGTCCCCGTCGAGCGCGACGCCGAGGTCGTGCTCGCTCTCGCGCGTCGCGGCGGCGAGCGCGGACGGGTCGGTCGCGCCGCAGCCGACGTTGATGTTCGTCCCGTCGGGTGCGTTCCCGAGCGCCGTGACACGCGCGCCGAGGCGCTCGAACGCCTGCTGGGCGAGGCCGCTCATGGCGCCGTTCGCCGTGTCGACCGCGATCCGGAGCCCGTCGAGCGGCGCGCCGAACCGCCCGGTCACGAGCTCGAGGTAGCGGTCGCGGGCGGTGTCGTCGCGGCGCGGCTCGGCGTCGACGGCCGGCACCTGCTCCGGCAGGAGGCCCTCGACGAGTGCCTCGTCCTCGTCCGTGAGCTTGCGACCCTCGCGCGCGAAGAGCTTGACGCCGTTGTACTCCGGCGGGTTGTGGCTCGCGGAGACGACCGCCCCGCAGCCGTCGGCGAGCAGCGCGACGGCGGGCGTCGGGAGCACGCCGCCGAGCGTGACCTCCGAACCGGCGGCGGCGAGCCCTCGAGCGAGTGCCGCCTCGAGCGCCGGCCCGGACGCGCGCGTGTCGCGCCCCACGAGCACGGGCGCCGCGTCGCTCCACTGCGCGAACGCGAACCCGACCCGCGCCGCGAGGCCCTCCGTGAGCGAGTCGCCCACGACCCCGCGAACCCCGTCCGTCCCGAAGTACCGCCGCCCGTCACCCATGAACGCAACGCTAATAGAGAGACCGGGCGCAGGGTCGAACCCGCACCTAGTACCACAGTGGTACTAGTCATCGGGCTCCCGGCGTTCGTCGCCGTGCCGGGCTCGGCCCGGCGCGGCCCGAAGCCGGCCTGGGGACCCGCGAGAGAAGCGCTCAATCGTCATGGTCGCGGCGAAGCCGCGGCCGGATTCAGCGCTTGCTGTACTGGGGCGCCTTGCGCGCCTTGTGGAGGCCGGCCTTCTTGCGCTCCACGATGCGGGCGTCGCGTGTGAGGAAGCCCTCGCGCTTGAGCGCCGTCCGCAGCGCCGGATCCGCCTCGACGAGCGCGCGGGCGAGGCCGTGGCGCAGCGCGCCGGCCTGACCGGACGGGCCGCCGCCGTGCAGGCGCACGCGGACGTCGAACCGGCCCTCGGACTCGGCCACGCGGAGCGGCGCGGTCGCCACCATCCGTTGGGAGGCGCGCGGGAAGTACTCCTCGAGCGTCTTCCCGTTCACCCACCACTGCCCGTCGCCGGGCCGGAGGATCACGCGGGCGACGGAGGTCTTCCGCTTGCCGGTGCCCCTGTACTGGGCGAGCTCGCTCACTTGTCCTCCGGGAGCGGCTTCGGGTTCTGGGCCTCGTGCGGGTGGTCGGGGCCGGCGTAGACCTTGAGCTTCGTGATCTGCCGGTTCGCGAGGCGGTTGCGCGGGAGCATCCCCTTGACCGCCTTGCGGATCACCTCGGCCGGCTGGCGGTCGAGCTGCTCGCGCAGCGTCCGCGAGCGCAGGCCGCCGGGGTAGCCCGAGTGACGGTAGTACCGCTTCTGGTCGAGCTTCGAGCCGGTCACCCGGATCTTCTCGGCGTTCACGACGACGACGAAGTCACCGGTGTCGACGTGCGGGGTGTACGTCGGCTTGCGCTTGCCGCGCAGCGTGTCGGCGATGCGCGTGGCGAGACGCCCGAGGGTCTGGCCCTCGGCGTCCACGACGAACCACTCGCGCTCGACGTCCTCGGCTTTCGCGTTCCAGGTCTTCATGCAAAGAAGCGGCGGACGCGTGTGTCCGCCGAGGGCGCATGGTAGCAGGAACCACCGGGCCGTCACGGCGTCCACCGGAGCTCGAGCTCGTGGCGGATCGGGATGCCGTCGTCGCCCGTCTCCGGGATCTCCGGCTTGAGCCGCCGCGCCTCCGTCACCGCGTCGCGGTGGAGCGCGACGAGCTCCCAGCCGCGGCGCTGGTAGAAGCGGAGCGCGCGCGTGTTGTCGTTCGTCGTGACGAGCCAGGCGCGCGTGCCGCGGCGCGCCGCCTCGCCCTCGAGCGCGGCGAGAAGCGCGCTCCCGACGCCGGCGCCCCGCTCGAGCGCGAGGAGCCCCACGACCTCGAGCCCGTCCTCGCGTTCGACGAAGAGCACGAGCCCGGCCGGGCGCCCGTGGAGCTCCGCGACGAACCCGGGACAGGCCGAGACGGGCTCGATCAGCCGCCCGCGGGTGACCATCCGGTCGGACGCCCAGGCACCGGCGACCGCCTCGCGCAGCCAGCCGCGATCCCGCTCCTCGACCGGCCGGACCTCGACCGGCACGGCCTCAGGACTTCTCGACGACCTCGAGCCCGACGATCGTCGGGCTGCCGTCGACGTCTGCCCAGTGGGAGTCGACGTCGGTCGCGCCGCTCTCGCCCGTGTAGCGGATCCGGCACGTGTAGCCGCCTGCCGTCTCCTCGACGGAGGTCACCTCCGAGCCCGTGAGCGGGCGCGGCATCTCCTTCATCACGGCCCCGGCGGCGTCCATCATCCCGTCGCCGAGGTACGACCCGGCCGTCGGGTAGTCGCGGTCCACCGTGGCGCGGGCGTGGATCTCCGCCGCCTCGCGCACCGTCTGCTCGTCCATACGGCTCCTCTCGATCGGTTGGTGCGCGGCGATTCTACGCAGGGCTTCGAGGAAGGGCCGCGCCCCGCCGTGCGAGGGATGGCGGACGTACGCCCCGCCGAGCGCCGCGTGCGCGAGCCGGCCGACCGGGACGACACGGCGGCCGCGCGCGAGCCGGCGGACGAACGGCAGCGACGCCTCGACCTCCGCGCGGGTCGGGCGGCGGTTCGTCTCCGGACGGCCCGGGAGGTGCGGATGCGTCGGCACGACGTTCCAGAGGAGCACGTCCTGCGTGAGCCCGGTCTCCCCGAGCGCGCGGTGGACGATCGTCGCGGTCGCCTCCGCCGGCCCCGAGCCCGTGAGCTGGCGCTCGGACGTGAGCGGCACGCCGCTCACGCGCGTCCCGCGGTAGCCGGGCGCCTCGGCCACGAGCAGCGCGGGCGCATCGGCCCGCGCCTCGAGGTACGCGCGCAGCCGATCGCGTCGCAGCTCGGCGCCCTCGCCGTCCCGGTAGAAGT
This sequence comes from Thermoleophilia bacterium, assembly GCA_025930955.1. Lineage (GTDB taxonomy): Bacteria > Actinomycetota > Thermoleophilia > Gaiellales > Gaiellaceae > JAICNY01. Next base: position 18,581 of record JAICNY010000003.1, read on the forward strand.
TGAACGTCGCGCCGATCCGCGCGCGGGCGAGCTCCGCGACGAGGCTCACGCCGCCTCGCCGACCGGCCTGCGCGGCGGCGAGACGAACGACCGGGCGAGGAAGAGGGCCGGCAGGAACGCGACCACGGTCGCCCCGGCGGCGAGCGCGCCGACGCCCCAGCCCTGCAGGATCCAGCCGCCGAGGATCGCGAGCGTCGCGCCGACGAGCCCCGACGAGAGGTCGCTGAAGCCGACGAGCTTCCCCCGCTCGGCCGGCGCCGTCCGGTTCACGAGCGCGGTCGTCGCGGCCACGAAGGCGAGGTTCCAGCCGAGCCCGAGCCCGAAGAGGAGAAGCGCGGTCGCCCAGACGCCCTCCGCCCAGGCGAGCCCGAGGGACGAGACGCCCTCGAGCGCGAGCCCGGCGACGAGCACGACGCTCCCGCCGAAGCGGTCGACGATCTGCCCGATCACGAGCACGAGCGCGAACATCCCGAAGACGTGCGCGCCGATGATCGGGAACACCGAGCTCTGCGAGTGCCCATGCTCGTGGACGACCGCGTAGCCGGTCAGGTTCATGACGGCGACCATGACGCCGAAGCTCGAGAACGCGGCGAGGAGCGCGGAGGGCACCCCGGGGCGGCGGACGAGCTCGCGAAGCGGCGCGGGCGGGGCCGGCGCGACCCCCTCCGCGGCCGGGAACAGCCGCTCGCCGATCGTCTTCGGGTCCGGCCGCACGAGCAGGATGAGCAGGAGCCCGGCGACCATGAAGCCGCCCCCGGCGAGCCACGGGACGACGAGCGAGTCCGCGGTCAGGTCGCGGCCGGAGAAGATCGGCCCGAAGACCGCGGGCCCGAGGATCGCGCCGAAGACGGAGCCGAAGAGGACGAGGGAGATCCCGCGCGCGCGCCGCTCCGGCGGGTACATGTCGCCGGCCGCCGCGCGGGCGAGGAGCACGGTGCCGGCGGCGATCCCGATCAGCGCGAAGCCGAGGACGACGCCGATCCCGAGCTCCGCGCCGACGGCGAACGCCGTCACCGTCGTCCCGATCGCCCCGAGCGCGAACCCGACCGCGATGACGGGCTTGCGCCCGAAGCGGTCCATCGCGCGCCCCGCGGGGAGCGCGGCGGACGCGGAGCTCGCGAGGAAGATCGCCGGCCCGAGCCCGAGCAGCCCCTCGATCCCGGTCGCGATCACGAACGTCGTCGAGGCAAGCGCGGCGACGAGCTGCATCGTCGCGGACGTCACGGCGGTGGACGTCGCGAGCAGCAGCGTGTTGCGCCGGACGGCGCGCTGCAGGGAGAGTTCGGAGCCCATCGACGCCAGTCTCACAAACGCTCGTAACGACGGCGTAACGCGAGGCATGCCTCGCAGGGAAGACTGCCGTCGTGCGCGTGACGCTCCCTCTCTACGCGGGCGGGTTCCTCGGGCCGTTCGGGGGCGCGATGCTCATCGCGCTCATCCCGAACGTCGCGGAGGGGCTCGACACGTCGCTGACGCTCGTCGCGGCGGCGATCACGACGTACATGGTTCCGTTCGCAGCGCTCCAGCTCGTGTCCGGGACGGTCGCAGAGCGGCTCGGCGCGCGCCGCGTCGTGCGGACCGCGTACGTCGTCTTCGGGCTCGCCGCGCTCGCGTGCGCGCTCGCGCCGGAGATCTGGACGTTCCTCGGCGCGCGCGCCGTGATGGGCGCGGCGAACGCGTTCCTCTCGCCGATCCTGCTCGCGGCGCTCTCGGAGGTCGTGGCGCCGGAGGTGCTCGGCCGGACCGTCGGAACGTTCGCGGCCTGGCAGACGGCCGGGTTCACGTTCGCGCCGGCGCTCGGCGGCGCGCTCGGCGAGGTGTCGTGGCGGCTCGCGTTCGCGGCGGTGACGATCGCGGCGCTCGCGCTTGCGGTGCCGACCCGGACGCTCGGCTCGTTCGAGCGGCCGCCCGGCGAGGGGCACGCGAGCATCCGCGGGCTCGTCTCGGGCTGGTTCGGCGCGCTCGCGGCGAAGGCGCTGCTCGGCTACCTCGGCTTCACGGCGATCGGGTTCGTGCTGGTGCTCGTCGCGGCGGAGGAGTTCGGGCTCGGGCCGGGCGCGCGCGGGCTCCTCGTCGCCGGCTACGGCGTGGGCGGCGTGCTGCTCGGGCGCTACGCGGGCGGCGTCGTCGACCGCGCCGGGCGACCGGCGACCGCGCTCGGCGGCGCGCTCGTCTGCGCGGCCCTCGTGCTCGGCCTCGCGTTCGCGCCGAGCGCGTGGTCGCTCGCGCTCCTCTGGCTCGCGGTCGGGTGCGCGGGAACGTTCGTCTGGGCAGGCCTGAACACGATGGCGGTCGAGTCGTTCCCCGAGAACCGCGCGGGCGCGATCTCCGCGTACTCGGCGTTCAAGTTCGCGGGCGTCGCGATCGGGCCGCTCCTCTACCTTCCGATCTTCCACGCGAGCGCCCGCGCGCCGTTCGTCGTCGCAGCCGGGCTCACGCTCGTGCTCGCGCTGCTCGTCCTTCCGTGGTTCCGGCGTTACCGGCCCGAGGCGGTCGCGTGACCCGGCGCCGCGTCGTCTGTCACGGCCGTGTCCAGGGCGTCTTCTTCCGCGATTCCGTGCGCCGGCTTGCGGAGCGCGAGGGCGTGGCCGGCTGGGCGCGCAACTCCCTCGACGGGACGGTCGAGGCGGTGTTCGAGGGCGAGGCCGACGCCGTCGAGCGGCTCGTCGACTTCTGCCGCCTCGGCCCGCCGCACGCCTCGGTCGAGCGGGTGGAGGTCGCGGAGGAGCCGCCCGAGGGGCTCGCCGGCTTTCGCGTCGGCTGAATCCGCGAAGACCCCGATGCGCCGCGGCCGCGATGCAGCCATCCTTCCCCGGAAGCGACGAGGAGGCACACGCGATGGAGAGCGAGACGACGTTCGTCGAGACGCTTGCCGAGCGGATCGGCGCCCGGTTCGGGTCGACCGCGGTCTTCGGCGAGCCGGTCGAGGCCGAGGGAGTGACGGTCATCCCGGTCGCCCGCAGCACCTGGGGCTTCGGCGGCGGTACGGGCTCGCGGCCGGAGGCCGAGGGCGAAGGCGAAGGAGGCGGAGGCGGCGGCTCGACGAGCCCGGTCGGCTTCATCGAGCTCCGCGACGGGAAGGCGGCGTTCCGCCCGATCGTCGATCCTCGCCCGTTCGTCCTCGCGGGCGCGCTCGGCCTGGCCGTGGGGATCTTCGCCGCCGCCCGCCGACGCCAGTAACGCTGTGTTACCAAGTCGGGGCTCCACCGGGGCACCGGGGCGCGGCCTCGGACGCGTGAATCGTCATGGCGATGCGACGGCGTCGCCGTGATTCACGGCGGTGTCACTCCCACTCGATCGTCGCGGGCGGCTTGGACGATATGTCGAGGGCGACGCGGTTGACGCCGGGGATCTCGTTGATGATCCGGCCGGAGATGGCCTCGAGCACGTCGTAGGGCAGCCGCGCCCAGTCGGCGGTCATCGCGTCGTCGGACGTGACGGCGCGGATGACGATCGGGTACGCGTACGTCCGCTCGTCGCCCTGGACGCCGACCGAGCGGATCGCGGGCAGCACGGCGAACGACTGCCAGAGCTCGCGGTAGAGCCCGGCGCGGCGGATCTCGTCCTGGACGACCGCGTCCGCCTCGCGGAGGATCGCGAGCCGCTCCTCCGTCACCTCGCCGATGATCCGGATCGCGAGCCCGGGCCCCGGGAACGGCTGGCGCCAGACCATCTTCTCGGGCATCCCGAGCTCCTCGCCGACGCGGCGCACCTCGTCCTTGAAGAGCATCCGGAGCGGCTCGACGAGCTCGAGGTCCATCTCCTCCGGGAGGCCGCCGACGTTGTGGTGCGACTTGATCGTCGCGGCGACGCCCTCGCCGGAGCCGCCCGACTCGATCACGTCCGAGTAGAGCGTCCCCTGCACGAGGTAGCGGACGGCGCCGAGCTTCCCGGCCTCCTCCTCGAAGACGCGGATGAACTCCTCGCCGATGCGGCGGCGCTTCTCCTCCGGGTCGCTCACGCCGGCGAGCCGGGCGAGGAAGCGCTCACGCGCGTCGACGTGGACGAGCGGCACGTGGAAGTGGCCCGCGAACGTCTCGACGACCTGCTCGGCCTCGTCCTTGCGCATGAACCCGTGGTCGACGAAGACGCACGTGAGCTGGTCGCCGACCGCCTTGTACGCGAGGAGCGCGGCGACCGCGGAGTCGACCCCGCCCGAGAGCGCGCAGAGCACCCGCTCCGAGCCGACCTCGGCACGGATCCGCGCCGTCTCCTCCTCGATCACGGCGGCGGCCGTCCATGCGGGCGGGGCCTCGGCGACCCGGTAGAGGAAGTTCTTGAGCACGTCCTGGCCGTACTCCGTGTGCACGACCTCCGGGTGGAACTGGACGCCGTAGAGCCGCGCGGCCGGATCCTCGAACGCGGAGATCGGCGCCGCGGCCGACGCGGCGACGACGCGCGCGCCCTCGGGCGGCGCGGTGACGGAGTCGCGGTGGCTCATCCAGCCGACCTGCTCGTCGGGGAGGCCCGTGAAGAGCTCGCTCTCGCGCTCGGCGCGCAGGTCGGCGCGCCCGAACTCGGCCGTGTCCGTCCGCTCGACGCGCCCGCCGCGATCGAGCGCCATGAGCTGCATCCCGTAGCAGATGCCGAGCATCGGGATCCCCAGCTCGTAGAGCGCCGGATCCATGCGCGGCGCGCCGTCGGCGTAGACGGACGCCGGCCCGCCGGAGAGGACGAGCGCGAGCGGCCGGCGCGCCCGCACGGCGTCCGCCGAGATCGTGTGCGGGACGAGTTCCGAGTACACGCGCGCCTCGCGCACGCGGCGGGCGATGAGCTGCGAGTACTGCCCGCCGAAGTCGACGACGAGGACCGGCCGCTCCTCCGGCGCCGGCTCCGGAAGCGAGAGGACGGCCGGCTCGCTCACGGCTAGCCCATCCCGATGCGCTGCGCCTGCTGGAGGGCCTTGCCCTCCGTCTTGAGCGCGGGCGCGAGCGCGATCTCGGCGCGCTGGAACTCGTGGATGTTCTCGTAGCCGCACGTCGCCATCGACGTCCGAAGCGCGCCCATGAGGTTGAGCGTCCCGTCGTTCTCGCGCGCGGGGCCGACGAGGATCTCCTCGAGCGTCCCGGCCGGCTCGACCTTCACGCGCGCGCCGCGCGGGAGCGTCGGATGGAACGTCGCCATGCCCCAGTGGTAGCCGCGCCCGGGCGCGTCCTCGGCGCGGGCGAGCGGCGAGCCGATCATGACCGCGTCGGCGCCGCACGCGATCGCCTTTGCGATGTCGCCGCCGGTGCGCATCCCGCCGTCGGCGATCACGTTCACGTAGCGCGTCGTGTCGAGCAGGTGCTGCGCGCGCGCCGCCGAGGCGTCCGCGATCGCGGTCGCCTGCGGCACGCCGACCCCGAGCACGCCGCGCGTCGTGCAGGCGGCGCCCGGCCCGACGCCGACGAGCACGCCCTCGGCGCCCGTCCGCATCAGGTGGAGCGCGCCGTGGTACGAGGCGCAGCCGCCGACGATCACGGGGATGTCGAGCGAGGCGATGAACTCCTTCAGGTTGAGCGCGGAGCCGTTCGCCGAGACGTGCTCGGCCGAGACGACCGTCCCCTGGATGACGAGGATGTCGAGCCCCGCCTCGCGGGCGGCCGGGTAGTGGTCGCGCACGCGCTGCGGCGTGAGCGCGCCGGCGGCGAGCACGCCCGCGGACTTGATCTCGGCGATCCGCTTCGGGATGAGCGACGGGTCGATCGGCCTCGCGTAGATCTCCTGCATCCCGCGCGTCGCCTCGTGCGGGCCGAACGACGCGATGCGCTCGAGCTCGCTCTCCGCCTTGGCGTAGCGCGTGAAGATCCCCTCGAGGTTCAGGACGCCGAGCCCGCCGAGCTTGCCGATCTCGATCGCGGTCTTCGGCGAGACGACCCCGTCCATCGCCGACGCGAGAAGCGGCAGCTCGAGCAGGTGGTCGCCGAGCTTCCAGCCGATGTCGACGTCGTCCGGGTCGCGCGTCCGGCGGCTCGGGACGATCGCCACGTCGTCGAACCCGTACGCGCGGCGCGCCTTCTTCCCGAGCCCGATCTCGACGTCCACGCTAGCGCTCCCCCGGGAACGAAAAAGCCCAGGCGGACCGCGCTTGCCTGGGCACCAGGACGGAGGTTTCCGTCGCCACTCTCATGCGGGGCGATGCTAACACCGGCTCATGACGTCGCCGGCTCACGCGTCCTGGGCGACGGGCGCGAGCCGCTCGACCTTCACGAGATTCGAGACGCGGCTCACCGCGCGAGGGTCGAAGCGGCCCGGGCCGGGCTCGAGAATGGACGCCGCGCCGGCCGCGACGGCGGCGCGCACGGACTCCTCCACGTCCTTCCCCGCGATGCGGGCGGCGAGGAAGCCGGCCAGGAGCGTGTCGCCCGCGCCGATCGTCGAGACGACCTCGAGCCGGGGCGCGATCCCGCGCACGCGGTGGGCCTCGCGGTCGTCGCGGACGAGCGCGTAGCAGCCGGTCTCGAGCGAGACGAGGACGTTGCGCGCACCGAGCTCGGCGATCTCTTCGAGGCCGTGCGCGAGGTCGTCGTCGTCCACGAACTCGTGCCCGACGAGCGCCTCGGCCTCGCGGAGGTTCGGCGAGACGAGGAACGGCTCGGCGCCGACGCCGAGCCGGAGCGGCTCTCCCTCGGTGTCGAGCACGGTGAGGATCTGCTGCTTCGCGAGGTCGCGGACGAGCTCGCCGTAGAACGCGGGGTCGACCCCGCGCGGGAGCGAGCCGGCGAAGACGACGAACTCGGCACCCTGGGTGAGGTACGCGAGCTTCTCGCGGAGGGCGTCGAGCTCCGCCTCGCTCACCTCGGGGCCCCACTCGTTGACCTCCGTGTACTGGTCGGAGATCGGATCGAGGAGCGCGACCGACGTCCGCGACTCGCCCTCGATCCGCACGAAGTCGTTCAGGATCCCCTCGTCGGTCAGGAGGTCGGCGACCTGCGCGCCGTTTCGCCCGCCCAGGAACCCGGTCGCGACGACCGGCACGCCGAGGTGCCGGAGCGCGCGGGCGACGTTCACGCCCTTCCCGCCCGCGCTCGAGAGCGCGAGGCTCGCGCGATGCCGCTGCCCGAGCTGGAAGTTCGGGACGAGCAGCGTCCGGTCCATGGCCGTGTTGAGGGTGACGGTGACGATCACAGGATGGCTCCGAAGGCGGCGTCCAGCATGTCCCCGGCCTCTTCCAGCGTTCGCCCAGCGTACCACTCCGCCCGTTCGAGAAGCCCCGGCTCTTCGAAATTCGCAGCGGCGACGAGCGGCCTCCGGGCGACGACCCGCTCGCCGTCGCGGATGACCACCTCGCCGAGCACGTCGCCCTCGCGGACGGGCAGGTCCACCGCGCTCTCGGCAACCACCGTCTCGACGAGCGGGCGCCCGAGAAGGAGCACCGGCGCCGCGCTCTCCTCCGCCACGAGGTCGACCCGGTCGTCGGTGTACGGGAGGTCTGCGGAGGCGTACGCGCGCCCCGTCGTGACGACCTCCGTGCGGGCAAAGCGGTCGAAGCCCCAGTCGAGCAGGTCGGCGAGCGCGTCGTTCCGCCGCGCCCGCGTCGGGCTCCCGAGCACGACCGCGTAGACGGTCGCCCCGTCGCGGCGAGCGACGCCGACCTGGCACCAGCCGGCGAGGTCCGTGTGGCCCGTCTTCACGCCGAAGAGCCCGCGATACTCGCCCAGCAGGTCGTTCCAGCCGAAGAGCTCACGCCCGCCGGCGATCGCAAGCGAGTCCTGGCGGACGAGCCGGCGGACGAGCGGCTGCTCCATCGCCGCGCGGGCGAGCGCGAGCACGTCGCGGGCGGTCGACCGGTGGCCCGGGACGTCGAGCCCGTCCGGGCGGACGAAGGTCGTGTCGTCGAGCCCGAGCTCCTGCGCCTTCTCGTTCATCAGCTCGACGAACCGCGGGACGCTCCCGTCGCCCACGTGCGCGGCGAGCGCGAAGGCGGCGTCGTTCGCGCTCTGGATGAGCGCGGCCGCCAGGAGGTCGCGGACGCTCATCCTCTCGCCGGGGACCAGGTCGATCGACGACTCGCCGATCGAGCTCGCGCGCGGGACGACAGTCACCGTCTCGCCCGGCCGCGCGTGGTCGAGGACGACGAGCGCCGTCATGAGCTTCGTGATGCTCGCGATCTGGCGGCGGGCGTCCGCGTTCCGTTCGGCGAGGATCTCGCCCGTCCTCGCGTCCGCGACGAGGAACGCGGGGGCGGCGACGTCGGGCGGCTCGGGCGCCTCCGTCTGCGCGGACGCGGGCGCGGCGGCGGCGAGCGCGGCGCAGACGGAGAGCAGGAGCAGCAGGCCACGCCGCACGGGGCCTCACTGTACCGTCACTAGAATTCGCCTCGTGGCAGAGGAAAAGGCTGTGGTGCGGCGGCGCGGCGTGGAGCGCTCGCTCGAGATCCAGCTCGGGCCGCTCGGGGGGATCGACGTGCGACCGACACGCGTGTTCGTCTGGGGCGGCGAGGAGCGGGAGGGCCGCGAGCGCGTCGTTCCGCTCGGAAGCCCGCCGAGGCACCTCCGCATCCCACGGCGCGAGCGCGAGCTCCAGGCGGGGGCCGTGCACGTGCGCTCGCTCGGGAACCCGCTCATGACGATCGCCCTCGTGGGCGTCCAGGTCGCGCGCCGGCTCGTCGCCGAGCGCGACGACGAGAAGCGCCCGGCTACCTGACCCGGATCCGCTGGCCGGGCGAGAGGTTGTTCGGCTCGATGTTCGGATTGAGCCGCAGGAGGTCGTCCACGGTCGTCTCGTAGCGGTTCGCGACCGCCTCGAGCGTGTCGCCGGGCCGGATCCGGTGGAACTGCCGCTCGCGCCGGGGGACGTTCTCGCCGTCCGCGCCGGTGCCGGTCGCGCTCGTCTCGGTCGCGACGGTCGCCGGCGGCGGGGTCGTCGTGGCCGCCTCGGAGCCTCCGTCGAGCGCGCGGTTCACGACGAGCACGAGCGCGGTCGCGGCGGCGAAGAAGGCGAGCGGCGCGAGAATGCGCGCGCCCCACGGCTGGCGGGGCCGGCCGGGCTCGCCTCGCTCGATCCGCTCGTCGGTCTGCTCCTTCATCACCAGCCCGAGGCCGTCCAGACCTCTCGTTTGAGCCGGGCCGCCTCCGCGGCCGCGGCGGTCCGCCAGTCGGCGCCGTCGACGCGGAAGGCGTAGATCACGCTGCGGGAGACCGGCACGAGCGCGCTCGCCGGCCCGCTCGTGAACGCGCGCGCCACGTCGGCGGGCGTCGCGCCCTGGGCACCGATGCCCGGCAGGAGCAGGATCGCCTGCGGCATGAGCCGCCGCGCCTCGCCGACCGCGCGCGGATACGTCGCGCCGACGACCGCACCGACGCTCGAGAGCCCGTGCTCGCCGACGAGCTCCTCGCCCCAGTCGGCCACGAGCTCGGCCACCTGGTGCCAGACCGGCCGCCCGTCCGACAGGGTGAGCTCCTGCACGTCCGCGCTGCCGCCGTTCGAGGTCTTCACGAGCACGAAGAGCCCGGTGCCCGAGCGGCGCGCGGCGGCGAGGAATGGCTCGAGCGAGTCGCTCCCGAGGTACGGGTTCACGGTGATCGCGTCTACGCGTGGCCCGCCGGCCTCCGTCGCCTGGACGTAGGCGTCCGCGTACGCGCGCGCGGTCGAGCCGATGTCGCCGCGCTTCCCGTCGGCGATCACGAGCAGCCCGGCGGCGCGCGCGTAGGCGCAGGCCTCCTCGAACGCGGCGAGCCCGTCCGCGCCGAGCGCCTCGAAGAACGCGAGCTGGAGCTTTACCCCGACGACGTACGGGCCGGCAGCGTCCACGAGTCCACAGGAGAACCGTGCGCACGCCTCGGCGGCCGCCGCGCGGCCCGCGTGGGCGGCGGCGCGGAGCTCGAGCGGCAGGAGCTCGGGGCGCGGGTCGACCCCGAGCACGAGCTGGCTTCGCTTCCGCTCGACCGCCTCGGCGACGCGGTCGGCGAAGGGCACGACCGCCGTCTGCGGGACCGCCGCGAGCTCCTGCTCCATGGCTCTTAGGCTACATCGGCGTCCGCCCGGTATCCGAGGGTCGCGGCGGCGATCCGCGCGGCGTCGAGCTCGCAGACGTCGAGCTCCGGAGGCGGGCGGCGCAGGAAGGAGGAGACGAGCAGGAGCTCGTCCGCGGCCTCCGGGCTGTGCGTCGTCCCCGCGCGGCGGGCGTCCCCGGCCTCGGCGACGAGCGCCGCCGCCTCGACGATCGCGCCGCCGTGGAGCGGGAGCCGGCGGGAGGCGGCGAGCCGCCCGCCCGCGACCGCGTACGCCTGCCGGAAGCCCGGCTCGCGCGCAGGGACGAGGAGGCAGAGCTCCGCGCACCGGAGCCGGTCGAGCGCGGCGAGCCCGCCGGCGACCGCCTCGAGCGCCCGGAGCCGGTCGCGCATGCGGGCGGCGTCCTCGTAACGCTGCGCCTCTGCCAGCCGGGCGAGCCTCGCGCGGACGCGGGCGAGCGGGAGGCCCGCGGCGAGGCCGTCGAGCTCGTCCGGCGTCGCGCCCGCGAGCGCCCGGGCGGCGAGCTCGGCCCGGCGGCGGCTGCGGATCGGCCCGAGCGGCCCCGGCTCGTCGGTGACGACGACCCGGTCGCCGCGGAGCTCGAGATACCGGTAGCGGTCCGGCCGCCCGCCCCGGGCGTTCCCGGGCGGGCGGAGCTCGCGGATGAGCCGCAGCTCCTCGAGCGCCGCCTCGAGCTCGGAGCCGAGCACGCGCCACTCGATCCGCTCGAGCGCCGAGAGCGCCGCCTCGACCGCGGGCCGCTGGCGCCCGCTCCCGAAGTACGAGCGAAGCCGGGCGCGGAGGTCGCGCGCCTTGCCGACGTAGAGCACCTGGTCACCGGGCCCGCGGAAGAGGTAGACGCCGGGGAGCGTCGGCGCGCCGAACGCAAGGGAGCGCTTGTCGTGCGCCCGGCGCGGGCGCGGCGCGGCAAGGCGCTGGAGGTCGGCGACCGTCTCCGCGCCGCGCTCCTGCGCGAGCCCGATCAGGTGCACGAGGATCTCGGCCGTCGCCTGCGCGTCGGGGAGGGCGCGGTGGCACGGCTCGACCGACGTCCCGAGCCAGGCGGCGAGCGAGGCGAGGCCGTGGCGGCGCACGCGGCCGGCGAGGAGCGTCCGCGCGAGCCCGACCGTGTCGAGGACGGGCGCGGCAGACCGCCGCCCGTCGAGCCGCTCGACGGCGCGGTCGAGGAACCCGACGTCGAAGCGGGCGTTGTGCGCCACGAGGACGCAGTCGCCGGCGAAGGCGAGGAAGCGGCGGACGGCCGCGCCGAGCGGCGGCGCGCAGCGGAGCTCGGCGTCGCGGATCCCGGTGAGGGCGGCGACGGCGGTCGGGAGCGGCGCCCCGGGTCGCACGAGCGTCTCGAACGTCCCCGCCGGCTCGAGCCCGCGGATGCGGACGGCCCCGATCTCGCAGATCTCCGCCGTGCGCGCCGAGAGCCCGGTCGTCTCGAGGTCGAAGACGACGAAGGTCGCCGCCTCGAGCGGGAGGCTTTCCGGCCCGCGCCCGGCGAGCGCGACCGCGGAACCGGACCAGGCGAGGCGCGCGTCCGACTCGACCACCTCGGCGAGGAGCGTCGCCGCGAGCCCCGCGGCGGGCCGCGCGAGCGCGAAGAGCGCCGTCGCGGCCTCGGTCGCGGGCACGGGCGCACGGCGCTCCTCCACGAGCTCCACGAGCCGGTCCGCTGCGTCGAGGCGTAGCTGCACGGGCCGCCGGAGGATAGAACGTATGTTCGGACGACACGCGCCGCTGCTACAACGCTCGGATGGCGATGTTCCACGTCGTGATCCACCGCTCGGGGCCGAAATGGCAGCCCGGGCTCCCGCTCGAGGAGCAGTCCGGCTGGGAGGAGCACGCGGCGTTCATGGACGGCCTCGTCGAGGCCGGCGTGATCGTGCTCGGCGGCCCGCTCGCGGACGAGTTCCGGGTCGTCCACGCGATCGAGGCCGAGTCCGAGGAGGCCGTCTGCACGGCGCTCGCGCCCGACCCGTGGGCCGGCACGCACCTCGAGATCGCCGCCGTCGAGCCGTGGACGATCCGGCTGGACGGCAGACGGATGGAGGGCCGCCCGTAGCGGGCGGCCCTCCGAAGTCGGAAAAGAGGGGCGGTTCTTCTAGGAGCCCTTGACGGCGCTCTTGAGCTGGCTGCCGGCCGAGAACTTCGGCACCTTCGCGGCGGCGATGGTGACCCGCTCGCCGGTGCGGGGGTTGACGCCCTGGCGCTCGTTGCGCTGCTGGGCGGAGAACTTGCCGAACCCGGTGAACGTGACGGAGTCGCCCTGCACGAGCGTCTCCTGAACGGAGTCGAGGAACGCGTCGACGGCCTTGCCGGCGTCCCGCTTCGAGAGCCCGCTCTTCGACGCAACGCGATCCACGAACTCAGACTTGGTGACTGCCACTGCCCTCTCCTCCCTACTGGTCGGTACTCGGACGAACTGGCACGGAACCGTAACAGGTGCGTCGGAAATCCCGCAACCAAGCGGCCTGGAGGGATCTTCTAGACCGTCTGGAGGTCGCGCGTGCGGAAGAGCGGATAGAGGCGGACCGCGGCCCGCGCGAGGGCGTCGGCACCTCCCTCGTCACGGTCGACGACGCAGATCGCGCGGCGGCACTCGAGGCCGGCGCCGCGCAGCGCCTCGACGGCTGCGACGGCCGCGCCGCCGGTCGTCACGACGTCCTCGACGAGGCAGACCCGCTGCCCCGGCTCGAAGACGCCCTCGATCCGGTTCGAGGTGCCGTAGTCCTTCTGCTCCTTGCGCACGATCAGGAACGGGAGCCCGGACGCCATCGAGGCGGAGGCGGCGAGCGCGACCGCGCCGAGCTCCGGCCCGGCGAGGAGGTCGGGCGGGTCGCCGCCGTTGCGCGCCTGCGCCGCGATCCGCTCCCCGAGCTCACGCAGGAGGGCCGGATGCGTCTCGAAGCGGTACTTGTCCAGGTAGTACGAGGAGCGCCGGCCGGAGCGGAGGACGAAGTCGCCCTCGAGCCAGGCCCGCTCCTTGAGGAGTGCGGCGAGCTCCGCGTCGTTCACGAGCGGGCCGCGGCGAGCACGTCGCGGGCGAGCCCGAGGAGCCGCTCGGCGTCCTCGGACGCCGCGGGCAGCGAGACCATCGAGCCGTCCTCGAAATGGAGGTCGACTCGCTCCGCGGGCGCGCCGCCGCGCCTGCGCCAGAGCGCGATCCCCGCCGCCGCGCCGGCGACGCCGACCGCGAGGAGCCTACGCATCGGCGGTCTCCCCGGCGGCATCGGACGCGGCGGCCTTCCTTCGCGCGGCCAGCTTGCGCTTGGGCTTCTCGTCCGCGGCGAGGCGGAGGGTCGTGCGCAGGTCGTAGAGCACGAGGCCGACCGTCGGCTCCTTGACGGTGACGGCGGCGACGGCGCGCCCGTCCTCGCGCACGCAGACGACGGCGCCGTCGGGAAGCTCGACGACGACCTGGCCGATCGCCGCGCGTTCGGCGCGGGCCTGGGACTCGTCGGCGGCGCGGAGCAGCTCGGATGCCGCGCCGGCGACGCGCTCCGCCCGTCCGGCGTCGGGATACGTCGACGCGACGAGCGCCCCGTCCTCGGCGAGGAGGACGGCGCCCTCGATCTGCGAGGAGATCTCGACGAGCTCCTCGAGCGCCTGAGCAGCGTCCGCGGCGGCCACGCGCGCAAGCTACCACGGCGCCCGCACTCGTCTCGCCCACGCCCCGCCCCCGGGGGCGGATCCGGTCCCCCTGCGAACGAGCCTAGCGGCGACGGACGCGCAGGTCCGTGCCGGAACCGTGCCGATTCTGTGCGGCGGCCGCCGCGTCGGCCACGGCCACCGGCGGGGCGGCGTCCTAGACTCGCCGGATGCACCAGCCGCCCGTGCTCGGGAAGTTCCTCGCCGACCGCGGGACGCACCTCGCCGCGATGATCGCGTATTTCGCGACGCTCGCGTTCGTGCCGCTTCTCTTCCTCGCACTCTCGCTCGTCGGCGTGTTCGGCCAGGCTGAGGAGTCGAGCTACCTGATCGAGCAGCTCCGCCGCGCATTCCCGGCCGCGTCGGTCGAGAACCTCGTGAGCGTCGTCGAGGAGATCCAGGCGAGCGCCGCCGGGCTCGGGATCGTCGGCGGCATCGCGCTCGTCTGGGCGGCGCTCGGGTTCTTCAGCGTCGTCGAGAGCGCGCTCAACATCGTCTACGGGCTCCCGAACCGCCCGTTCATCCGGCAGAAGCTCTTCGTCCTCCTCCTCACCGCGGCCGCGCTCGCGCTGCTCTTCGTCGCCCTCTTCGTCGGTTCGGTCGGGGTCGGGATCGCGCGCCACATCGGCTTCGGCGGGACGGTCGCGTACCTCTACGGAATCGCGCTCTCGAGCGTCCTCGTCCTTGCTTTCGTCTGGAGCATCTACACACTCCTCACGAACGAGCGGCTCCGCTGGCGCGAGACGCTGCCCGGCGCGCTCTTCGCCATGATCGTGCTCCAGGCGAGCTTCCAGCTCCTCCCGCTCTTCGTCCGCGCGACAAGCGGCCTCATCGCGCTCCAGGCCTTCGGCGGCTTCGCGCTGCTCCTGCTCTGGATCTACCTGATGGCGAACGTGATCGTGCTCGGCGCGGAGGTCAACTGGTACCTCTCGCGCGGGCGCATCGAGGCGCGCCGCGAGGCGGAGACCGAGGGGCTCGCCTAGGCGGGCTCGTGCCGGTTCGCGGTCGTCGGGTCGCCCCAGTTCTCGACGACCCGGCGGGCGAGGGTGCGGAGGACCTTCCGCTCGACGTCCGGCATCCGGTCGACGATGCTCCAGAAGGCCTGCCGCGTGAGGACGAAGAACCGCAGGTGGCTCGTCGCCGTGACGGTCGCCGTCCGCGGGATGTCCTCGATGAGCGCGATCTCGCCGAAGAAGTCGCCCTGTTCCATCGTCCCGAGCTGTCGTCCGTCCTTCGTCGCCTCGGCCGTGCCCTCGATGATGACGAAGAACTCCTGTGCCGGCTCGCCTTCGCGGCAGAGCACCTTGCCCGCCTCGACCTCGAGGTCTTCGGTCAGCTTGGCGAGCTGCTCGAGCTCGTCCTTCGAGAGGTCGGCGAAGAGCGGAGCCTCGCGGAGCCGTTCGACCTTCGTGTCATGCGGAAAGAGCATGCGCGCAATCTACACCGTGGGCGTACGCTCGCCTAACGCGCCGGCGAGGGCGCGCGCCGCGCGGGCGCGGTGGCTCCACGCCGCCTTCCACGCGTCGCCGAGCTCCGCGACCGTGCGCGTCTCGCCGTCGGGGACGAAGACAGGGTCGTAGCCGAAGCCCGCGCTGCCGCGACGCTCCTCGGTGATCGTGCCCTCGAGCGTGCCCTCGACCGCGAGCTCCTCCCCTCGGGGAGAGAACGCGACGAGCGCGCAGACGTAGCGGGCCTCGCGCGACCAGGGCTCGAGCCCGTCGAGCTCCTCGAGGAGCTTCGCGGTGTTCGCGTCGTCGGTCGCGTGCTCGCCGGCATAGCGGGCCGAGAAGATTCCGGGCCGCCCGCCGAGCCCGGTCACCTCGAGGCCGGAGTCCTCGCCCGCGACCCACGCGCCCGGCGGGCCGTGCGCGCGACCGAACGCCGCCTTGCCGCGCGCGTTCTCGCGGAACGTCGCGCCCGTCTCCGGCGGGAGCGGCGGGCCCGTCCACGGCTCCACCTCCCAGCCGGGGAGGGCGGCGGCGAGCTCCCGCGCCTTGTGCGGGTTCTCGGAGACGAGGACGAGCCTCACGCGCCCCAGCGGACGGCGGTCACGTCCTCGCGGCGCGCGAGGTCCTCGACGAGCTCCGAGCCGGCGCCGCCGAGGGGCAGGTCGATCTCGACGCGGACCTGGCGGCCCTCGTCGAGGTCGGAGATCTCGACGCGGCTGATCCGGACGGTGCGGTCGTGGAGCACGTCGAGCACGCCGCCGATCGACTCGCCCGGGTGGAGCAGGATCTCCAGCGCCCGTCCCTCCCGGCGGAGGTCGCGGATGAGCGGCGCCCCCTCGAGCCAGCGGATCGGCCCGAGCCCGACGAGGACGATGCCCGTCCCGATGAGCGCAGCGGTGTAGTACCCGGCCCCGGCGGCCATGCCGATCGCCGCGACGACCCAGAGGCCGGCCGCGGTCGTGAGCCCGCGCACGGAAAGCCCCTGGCGAATGATCGCGCCCGCGCCGAGGAAGCCGATCCCGGTCACGATCTGCGCGGCGATGCGGGTCGGGTCGAGGATCGTCCCCTGGTCGCGGTTGAAGACGAAGTCCGACCAGCCGTACGCGGAGACGATCGTGAAGAGCGCGGCGCCGACCCCGACGAGCATGTGCGTGCGCAGGCCGGCGGCCCGCTCCCGGAGCTCCCGCTCGAGGCCGATCGCGCCGGTCAGCGCGGCGGCGACGCCGAGCCGGAGGGCGAGCTCCCAGAGCTCGAGCTCAGGAATGAGCTGCTGCGTCTGCTGCACGGCGCTGGGCCTCCGCGATCCGGTCGATCCCCCCGCGGGCGAGCGCGACGAGCGCGTCGAGCGTCTCGTGCGGGAACGGGCCCCGCTCCGCTGTCGCCTGGATGTCGATGATCCGTCCGTCCCCGGTCATGACGATGTTCATGTCCACCTCGGCCGACGAGTCCTCGCCGTAGTCGAGGTCGAGGAGGAGCCCGCCGTCGACGATGCCGAGCGAGACGGCGGCGATCGTCTCGGGCGGCTCGGTGAACCCGCGCGCGCGGGCCGCGAGCACGAGCGCGACCCAGGCGCCGGTCACCGCCGCGGTGCGCGTCCCGCCGTCCGCCTGGAGGACGTCGCAGTCGAGCCAGACGGTCCGCTCGCCGAGGTTCGCGAGGTCGTAGGCGCCGCGGATCGAGCGACCGATGAGGCGCTGGATCTCGACCGTGCGGCCCTTCTGCCTGCCGGCGCTCGCCTCGCGGCGCATCCGCTCGCCGGTCGAGGCGGGGAGCATCCCGTACTCGGCCGTCAGCCAGCCCTCGCCCTTGCCCTCGAGCCAGCGCGGGACGCCGTCCTCGACGGTCGCGGTGCAGAGGACGCGCGTGCGGCCGAGGGAGATGAGCGCCGAGCCGTCCGCCTGCTCGAGGAAGCCGGGGGCGATCTCGAGCGGCCGCAGCTCGTCCGGCCGGCGTCCGTCGGCGCGCGTCATGCGGCCTCGAAGGCGAGCTCGTCGAGCGCGACGCGGCGCGCGCCCGCGACGGGAAGCTGGAGGAAGCGCTCGCCGAGCGCCGCGAACTCCGCGGGGGAGCCGGTGGTCAGGAACGTCGTCTCCCCGTGGCGCGCCGAGTCGTTGCCGACGCCTTTCCGGTGGAGCGTCTCCGCCACCTCGCGTGCGGTCTCGTCGGCGGAGAAGACGAGCGTCGTCCCGCGTCCGAAGACCCGCTCGAACACTGGGCGCACGAGCGGGTAGTGCGTGCAGCCGAGGACGACCGTGTCCACCTGCGCGTCGCGGAGCGGCTCCGCGTACTCGCGGACGGCCGCGAGGAGCTCGTCGTTCGGGCCGCCTGCCTCGATGAGCGGGACGAGCTTCGGGCATGCGACGGAGACGACCTCGACCCCCGCGTCGAGCGTGTGGATGACGTCCGCGTACCGGCCGCTCTCGATCGTCGCCTCGGTGGCGAGGACGCCGACCCGGCGGTTGCGGGTCGCCTGCACGGCCGCGTGGGCCTCCGGCGCGAGGACGGCGACGACCGGGACCTCGAGCCGCTCCTGGAGGTACGGGAGCGCCGCGGCCGCGGCCGTGTTGCAGGCGGCCACGACGAGCTTGACGCCGCTCCGCTCGAGGTACGAGGCGAGTTCGAGCGCGAAGCGGCGGATCTCCTCCGCCTCGCGCGGCCCGTACGGGCACCGCTCGCCGTCGCCGAGGTAGACGAAATCCTCGTGCGGGAGCGTGACGAGGCACTCGTGCAGCACGGTGAGGCCGCCGGCGCCCGAGTCGAAGATCCCGATCGGCCGGGAGTCCATGCCGGCGATTCTACGAGCCGCCCAGGCCGGGCCCCGACGGACGAGGCCGCCGTGGACGAGGGGACAGTCCCCCGCCCATGGCCGCCACGGACCTGGCCGGACACCGGGAACCCGCGTCGTTTCCCGGCGCGCGCGACTCCGGGGACTGTCCCCGGGGCCTGGCCCGCGCGGACACGGCCGGTGCCTGGCACCGGGCGTGTCCGCCCGGCACGTGCCCAGTCGCTAGAGGGCCGCGCGGGCCTTGGCGCGCAGGTACGCGCCGACGCAGGCGGCGCCGAGCGCGTCCGGCGGGGCCTCGATCACGTCCGCGCCGGTCGCGCGGATCCGCGCGGCGACCCGGGCACGGGCGTCCAGCACCTCGACCGCGACCGAGGCGGCGTACGCGTCGAGCGCCGTCTCGGGCGCGCGGCGCACAAGCCGGTCGAGGTCCGTGTCCGCGGCGCTCGCGACCGCGACCGCGTGGCGGCGTCGCAGCACGTGGACCGACTCGACGAGCGGCCGCGCCGCCGCCTCCTCGAGGAGGTCGGTGAAGACGATCACGAGCGCCCGCTTCGACGAGCCGACCGCGCGGAAGGCGAGCTCGTAGTCCGAGTCGACGCGCTCCGGCTCGACGTCGAAGAGCGCGCCGATCACCGACCGCCCGCCGCCCCGGCGGGGGGCGACGTTTCGCCGCAGCTCGGCGTCGAACGCGATCGCGCCGCAGCGGTCGCCGAGCTCGTCCGCGACGGCCGCGACCGCAGCGGCCGCATCGACGGCCGCGTCGAGCCGCGTCCGGTCGCCGAGAGGCGCCGCCATCAGCCGCCCCGCGTCGACCAGGCAGACGACGTCCCGGTCCTGCTCGATCCGGTACTGGTTCGACATCGGCCGTCCGAGCCGCGCGGTCGCGCGCCAGTTCACCTGCCGGACGTCGTCGTCGGGAAGGTAGTCCCGCACCGACTCGAACTCCGTCCCGAGCCCGAGCGGGCCGCGGGTCGCGCGCCCCGTGTCCCGGAAGCGGCCCTGGCGCACGGCGAGCGCGAGGCGGAACGCGGCCGGGAGGTCGGGGTAGACGAGGGCCTCCGCCGCCTCGCCCGCGCTGTGCGTCCACGCGCCGAGCCCGAGCGGGCCGGTCAGCCGCACCGCCGCCGAAGGAAGCACGTGCCGGCCGCGCCGCCGCGGCAGGAGGACGCCGTCGAGCCGCCCGTCCGCCTCGGAGGGCTCGAGCCGGAGGTCCGGCGGCACGGGCTGCCGCAGCCGCGCGGCGCCCGGCGGCGGCTCCTCGAGCTCGAGCCGAAGCGGCGCCGCGACCCCGCGCGAGAGCGTCGCCGGCAGGCTCCGTCGGACGAACGGCGGGCGGCGCACGAGAAACGCGTCCACGCCGGTCGCCGCCAGCACCGCGACCGCGAGAAGCGCGGCGACCGGGAGCGGGACGAGGAGCGCCGCGAGCGCCGCCGCGCCCACGAGCACCGCGGCGCGCGGGGTCGGGCTCACCGCGGGACGGGCACGGCCGCGAGCGCGGTCTGCACCGCGTCGTCGGGCCGGTAGCGCTCGAGCTCCGCCTCGGGCCGGAGGACGAGCCGGTGGCGGAGCACCGCCGGCGCCATCCGGACGACGTCGTCGGGCGTCACGAACTCCCGCCCGTCGAGCCGGGCGGCGGCCCGCGCGGCGGTCACGAGATGGACGGCGGCGCGCGGGCTCGCGCCGAGCGTCACGCTCGGCAGGTCGCGCGTCGCCCGCACGAGCGCGACGACGTACGCCGCCACCTCCTCCGAGACGGTCGTCGCGTCGAGAGTCCCGCGCGCGTCCGCGAGCGCCCCGGCGTCCACGACGCCCCCGACGTCCTCGAGCGTCGCGGGCACGACGCCGCGGCGGCGCAGCCGGAGCACCGCGTGCTCGTCCTCCTCGGACGGGTACCCGACGTCCACCTTGAAGAGGAAGCGGTCGAGCTGCGCCTCGGGGAGCGGGTACGTGCCCTCGTACTCGATCGGGTTCTGCGTGGCGACGACGAGGAACGGGTCGGGGAGCGGATGCGACTCGCCCTCGATCGTCACCTGCGCCTCCTGCATCGCCTCGAGGAGCGCGGCCTGCGTCTTCGGCGGCGTCCGGTTGATCTCGTCCGCGAGGAGGAGCTGCGTGAAGACCGGCCCGGCGCGGAAGACGAGCTCCCCGCCCTTCAGCGTCATCGTCCCGGTCAGGTCCGAGGGGAGCATGTCCGGCGTGAACTGGACGCGCCGGTACTCGAGGCCGAGCGCCCGCGCCACCGCGTTCGCGGCGAGCGTCTTCGCCACGCCGGGGACACCCTCCAGGAGGACGTGGCCGCGGCAGACGAGCGCGGCGAGCATGAGCTCGATCGCCTCGTCCTGGCCGACGAGCACCTTCCCGACCTCGGCGCGGACCCGGTCGCGGAGCCCCCTCACGCGCGGTCGCTCCCCGAAAGCCGCGCGAGCGCCCGCCCGGCCGCGGCGAGGCCGGCGGAGTCGCGCACCCGGCCGAGCGCCGCCTCCCGCTCGTCCTCCGGGAGCCCGAACCGCGCCGCCGCGGCCCGCAGGTCGTCGTCAGGGGCGCCAGGGGGCAGCCCGGTGCGGCGGGCGAGCGCGCGGCGCACGGCCGCCTGGAGGGGCGCCGCCGCCTCGCCCGGCCTCCGCGACCGGGCGAGGAGCGCCGCGAGCGACTCCACGTACTCGAGCCGGGGCG
>JAICNY010000228.1 GCA_025930955.1 Thermoleophilia bacterium
CATCTCGCCGTCGGTGACCACGTCGATCCCGGCGCGTTCCATGTCCTGGACCGCCAGCCGCGTCGCGTCGTCCTGCGCCTCCTCGAGGAACGCCTCCGGCACGCGCCAGAGCTCGCGCGCGCGCACGCGCGGGGGGAGCCGCTCCCCGAGCCGCGCTCGGTCGATCAGCCAGCCCGGCTGGGGGTAGCTCCCGACGACGGTCGTGGTGAGCCGCGCCATCGGCGCCGAGCGTATCGCGCCGGTCCCGACTGCGATCGGGCTACGGCATCCCTCAGGCGACGATCCGGAGCGCGCTCCCGTAGCCGGTGCCGAGGCCCTCCTGGACGACCATGTGGAGGTAGCCCGCCGCCTCGAGCTCCCGCGCCCGCTCGAGCGGGCCCGCGTCGACGGCACGCAGGCCGCCGTCCTCGGCCACGCTTGCGACGGTCTGCTTCGCCTCCTCGTCATCGGCCGCGAGCAGGACGTCGAGCGGCTGCCCCGACACCTCGCCCGCCGCGACCGTTCCCGCGAACGTCGTGTTGAACGCCTTCACGACGCGCGCGCCGGGCGCCGCGGCAGCGACCTCCTCCGCGCCGGAGCCCGCGTCGGGGACGATCCGCTCGAACGTCTCCGTGTTCACCGGGTTCGAGATGTCGACGACGACCTTCTCGTCGAGCGCGTCGCCGTAGCGCTCGACGACCTCGCGCGTGACCGGATACCAGACCGCGAGCACGACGACGTCGCCCTCGAGCGGATCGCCGACCGCGGCCGCCTTCGCCGACCCGCTCAGCTCGCCGGCGAGCTGCTGTGCGTTCTCGCGCTTCGTGCCGTAGAACGTGACGTCGTGCCCCGCGTCGAGCGCGAGCGTACCGATGCCCCGCGCCATGTTGCCCGTCCCGATGATCCCGATCTCCATGGAATCGCCTCCTCGCGTGCGCCTGCTCTCTGTCTATCGGCCTTTCCACTCGGCGGGGCCGGAAACGCACGAGCGCCTCGCTCGGCCGCGTTCGAGCGACGAGCCCGGCGGTGCCTACACTTTCCGGGCCGTGGCGCACGTCACCGGGATCATCCTCGGCGCGGGGCTCTCGCGCCGGCTCGGGCGGCCCAAGCAGACGCTGCCGCTCGGCGACACGACGCTGCTCGGCTGGGTCGTCCGCGAGGCGGAGAGCTCCTCGCTCGATCGCGTCGTCCTCGTGACCGCGGACGAGATCGCGACGACCCGCGCCGAGGTCGTCCCGCCGGACGGGCGCGACCCGTCCTGCACCGCGACCTCGCTCCGGAGCGGCCTCGCGGCGGCCGGCGAGACGGATGCGGTCCTTCTCCTGCTCGGGGACATGCCCGGCGTGGACGCGGCCCTCGTCGACACGGTGCGCGCCGAGTGGGAGGCGGCCCGGCCGTGGGCGCTCGCGACCGAATACGACGACGCGCGCGGCCATCCGCTCGTGTTCTCGGCCGAGGCGGTCTCGGCGCTGCGCGCGGCGCAGGGGAGGAAGGTCGCCTGGCGGCTCCTCGAGTCGCAGCCCGAGCGCGTGGCGACCGTCCGCGTCGCGCGGCCGCTCCCCCGCGACGTCGACACGTGGGAGGACTACGAGGCGGTGCTCGCCGAGCTAGCTCCCTAGGGCCTCCTCCAGCGCCCGCTTCGTGAGCACGCGCGCGAGGTGCTGCCGGAACTCGCCGCTCGCCGAGTGGTCGCTCGGCGGGCTCGTGCCCTCCGCGGCGCGCTCGGCCGCCGCGGCCGGGTCGGCGCCGGAGGCGAGCGCCTCCTCGACCCCTCGCGCGCGCACGGGCGTCGCGTCCATGTTCGTGAGCGCGACCCGCGCCGAGCCGTTCGCCTGCACCGCCGCGACGCCGACCGTGGCCCAGTCCTGGGCGCGGCGCGTCATCTTCAGGTACGACCAGCCGCTACCGAGCCTCGGGACACGGATCTCCGTCAGGACCTCGCCGGGCTCGATCGTGGTCTCGAGGAACCCGCGGAAGCAGTCGGCCGCCGCGATCGTCCGCTCTCCGCCCGCGCCGCGGACGACGAGCTCGGCCTCGAGCGCGAGGAGCACGGCCGGCATGTCCGCGGCCGGGTCGCCGTGCGCGACCGACCCGCCGATCGTCCCCACGTGGCGCACCTGCGGGTCGCCGATCCCGGCCGCCGTGTGGGCGAGCAACCCGTTCGCCTCTCGGAGGAGCGGATCGTTCGCCACGTCGTGGTGGCGCGTGAGCGCGCCGATCGCGATCCGCCCGCCGTCCTCCCGGATGTAGCGGAGGTCGTCCAGGCGCCCGACGTCCACGAGGAGCGACGGCCGGGCGAGCCGGAGCCGCATGAGCGGGAGGAGCGAATGTCCGCCGGCGAGGAGCTTCGCGTCCCCGCCTGAGCCGAGCAGCTCGATCGCGTGGTCGACGGACTCCGCGAGCTCGTAGTCGAAACGGGCCGGGATCACGACGCACCCCCTTCCTGCAGCGCACGCCACACGTGCTCGGGCTTCGCGGGCATCTGCACGTCGCGCACCCCGTACGGCGCGAGCGCGTCCACGACGGCGTTCATGACCGCGGGCGTCGAGGCGATCGTCCCGGTCTCGCCGACGCCCTTCACGCCGAGCGGGTTCGTGGGGCTCGGCGCGACGACCCGGTCGAGCTCGTAGTCGATCGTCTCGGCCGCGCTCGGGACGAGGTAGCTCACCATCGAGCCGGTCGTGAGGTTCCCGTCCTCGTCGTAGATCGCCTCCTCCCAGAGCGCCTGGGCGATCCCCTGGGTCACGCCGCCGTGGATCTGGCCGTCCACGACCATC